>JAQVLK010000006.1 GCA_028704165.1 Candidatus Altimarinota bacterium | reverse complement strand
CTTCTTGCAAAGCTTACATCTGTATCTAACACGCCTTTGTTTGTTCTTCCCATGGCGATGTACTTCCTTTTTGCCACAGTAAGGACAGAGGGGTATTTTTTGTCTCTGCATTGTAAAATGTGTGGTCAATGACTTAGTATAGCCTTTTACAGCTTGTCATTCCACACTATTTGGTACCAGTCCCGTTCTCTTTATTGAACATGCTTATTACTTGAATTATCAGAACAGGAGACCGGATTATATTATGGCTTGGTGCGAGGTTTTGAAGATGATTTAACAACAATGTGATTTTTCCTGCGTTCTATTTTTAACCTATTCATGCTATAATCCGCATGTATTAACTTCAAAGCATATGCCAAACGAAAATCCCGACACAAAAAAAGAGACAGATTTTTTTGAAGAAATTCCACTTGTTAAATGTACTGCTGGACCAGGCGGTCCATCCGTGAAAATTCTCCCCTCTACTGCCGAAGATCAGGCATTTTTTGATCGACTAAGAGGAAAATGGCGAAATAGAGGACTTTCTCGACCTCTGTAAATAAAAAGACTTTATAAGAGTTCGTGTTATAATGAAGGCCCTCTAAGTCTCTCTTATGCAAAAAGTCTTCCGCGATCCGATCCACCCGCCTTCGCTCCTTCGGAGCTACGGACGGGCAGGTGGTAATATTAATAAAATAGTATGAAAGTTTTTCGTGATCCTATCCATGGTAATATTAGTCTGGTACTCCCCCGCGATAAGGTGCTCTTGGAATTAATTGATACTCCGGAATTTCAACGTTTACGTAGGATTAAGCAATTGGGAACAAGTTACCTCACCTTTCATGGTGCCGAGCATTCACGCTTTACACATTCTCTGGGAGTCATGCATCTCATGACAGAAGCTCTGGATGAGTTAAAATCCAAAGATCTCAAGCTGGAGAATATACTCCCTAAATATTATCAATTAGCGCGTATTGCAGCGCTACTGCACGATATCGGACATGGTCCTTTTTCACATAGTTTTGAATACTTAAAGCTCGGATTTCCACATCACGAAGAGACCACTCTCAAGATTATTTTGGGGAAAAGCGAGATCAATCGCGTGCTAAAAAGATACAAGATTAATTTCAAAGAACTGACAAGTATTATTAGTGGAAGTTCTGGTCTGCCTCTGGTAAGCGAGTTATTGCATGGACATTTTGACATTGATCGTGCTGATTATCTCCTGCGTGATAGTCATGCTACCGGAGTAAAATATGGAGTCTTTGACCTCGCAAGATTACTTTCTTCCTTAACTTTCTTTAAGCAGGCCAATAAAATACATTTGGCAGTGGAAAAGAAAGGATTACATGCTTTGGAAGAATTTATCTTGGCGCGTTACTTCATGTACGAACAGGTTTACCTGCACAAAACGTCCTTGTGTTCAGAATTCCTCTTTCAAGCAATTTTTCGCCGTGTAGCCGCTCTGAAAAAGACTGGAAAATTGATCTTAAGACACCCCAGTCTGCATAAATTATTTAGTAAAGAAACCCTCACGAATTATGATTTTTGGCTTCTGGATGATCATCTACTCACAACCGCCATCGCATCTTGGGCTAAGCAAGAAGATCCTATCCTGAGAGACCTCTGTCACAGATTCTTGAGTCGGAAACTGTTCAAGTCCGTTGAAACAGAGAATACCAGTGAAGCTCAAAAACTTGCCCAAAGAAGTGGTCAAATTGCCAACAAATTAAATTTTGATGCTAAATACTATGTTGGCATTCTCGATGGATCTCTGACTCCTTATCCTCCCTATGACTTCAAAGGTAAAAAACTTACGGAAATTTATATTCTGGATAACAAAAAAACTTACAGAATGTCTCAAGCCTCAGATATCATCAAACAATTTGCTAGTAAAAAGTTTGCAAATAGTAAGGTTTGTTTCCCGGAAGAGGTGAAGAAAAAGCTGAAGTGATAAAACTGGCTGAAAAACAAAATGGATTGAAATGGTCAGAATAGTTGGTGAACGATTGTTATATTGCTCTATTGTTCCCTTGTTTCTTAACAATGTAACCATCTAACAATATATCAATTGTAGTCTGTCTTCTGGCTTCCCGAGTCCCAAAAGTCGTCTGTTGTCTGTCCTTATGTTGTATGTTTCCTCCCCATTTGTCATCCCTCTATTTTTCCGCTAGACTGATCTAGCGCAAAAATAAAAACAAAAACAGCCAGAGAATTCATTTCTGGCTTTATTCTTAGCTCCCTTTAAACAAACATCTGAGCTGTGACATGTAACAATTGACATATAAAAACATTCACTACCCAGCATCTCAAGTTGAGCATCTAATCACTATCCACTAGTCACTCTCAAGTATGGCCGAAGACAAGAAGTTAAAAATCGCGCTTTATCGTAAATATAGACCTCAGGATTTTAGTAATTTGGTAGGCCAGAATTCTATCCAAATTACTTTGCAAAACGCCCTCAAATCAGGCAAGGCCTCTCATGCTTACCTTTTTTGTGGACCACGAGGAACAGGCAAAACCAGCACTGCCAGATTGATTGCCAAAGGACTTAATTGTTTAGACTTGAGCGAAACAGGAGAACCGTGTAATAAATGTGAAAACTGTCTTGAAATCACGGCTAATCGCATGATGGATATTATTGAGATAGATGCTGCCAGCAATAGAGGAGTCGACGAAATTCGCGAGTTACGTGAAAAAGTTAAGTTTAGTCCCAGTCACGGGCTAAAGAAGGTTTTTATTATCGATGAGGTCCACATGCTGACCAAGGAAGCTTTCAACGCCTTATTAAAGACTCTTGAAGAACCTCCCAGTCATGCGCACTTCATCTTGGCTACCACCGAATCTCACAAGATTCCTCCTACTATTATCTCGCGTTGCCAACGCTTTGACTTCAAAAGGATTACTCCCGAAGTGATCGCTGAGCGTCTCGCTTTTATTGCTGAGCAAGAAGGCATCAAGGCCGAAGCAGAGGCTCTGATTTTGATCTCCAAGGCCGCCGATGGTGGTATGCGTGATGCTATTTCGCTCTTTGAACAAATGGCAAATAAAAAGGGAGTGACACTTGAACACGTTGAGCAAAACTTGGGACTGGTGAAGCAACAGATTGTGAGTGACTTTATCAACTTCCTGCTTGAAAGAAACCACAAGGCAGCCATTTCTCTCGTTAATCAGATTTATTTTGATGGCATAGATTTGAAACAATTTGTCAAAGCTACTTTGGAAATGATCCGAGAAAAAATGATTAATGAACTTGGGGAAGATAAAGACAGCTCGACCGCTGCTTATCTTGAATTTATCAATATCTTGCAAGAAAGCATGCTGGATTTCAAAGCCAGCAATATCCCACAATTACCACTTGAGACTGCCGTTTTAACCATTTGCTTACGCGAACAACCGGAAGTATTGCAAACTATAGAGATCGCTACTTCGGAGAAGGCTACAGCTGAGCCTGTTCAGGAAAAAGTAGTACCCCCACCGGCAGAAAATATCCAAGGAGATTTCAATTTAGCAAAAATTAAGCAGCAATGGGGCCGTGTTATCGAAGGCATCAAAAACCCTAGTCTAAAATTAGCTCTCAAGAAAGTCCGCCTGGAAACACTGGAAGGACAAGAGCTTACTATTAGTGTTCCTTCTAATTTTGAGTTACAAAGACTGAAAGTTGGCAATAATTTACATGAGTTGGAAGATGTTTTACGACAGGTTACCGCTCATCCTTTGCATATCAAGTGTAAACACAAAGCTCCTGAGAGCGAACCGGACAATACCGAAGCTCTCGTCGATGAAGCTATTAAACTTTTTCAATAAGTATCTTACTCTATGGCAACCCTAGATGACCTAAATAAAGTCCCTCCTCAAAACACAGAAGCAGAACAAAGTGTCTTGGGATCAATCCTGTTGGACTCAGAAGCGCTGATCAAAGTCGCAGATCTCTTGCATCCTGATGATTTTTATCATGCCAAGCACAGCCTGATCTATGCTGCTATGCTGGAGCTTTTTCGCAAACATGAGCCAATTGATGTCCTGACAATTTCCAATCTCTTACGCAGTGAGAAGAAGCTGGAACAAGTTGGAGATAGTTCTTACTTAGCTGAGTTGGTTGAGAGTGTACCAACTTCCACTCATATCAATCGCTATGCAGAAATCGTCAAACAAAAATCCACTCTACGTAAATTAATTCATGCCGGACAAGAGATCTCAGCTTTGGGTTTCAAGGATTTGGAGTCCACTCGCGAAACTTTAGAGGAAGCAGAAAAAGTGGTCTTTAATATCTCTCAGGATTTTGTACGGGATAAATTTGTACACATCAAAGATGTTCTTGATGAATCATACGAACGTATTGCGGAACTACATGACTCTACTGATCCGAATAAGTTTCGCGGCATCCCGACCGGGTTCTATGATCTGGACCGCAAACTATCCGGCTTACAGAAGTCTGATCTGATCATCCTCGCTGCTCGACCTGCCATGGGTAAAACCGCTTTTGCTTTGAATATTGCTCAAAATATGGCCAAGGATCAAGGCAAGACTGTCGGAATTTTCTCATTGGAAATGTCGAAGGATCAGTTGGTCGAACGTCTCTTTTGTTCACTCCTAGGAGTTGATTCTTGGAAGTTACGTACCGGTAAACTCGACGATGAGGATTTTAGTAATATTGGTAAGGTTATGGATGAATTGGCCAATATGAATCTTTTTATCGATGATGCTCCGGGTGCCAGCGTGGTCGAGATCAGAACTAAGGCCCGTCGCCTGCAAATGGAACAAGGACTCGATCTTTTGATTCTAGACTATTTGCAGCTCATGAGTGGTAGAAACAATTATGGTAACGCCAATCGTGTCCAAGAAATCTCCGAGATCTCACGTTCACTGAAACTTTTGGCCAGAGAACTTAAAGTTCCGATCATCGCGCTCTCTCAGTTATCTCGCGCCGTTGAATCTCGCAACGACAAGCGCCCCATGCTGTCCGACCTGCGTGAATCAGGTTCGATTGAGCAAGATGCGGATATCGTACTCTTTATGTACCGTGACGATTACTACAATCCTGAAGGCACCGATCGTCCCGGAATTACAGAAATTAATATCTCCAAACATCGTACCGGTCCGACCGGCAAAATTGAGTTGGGCTTCAAGAAGGAACAGCTCAAGTTTGTGAATCTGGAAAGACAGAGGGAAGATGAGGAGTATTTATAAATATATTGTCGCATTGTTAAATTGTTATATTGTTTCCCTCTCTTTTAACAATGAAACAATGTAGCCATATAACATTTGTTGTTTGTTTTTCGTTTGCTTCCAAAGAACATTTCCGCTTTAATGTAAGGGTAAAACTAAACTAAATCTCATGCTCGACAAGTACAAAGACATGTATAAATTCCAACAGCAAGCTAGGCAGATTCAGAAGGAACTCAAGCAAACCAAGTTCGAAGGAAGCTCTTCGAATGGAGTAGTAACTGTAATCGCCAACGGCATGCAGGAAGTTTTGGAGGTCAAAATAGATTTTCAAGATAAAGGTGAATACTACTTAAGTAACCCGCAAAGATTGGGTACTGAGATCGTGGATACTAGTAACAAGGTTCTCAAAAAAGCCCAGAAAGCATCCGCTGAACGCATGCAAAGTATCATGGGAGGCAGCGGACTACCGGGCATGTAGAAATGCAAAATTTTGAATGTTGAATTCTAAATTGTTTTACATTCAAAATTCATAATTTAAAATTTATCATTTCGTATGAATCTTTCTTTCAATCTACCATTTGTGATTGGTTTTATCATGATTGCCTTCATCCCTTACTACAGAGGGAAACAAGTCGGCAAGAAGATGAGTCTGCGCATTTATCTCTTGTTACTACTTGTGGGCTCTTTACTGGTTGCCGGTGGAGCACTCCTTGATCGCAATTGGATTATCTTGGGCTTCGACAGCATCTTGGTGTTGGTGGTAGCCTATGACACAATCAAGCTCTTTACTGGCAAAATGACTCGTTATGAAAAAGATATCGTTAGTAAAGAGTATCAGGCTGAGAGGGAAAGAGCAGAAAAACGTCAAAGAGATCCTCATTTTATCGATCCCGACCTTAAAGATATAATTTGATGTCAGAACTACCAGCATCTATTCAAAATTTAATTGAAGAGCTCAGTAAGCTACCCGGCATTGGCAGGAAAACCGCTGCCAGACTGACTTTCTATTTACTCAAGCAAAGTGATCATGACTTGGAGAGTTTAGGAAAAGCAGTACTGGATCTCAAGGCCAATCTGAAACTTTGTCAGACTTGCTGGAACTTTGCCGAAAGTGATCCCTGTAAGATTTGTAGTAATACAGCCCGCAAAATTGATCAGATTTTAGTGGTGGAAGATCCTCTGGATGTGATCGCTTTTGAACGTACCAATGAGCACTACGGTACCTACCATGTTCTCCATGGCATTATCAACCCCATCGAAGGAATCGGTCCTGATAAACTTACTGTTGATAAACTGGTGGCACGTGTCAAAGCTTTCGAAGGGAAACCGGTCGAAATCATCCTAGCCACCAATCCCTCACTCGAAGGAGAAGCCACAGCTAGTTTCATCCATCAGCAACTCGAAAATATTCCCAATCTCAAGATCACGCGCATCGCTCGCGGACTACCGGTCGGCGGCGATCTCGAATATGCCGACGAAGTGACACTTAGTCAGGCGCTGAATGGGAGGAGAGACTACTGAAGACAAATTTTGAATGTTGAATTTTGAATTGGGATGTTAAATTGCTACAATCAAACAGTTTTAATTACATTAAATGTCTAAGATGAAAAATAATAAGCTCGGAATTGTCTTACTAGTGCTACTGGGGGGGGTATTGATCTTTTTCGCTCTTAATCGCGGTGACTTCGGCCAAGCTCGTATCTCGGGACAAATCATGCAATACAAATCAGCCACCGCAGGCGGAGCCTGTGTCATCGATGCCAACTGTATCGAAGGTTTGAGATGTCTCTCAAATATCTGCACTCAATGGATCCCTCCCACCTACGTACCGGATTCTATGAGCATCAGTGCTGATCCGGAGGATGAGACGAATTTGTTTCAGGATATAACTTTCTCTGTCACTTTGTCTCCACCTCCCCCGGCAGACTATGACTTCTCTGGTTGGAGTGGCAAATGGTACTTTTCTTGTAATCATCAGGATCCTGAGAAGCAGCGTTCTACGAGTGGATCAGATATCCTTAGCAACCAAGTCTATGTATATGAACCACCTTATGATCAGCTTACAGGGGAGTATGACTATTATCATGCGTGCATAGGTTCTTCTAATAGCATAGGTACCCTTCCTTGTATATTTAGAATACGGTACGAGATTTACTATAATGATGCAGAGATTAAGTTCGCTGAAACATATATAGGATTGGCGCAGGCACCTTTACCAATACCATGTGGAGGATAACTAAGCTTTGAAGACAAATTTTGAATGTTGAATTTGGATTAATTCATCATTCAGAATTCAAAATTTATAATTTGCTGCAAGTTCCCCATTCATCTTCAGTACCGCTTCACGCGCGGCCTCGGCGAAGTCTTCTTCTGAATATTTACTGTCCTTGGTGTAGGCAAAGATGATGCCGCGGGAAGAGTTCACGATGGCCCCGAGGCCTTGCTCGTCAAAGCAAGTCTTAAGATCAGCGGCAGTACCTCCTTGCGCACCGTAACCGGGGATGAGAAAGATTTGCTGTGGCATCTGGGCTCTGAGCTTCTCGAAATCTTCCGGATAAGTTGCTCCGACGACAGCTCCGATAGCAGAGTAGCCTTCTTTCCCCTCGAGATCCTGTCCCCAACGCGCCACGAGTGAAGCCATTTTTTCTTTCACTGTCATGCCGTCTGCAAGTCTCAAATCTTGGAGCTCGCCGGAAGAAGGATTGGAAGTTTTGACTAAGACGAAAATTCCTTTGTCATGTTCGCGACAAAGATCAACGAAAGGCTTAACTCCGTCGCTACCCAAGTAAGCATTGACTGTCAAAGCATCGATGTATTGTCCAAATTCACCCTTCGTATCCAGGTAAGCCTGTGCGTAAGCTACTGCTGTACTGCCGATATCATCACGTTTCCCGTCAGCAAGGACCAGCAAGCCCTTTTCTTTGGCATATTTGATAGTTTCCCAGAAAGCTCCCAGTCCATCCATGCCAAACTTCTCGTAAAAAGCCAGTTGCGGTTTCACGATCGGCACCAAGTCAGAAATTGCGTCTATGATGCCCTTATTGAAGGCCAAGATTGCTTCACCGGGAGTTCTGCCTTCTTTTAAAAAAGCCGGGATTTGATCCCAGTGAGGATCGAGCCCGACACAGGCTACGGACTTTTTATTCTTGATAGCTGCGATCAAACGGTCTGCAAAGTTCATGGTAAATCTTTTATTCTCTAAGGGGGAGCTTAACTCAAAAAGACAGCTCTCACAAGCTTCTGCCAAAATAATAAAAGGGAAGGTGGCCTTTGCGCACCCACAAGGGGATGCGACTGGTTTTAATATCAAAGACTACTCGCGGTCCTCCTGGGCAGATGATTAAATGAAAACTATGATTATTAAGAAACACTTCAAAGAAACGTGCCTTCCAATCATAGCCCATCATTCGGTTCACTTCGTTCTCTCATGACGAGCAGTAACATCCTCTAGTCTAAGTGCATAAAGAACATGTGACTCGTACTGAGTGAAGCGTAGCGGAATCGAAGTATCATTAAATCAGTGTAATCATAGTTCTGTCTCCCGTCGTCTGTCTTATGTTGTTTGTTTCTAAATCACAGTCTGATCTGACTCAACATGTCCGTTGCTTCTTTTCTCAAGCTGCTCCACCACCTTCTGCACCAAAAGCACCGGATCTTCCTCTTGGAAGATGATCGCTGAACTATCTTTCTTTTTGCAGTGTTTTAGGATTTCATCTATACCATCTGAAATCCCACCGGAATGTTTGAGGATTCCGATAATCTTGCCCGTATCATAAGCTGCAGTAAATTCGTTCAAAGTTCCGGCACGTCCACCAACTGTGATGATGGCATCTGAACTGGAGATATTGGTAGCGTTACGCGCGTTGAAGCCGGAAGCCGTATAAATAATGACATCCATATAACCAGCCGGTAGTTTATATCTCTCCAAATGTTCCGATAGATTTTTGGCCGGAGAAATACCAACCGACAAACCACCTTCCGCTTGGGCGCCCTTACAAGCATAAAAAGGATATCCGGTTGTAGCACCGGTAATCAAAACATAGCCATGTTTAGCTATTTCTCGACCTATAATTTCAGCGCGACGTGCAACATAAGGATTTATTTCCAGTGGGCTAGCGCCTCCCATAACTCCGATTGTTGATCTGACTTTGTGTTTGTATTGATGTTTTTTGTACATTTTTCTGAATTTAGGTTCGGCGACTTCATTAAATTATACCAAAAAGATCCGCAAAGTTCAAATCACCCAACTTGCCTAAACCAATAATTATTTCATTACAAATAAAAGTCAGCTTAACAATACAACAATTTAACTATATAACCATTAAGCTAGGAATACAGTAATACAGTGTTTCAGTACTTCAGTACTTATCCGCCTAGGCGGAACTTATTCACTTACTTACTGTTTCCCCCAGCCATTCAGGCCATTTTCTTAAGTGAAAGTGTAAGTGTAAGTCACTAGTCACTAACTCCCCCTAGACCCTCTACCCTAGTCCCTGCCTTCCCGACCATTTGAACTATTTAAGCATTAACTTCAGTGCAAGTGAAAGTGCAAGTCACTAGTGCCTAGTTAAAAACACCCTAGTCCCTGCCTTCCCCCTAGTCCCTCTTCCCTGTTTGCTGTTTTTAAAGTCCCGCACTCTCCGCCCACCCAGCTGGATCCTGTTTGAATTCAATAATTTTATGATACTGCTCCTCCGTAATATCGCCGCGCTTCAACGCAGTAGAGATAATATCATTGTAAGAAGTCAGTACCGAAAGTCTCAGTCCAGCCTCTTCGAAACGAGTTTGACTCATAATCATTTCCCAAGAAACAATCGCCAAAACCGCAATCACATTAGCTCCTTCTTCCTGCAAAGCCTCCGCCGCACTAATCGAACTACCACCGGTTGAGACGAGATCTTCGATCAATAAGACTTTATCTCCAGCCTTGAGAACGCCTTCTGTCCTTTTTTTAGCGCCGTATTCTTTGGCTTCTTTACGAATATAAATCATGGGTTTATTCAACTCGTAGGCCACAAAAGCAGCCCACGGAATCCCAGCCGAAGCAGTCCCGGCAAGCACATCAAAATCCTGCCCCATCTTCTCAATCTGTGCCACAAAAGCCTGCACAATTTGTTTTCTTTCTTTAGGATAGGAAATCATGAGACGATTATCACAATAGAGCGGAGAGACAATCCCGGAAGCCCAACGAAAAGGATTATCAAAACTAACTTTGACAGCACCTTTCTCTAGTAAAATCTGGGCAATTTCTTGGGAGGACATGGGCAGAAAATTATAAATTTTGAATTTTGAATGAGAGAATTATTTTTTATAATAAATTTTGGTGCCAGTGGCGTCTCTGTGATATTTACCAAATTCATAGATCATCTTGGCGAGGACCTTATCTACCACCGGACCTTCGGTGCACATGCGCAAGCCCTGAGGGTCAACCGAGCAAGAACCGCAGACTCCGGTACCGCATTTCATATAACGTTCAATACTGATTTGGCAAGGTACTTTGTATTCTTCTGCGATTTGAAAAACCCCATATTCCATCAACTCCGGTCCGCAAGTCATAATCTCAAAAGGCTTTTTCGAAGCACAAAGCTGCTCAAGAACATCAGTTACTAAGCCTTTTTTTCCTTTACTGCCGTCATTGGTCGTGATATGTACTCTGGCCTTGGTCTTCGCTAATTTATTTTGATAAAGCAACAGATCCTTAGTCCGCGCTCCTAGAATAAAATCAACTTGGCAGCCTTTTTGGAGAGCTTCCAGTGTCGCAAAATAAAGTGGCGCTGCACCATAACCACCAGCGACACAGACCAGCTTTTTCTTGGCGGGGATTTTATAGTAAGTTCCAAGTGGTCCAAGAATACCAAGCACATCTCCAACCTTCATCTTCTCCAAATGCTTGGTAGCCGGACCAATCGCTGAGACTGTCAGGGCAAATTCTTTTTTGTCAGCGTAGGCGATACTGATTGGTTTTTGATCAAAGCCGGGTATCCACAACATGACAAACTGTCCTGGTTTAGCATCCAGACGATGCTTGAACCAATAAGTACGCACAGCGGCAGCTTCTTTTTCGATACGCGCTATTTTGAGAGTTAGGGATTGAGACATGAACTAGTGACTAGTGGTTAGTGGTGAGCAGTGTCTTCGAGACAAGGGGTCACGACCCCTTTTTGCTCATTTTCCAAGCTATTCCTCTGATTTCTTCCAAACTTTTGACTCCATTTTCTTTCATCCAGTCTTGCATTTCTTTGGCGATTAAGTGGAAACATGCAACTCCTCGTGTACTGATAGCAGTGCCAACTCCGATACCGGTAGCTCCGGCCATCACCATCTCGATTGCATCTCGACCGCTTGTCACTCCTCCGGTTCCGATGATAGGAATTTTGACCGCTTGCGAAATTTCATAGACACAACGAACCGCAATAGGGTGAAGAGCAGCTCCACTGACACCTCCCATGCCAAAACCCAGGACGGGCTTTCTCGCTTCCAAATCAATGATCATCCCCGGCCCCATCGTATTAACAGCTGTAATACCATCGGCCCCAGCTGCTTCAGCGGCCTTACAGATTTCAGTAAGTTTGGGGGCATCCGGAGAAACTTTGACGAAAAGCGGTTTCCGCGTAACTTTACGCACGGCTTTGGTAATCTTGGCGGTAGCGGCAGGAGTACTTTGCCCAGCCAGCGTTCCATACCCGGGTGTATGCGGACAAGAGAGCACTATTTCAACTGCGGCAAAATCATTTTTTTCTAAAGTTGCTACCACCTTGGCGAAATCACCGGGCTTTTGTCCGATAGCACTGAGGAAGACCGGCGCTTTTAGTTTTTTTAAATCTGCGTATTCCTCGCGCGCCTTGATCATCCCCGGATTGGAATATCCGACCGCGTTCAAAAGTCCTGCCTCAAACGCAGCTATGATCGGAGCATGGTGACCCGAACGAGGAAGACGGCTAATTGATTTGATCGTGACAGCTCCGGCCCCGTTTTTGATCACAAACTCGAGCGAAGCTTTACTCACACCAAGGAACCCGGAAGCCAGAATCAGAGGATTCTCGAGGTTTATTCCGGCAAGCTTAGTTTTTAGATCTGGCATATTCTCAGCTTTTTAGCGTAGCTAAAGATACTAAAAGATGAGAGGAAAGTAAAACGGAACACTTTCGGACCTCGGTACTCGGCGGCAAGCAACAAACTAAAAAAACCGTGCCAGTCAGCAGATTCCAGTCACAGTGCAAGATAAATCTTCCTCTGACTTGCACTCACACTTGCACTAATTCTAAAGAACAGGGGCGCTCTGAGATAAAAACTCTTCAACAATATAACAATTTAGCAATGTAACAATTAAACATTTTTATTTGCATTTATAAGCCGCTGCCCTTAAGATGTTCTTATGGAATTAACGTTTAAGCTATGGAGCTTAATTTGAGCTCAGTAAATCTCCAAGTTGGGGAGGTAGAAAGCGATGTATTTCGCTACAGTGAACTGTATATTCCTGATAATCTTGAATTGGCCAATTATGGAAAGTTGTTTCTCGCACTCGAAATTGACGAGGGCGTCTTTGAGGCGGAGCAACTGGCTGAAATTATTTTGGGCACTCTGCACCAAAATTTGTACCGCAATCTGGAAGAAGATCCTTACAACAGTTTTGAAAATGCTTTGCAGGATATCAATGAGAAACTGGGGGAGTTCGCCAAGCACAAAGGAGATCTCTGGGTGGGGCATATCAATGCGGTGATTGGCTTCTTGGCAACTAACATGCTGCATCTGACCCAGGTCGGAGAATCTCAGGCTTTTCTGCTACGGAACAACAAACTCAATAATATTTCCGAAGGTTTGGCACCGGAGCAAGATGAGCTGTCAGCCGAAAATAATTTTCTCAATATTTCCAGTGGACCTTTGGCGGAAGGAGATATCCTGATCTTCTCTTCGGGAGATTTATTGTCAGCTATCTCAGAAGAAGCCCTCATTAATGGATTAGTGACGGCCGATCTTAGCAATGAAGAGAGTGTCGCTCGCAATATTCAAACCCTTGATTCATTGCAACTTTTGATTGCCGAGGTCAAAGAACTCAAAACCGCAGAATTGGCTCCGGAAATAGAAGCTGATGCTAGCGTTGAACAAGATGAGCTTTTGGAAGAAGAGATCAAAGAACTCGAGGAAGTAACCAGTTTTGAAGATTTATCAGAACCAAATTTTTGGCAGAAAATACTTTTGGGATTTGAGACGATCGTACTGAGTCCTCTCAAAAATCGTAAACTCTCTGACGAAGCACGTCTCAAGGACAAGCTGGATAAGCTGGCCGACCGACATAGGACCACAGGCAAAAAGAGTAAAGCTACGAATACTTACGAGATTTTCAAAGAAAATACTTCCAAGAGTTTACAGAAATTATTCAGTGGTCGCAGACAATTTATGACTGCCAGACCTCGTACGAATTCCAGGTTAGTGCTAGCAGTTTCAGCTTTTATTATCTTGGCAGTACTTATTATGTGGTATTGGAATTTTAGTGCGGGACGTGCCGAGCGCGCTCAGTTCGATCAACTGCTACAGGAAATCAGTGAAGAACGCAGCATGGCCGAAACACGCGCTATCTATGATATCGAGGGCGCTAAGCGCCTTCTCATTCAGGTTCAAAACAAGATCATACAACTAAAGGAAAGCGAAATGGCTGAGTACAAAGCCATCGGAGAAGCTGAGCAACTCAAACTACAATCTTTATTGGACCGTGTTGATAATGTTTACCGCGAAGCTGTTCCTGAAATAGCTTTTGATCTTGCTACAAAACGTGCTGACGTAGAAGCAAGAGGCTTTGTTTCCAGTGGCAGTTCTCTTTACGCTTTTGATAAAAATGCCATTTATCGCTTAATCTTGGACGAAGTTAATATGCGAACTGTAACAGTGAGCGGCGCTGAAAATTTTGACATCAAAGACTCAGCTTTCTTGACACAAGAAGGTGGAATTGTGATGTACACCAGTGATAATCAGCTCATCAAGTACAAGGACGATAACTTCACGCTAACTGAACTCCCACAGGGAGGATTCAAGAATGCAATTGCGATCGATGATTACGACCGTCGTAAGATGCTTTATTTCTTGGACCCAAGCGAGAATGAGATTTGGCGCTATAGCCCGGAAAATGATCAATATGGAGAGCCCAGTAAAAAGAATATCGGACTGGATCTCTCTCAAGCAGTGGACTTTGGTATAGATGGTGCGATTTATATCTTGAATGCGGATGGCAAGGTTTCCAAAATTTATGGCGACGAGCAAACCCCATTTGAAATCACCGGTTTGATTCAAGCGCTTGATAGTCCGCGTAAAATCTTTGTCGATCAAGATGAGGCCAGTGGACTCGTTTACATCTTGGATCAAAACAATCAACGTGTGGTGGTAACCGGCAAGGGCGGTGTCTACAAAGCTCAATACGTCTTTGAGAAGATTGATAATCTCATAGATCTCTACGCCAATTACGACGAGAACATACTGTATGTTTTGAGTAGTGATGGCAAGGTTTATAAAACCGAGCTGCGACCATAATGCCCAAAGCTTACGTTGTTCAGGACAAATATTTCCAGAAAGCCAAAGAGCAAGGCTATCGTGCTCGCAGCGCTTTTAAGTTGCTGGAGTTAAATGAAAAATTCCGGATTTTTAAGAAAGGTCAAAAAGTCTTGGATCTGGGATCAGCTCCGGGGAGTTGGTTGCAGGTTCTTAGTCAAAAGATCAAAACATCAAATGATCAAAATACCAAAACCGTCATCGTTGGCATTGATCTCCAAGAGATCGAAGCTCTCCCTGGAGTACAACTTTATCAAGCGGATATTACTGATTTGGAGAAGCTCAAAGAGCTGCTTGGCCACGATAAATTTGATGTCATCACGGCCGACCTGGCACCCAAAACCAGCGGTATCAAGGATGTTGATCAGTATCGCTCAGTAGAGCTCAATCTGGCGGTTTTGGAAGTCGCCAAACTCTTCCTGAAGCCCAAGGGCAAGCTGATCTCTAAGGTTTTTATAGGTGCAGATTTTCAAGATTTACTGAAAGAACTAAAACAAAACTTCCTAAAAATCAGGCAACATAAGCCCAAAGCTACCCGCGATAGAAGCTTTGAGACTTATTTGGTGTGCGAAAGATAAGAAGATTGTTAAAAAGACCTGTTATATTGTTACATTGTTGGGAGGCAACAGACGACAAAATAACAAGGGAGCAATATAACAATACAGCCATTTATCCCACCCTCAACCCTAGCCCCTGCCTTCCCCAGCCAGTATTCTTACTTAACAGCCTCCACAATCGCCTTGAAGGAATCTTTGTGATTGACAGCCAATTCGGCTAACATCTTGCGATTGATGAGAATGTTCTTGTCGCGTAGCTTATTCATGAAGACAGAATAGCTCATCTCGTATTCACGCACAGCGGCGTTGATACGGACAATCCAGAGAGAACGAGCCTGTCTTTTCTTGAGCTTACGACCAACATAAGCGCTGATACCGGCACGCATCACAGCCTGCTTGGCAGTCTTGAAGCGTTTACCAATTGCTCGGTATCCTTTGGCCGCTTTGATCACTTTTTTGTGCCGGCGGCGCCCCGCGAGGGATCTTTTTACACGCATTTTACTAAAGTTAGGATATGAAAGTCAGAACCTTTTAAGAAGTTCTGACACATTGGAAATAAATTTACAGATTGGGCACCATCCTGGAAACACGATGCTTGGTGGTACCACTTAAGGTAATACCGTCTGCACCAAATTTCTTTTGTCTCTTGGACTTGTTTTTGAGCAAGTGATTCTTGGCAGATTTCTCGTGCATAATCTTGCCAGAACCGGTCTTTTTAAAGCGCTTCTTGGCGCTTGAGTTACTCTTTTGCTTCATAGCGGTTTCTTAAAATGCGAAGGGCAGTTTACATGAAGAGGAGTGGTTTGTAAAGAGCAAAAAGGCACACGAAGAACAGACGACAGACTACGAAGGCAAACAGAGAATTTTAGGACCTCGGTCCGCCTGAGGCGGATGGGAACTCGGGGGAACAGACAATAGAGAACGGCAGAAAAAAACATAAGAACAATGAAAATGTCTTCGTCTTGGACAAGGGGGCATGCCCCCTTGTCTCGGGATAGGAATCCGGATACGATATTTTTATTCTCCCCATCCTCCTAAAGGCGGACTACTGTTAGCGTTATAACAAGGCAACAATAGAGCATTGTTTTCATCTCTTCAGCCATTTTTTCCCCGTCTCCACAACGTCCTCCACCTCCCCCACCGCTTCTTCAAAACCCTGTTTGTAGTCCACGGCTTTATCATAATACTCTACGGCTTTGCGGTGATAGTCACCAAAATAGTGATTGTATAAATATTTAGCGGTAAAAAAAGTTCCAATAATTAAAAGCACGGCGAGGATAATTGTAACAAGCAGAGCTTTGGAAAGCCCTTTGAGCTGGCTCTCGGCCTTGAGAGCTGATTTGGGAGTAGTTTTTTGTTGGTAAGGTTTGAGCATAAAAAAGGGGTAGAATGATCTCTACCCCTAAAATACTATACTTTAAGCTTGGAAGCTATAAGACTAATTATCCGGCACAAATATCTTCACAAGGAATGCCGTCTGCATCAGAATCAAGATTCAATCCTCCACAAACATTCTGCTGATAATAAGCTTCTATGCAGGTTGTTATCTGAGCACAAGTTTTAGAACAATTTTGTGTATAGATACCACCCAATCCTCTGTAGGCTCTCATGTTGGAAACAATCTTGGCTGATTCCTGGCGCAGGATGTTGTTGTTTGGACCAAAGATTCCGTTGCCATAACCACTGACCAGTCCCAAAGCGTAACCTTTCTCGATATAACGAATCTGTTCAGCCAAGACTACATCTGAGAAACTACTGGTCGTCGCTGTAATGTCCGGAATCAGATTTACATTCAAGAGGATCTTCATCGCTTCGAAACGCGTAATTTCTCGTTCCGGATAGAACTTACCACCGGAGCCACTGACGTAACCATTGGCATAAGCGTAACAGACGTATTGTTTCAAAGGATGTGTAGTGACCATGTCGGAGAAACAACTGGCCTGAGCAGCATAAGCGGAGCTATTGATATTGGCAGCGTTCAAAGACATCTTCAGGAACTCGGCCCTAGTTACGTTGCGTAGTGGTTTGAATGTTCCATCACCGAAACCATTGATGATCCCGTCTCCCTTCAAATCCATGATGTAGGTATAGAACTCGGAAGTAGTTGGCACATCGCTGAACTGGGTCGCAACGGGAGTTGTTCCAACAGTAGTCACAAAGGCTTCATCCGAAGGATCAGACTCTTCCTCGAAGAGATCAACGGCTACGACACGATAGTAATAAGTACCAGCGCTAGTCACCGTATCTTCATACTCGGCACCGATCACCGGTTCATCGTTTAATTGGCTGTAACCACTGGTAGCAGCGGTTGAACGTTCAATATAGTAACCGAAGAGATCGCTCTCAGCGTTCTCATCCCAGGTCAAAGTCACCTTCAAAGCACTGGCACTGGCATCAGGTTCTTCCGGCTCCTCCGGCTCATCAGCATCGTCGTATTGTCCATCCGGACCACCGAAGGCACCCATGTCGTTGCGACTACCATCGTTGTCATTGTAAGTAGAACTACTATCTCCGACATCTTCAGCATTGGATCCTGAATCCAAATAAAAATCTTCCAACCAACCATCTTCTCCCCAGTCAAAATCATCATCATCCTCGTCTTCAAATTCCGGATCAGTAGTGACGTCTCCTGTGGCAGAAGTGAAATTAGAACGAGCACTGGTGTCATTACCATAATACAAATTGTAACCAAGTGTCGCATTGTCGTCAGCAGTACCATCATCTCCTTCTAAACCGTATTCACCATTTTCTGCAAAGATATTATTACGAATTTCCAAAACAGGATCACCTTCCACATAAACACCGGAACCATCGTTTTGGACGATCGTGTTATTGATGATATCCGTATCAATATCATCCACATGGATACCATAATCCACAGTATCAATGATCACATTGTTCTTGATCACAATCTCATCACCGCCTTTGACATAGATACCTTCATCACCTTCGCTAACTGTAAATCCTTTGAAAGTCACGTCGTCTTCATCAATCGTGACGGTAGCATCACCGTCGCCACGGATCGTGACAAAAGAAGGTCCGACACCGGTCAAGGTCAGCCCTTCAACATCAATCGTAATTTCTTCTTCATAGACTCCGGGGAACACCATAATCTCGTCGTTTTTACTGGCCGCATCAATTGCATCTTGGATAGCGGCATAAGGTTTCTCACGACTACCATCACTATCATCTCCTTCGTAAGCAGCATAAACATAGAGATCTCCGTCAGTGTAGTCAGGACCATCGCCGCTACCACCGGAGGAAATATCATCCACGTTCACCGAGAATACTCCGGATTCCTCACAGGCCAGATAAGCCCAGCCGTCATCCACGAAGACTGAGACACATTGATCAGTACCAAGATCGAAATCGATATCCTCACTGACACTAGTAGCAATACTTCCACTCGTTACCTTCACCACCTTAATACCATTGTCCTTATCTGCCACAAAAGCATACCTATCTGAGAAATAAACAGCATTGGCATTGCCACCACTACTATCAATAACATTTTCATCAGTATCTTTATCCTTAATGTTGGTAGGATCAGAGATGTCAAAAACTTGCAGACCTTCACTACCAATCGTGACATAAGCATAATCTCCATCGACGAAGACACCTGTTGCATCAGCATCGGTTTCAATCATATCAACCACATCGTCTGCGGTAAGTGCGGAAGGGCTAGAGATATCTACTACCACCAATCCGTTATCAGCGTCATCAACAGCTAGATAAGCATAATTACCTTCTACAAAGATATCCACCACATCACCATCCCAACCACCATCGAAACCACCATCTCCTACCTCTGTCACATCATCATCATTTATTTCAAAAATGGACAATCCTTTATCTCCATCTGCGATATATACGTATTCACTGTCAGCGACTAGCTCGAGACAATCACCCTCTGTCGTATCGTTATTTGTGTCGTCAATATCTTCAGGGTCCGCTACATCAACTACGTAAAGTTTCCCTTCTGCACAAACATAGGCATAATCCCCTTCAACATAGATCGCGTCAGCATCATCACTTAGGGTAACTGTATCTCCAATAGTCATGCCGGCTTGATCTGAAACATCCAAAGTCAAAACACCATCTGCTCCATTGGCCACATAAGCATAATCACCATCAACAAAGATATCGTTGGCGGAATCTATGTAGCTTGTGTCATCATAATTATCCCACTGACGATCGAAGGAGCCAAGGATGGTTTTGTCAGTACTGGTGATATCTTCATCGTCATCATCAATAAAAGTGTAATCCGCGTCATCGGTCTCTGGAGTCAAAGTGTCTCCCTTATCAATTGTTCCGGATGTAGTTCCAAAGGTAATCGTCAAGACACCACTTCCGCTGCCTCCTCCAACTGCGCTCCAAGCTACGGTGCTTACGCTGGGCCAAGTTTTACTTCCGCTGAGTGTAAAAAAACTATCCACATTAGAAGCTGTGACATCCGCTTTATTTTGGACATCTTCGTCAAAAGTGATTGTGAGTGTGTCTGTACTATCCACCCCGTCTCCATCTTCGGAGTCATCGTTCGCTACCACACTGGTCAGACTGAGTGCGTAGGCAGCATTTGGTGCAAACACCAGCATCAGAGCGAGTGCGTACATCAAAAAGAGTTTGGTCGTTTTTTTCATGGGAAATAAAGTTAGTCTTTTATATTTACTACGTTTGAGGAGGCTTGATTATTACAATCAAGTTTCGTCCTTGCTTCTTGATCTCTTCATCCAACTTGCCATGTTCGGCTAGTCTATCAACAAAACTCTGTAGTTTTTCTTTACCGAGATCAAAGTGACTGATCTCGCGCCCTTTGAATTGTAAGGTAATCTTAACACGATCGCGCCCTCGCAGGAACTTGATAGCACGTTTGGCTTTGACCTCAAGATCATGCTCGCCAGTCGAGAAACCAATCCGAACTTCCTTGGTCTCAGTTTTTTTCTGCTTAGCTTTATGTTTTCTATCAGTCTTATTTAAGCGATAGAGATACTTACCAAAATCCATGATCTTACAAACCGGAGGTTCAGCGTTGGGAGAAATTTCAACGAGATCGAGTTCGGCAGCTTTTGCTCTTTGCAGGGCTTCTTCACGCGAAACGACACCTATCATCTCATCCTCACCTTCGATAAGTCTCATCTGTGGAGCCCGAATCTCCTCGTTGACACGTACTTTCTTAGAAATAACAAAATAGTTAATGCTAACGACTTGATTATAGTGAAGGAAGAGTGAAAAGACAATATTACATTGGGACATTGTTTTATGGTTAGATTGTTACATTGTTAACAAACAAGATAACAATGCAACAATGTCTCCTCTTAATTGTCATTCATTCTCTCTTCCATTATGCTTACCCTACTTAAGCAAAGTACATGGCTCAGAAGATCGTGATCCTCGGCAGTACAGGTTCCGTGGGACAGCAAGTCCTGCAAGTCATCAAAGATGATGCGCGTTTTGAGGTTTTGGGACTTTCCGGATTTAGGAATGAGAAATTATTAGAGAAACAGCTTAAAGAATTTAAAGTTCCTTATTTTTTTAACGCGCAAAAATTTAACCTTACAGGCGCCACCTTCACCGAACTTACAAAATTGGCCAGTCTCAAGAAAGCCGACCTGGTCGTGAATGCCATCGTCGGCCAAGCCGGCCTCGAGCCAACTCTAGCAGCGCTGCGAGCTGGCAAGAAAGTACTGCTCGCCAACAAGGAAGTGATGGTGATGGCCGGCGAGCAGTTAATGAAACTGGCACGTCAAAACAAAACTGAGATTATTCCGCTAGACTCGGAGATCAACGCGATCTGGCAATGTTTGCAAGGTGAGGAGAAAAATAATATTTCCAAAGTTATACTCACTTGTTCCGGTGGACCTTTTTACACTTGGAAAACCAAAGATTTACAAAAGGTCACCGCGAAACAAGCAACGCAGCATCCGAACTGGAAGATGGGAAAAAAGATCAGTGTCGACTGTGCCACCTTAATGAACAAAGGCTTTGAAGTGATCGAGACGGCCTACTTTTTTGGGCTAAGGCCGGAGCAAATCGAGGTCCTCGTTCATCCTCAAAGTATCGTACACGCGCTGGTGGAATTTACGGATGGGAACACGAAGGCTATAATGTATAAGCCTGACATGCAGACTGCCATTCGCGCCGCTCTGTACTCTCCGCACCGCACGCAAATTCGTTTCTGTTCTATCTCGGATATCCTAGTAAATAAGGTACTCAGTTTTTCAAGACCTGACACTAAAAAATTTCCTTGCTTAAAGTTCGCATTTCAAGCCTTGGGCAAAGGAGGGAAATTCCCTAGTAAGTTAAGCCTCGCCAATGAGGAAGCAGTACGTAAATTTTTATCCGGAGAATTAAGGTTCACAGATATTTCCAAACTTCTAAGTAAACTTTTCTAAATGAAGATTCACCTTATTATTTTAGCAGCAGGAGAAGGCCGTCGTATTGGCTTTCGTCATAAAGCTCTGATTGAGATCCTTGGCAAACCGATGCTCTATTGGTGCCTTCGTAATCTGACCAAGCTCTGGAAATTTGACCAAATCATAGTGGTCGCAAATCCCAGCGACATCAAGAAAATTAATCAGCTCTGCAAGGAATTTCCTAATGTTAATATTAAGGTTGTTAAAGGCAGTAAGAAGAATCGCCAAGAATCTGCCTACTACGGGTTGCAAGCAGTCAAGGCCCAACCCAATGACTTGGTTCTTTTTCACAATTCAGCCAACTTGTTTGTCAAAGAAGATGAATTAAAAAAGTTAATTAAGAATATCCAAGGGGGTAATCGGGCAGCTTTTTTGGGACAGACTCTGCACGACACTCCCAAGAAAGTAGCTGACAAGAAAGTTCAAGTTACTTATTCCAAACAAAATTTGGTACGAGCTCAAACCCCTCAAGCCTTAATTTATGAATTAGCCAAGAAAGGACACGAGATGGCCCGCGAGCGAAACCTCAGATCCGAAGACGATGTCAGCTTGGTAGAAGAATTGGGAGTTGCCATTCATCATATCGAATGCAGTTCCGAAAACTTCAAGATCACCAGTAACGACGATCTCCTTCTAGCTGAGAAGCTGATCAGGGCTAATAGCGAGATAGTTTATGGTATTGGGGAAGATAGTCATAAATTTACTGCCAGTAAAGGCAAGAAATTGATTTTAGGAACAATTACTATTCCTAATTCACCTGGTTTGGAGGCTGATTCTGATGGAGATCTGATCTTACATGCCATTTATAATGCCATGAGCAGTGCGATGTCCAAAGGCTCTATTGGTAAGACGGCTACCCTGCTCTGCAAAAAGGGTACGACGGATAGTAGTAAGTACCTGTGTTCCGTTTTGGATGAAGCTGAGAAAAAACAATTCATGGTAAATAATATTAGTATCTCACTCGAAGCCGCCAGACCTAAGCTGGAGAGTCATTTTGCTAGCATCAAGAAAGCTCTAGCAAATATCCTCACCCTCCCTAAAGAAAAAATTGGCATTACCGTAACTTCCGGAGAAGGACTCACTAGTTTTGGCAAAGGAGAAGGGATCCGCTGTACAGCGCTGGTGAGTTTGATGAGGATAAACTGAAAAACACATACTGAAAACACAGATTGTTATATTGTTATATTGTTAGATTGTTATATTGTTGAAATGTATCAATTGTATTTTTTCTGCTATAATCACGAGTGGCTTATCTAAAATGCATTGTTATGTCCACTATCAATGTCACAGCGACAGCTAAGGTTAATCTGGTACTTGAAGTACTGGATCATGGAACAGATGGCTATCATGAGATCAGTACGATTTTACAAGAAGTTGCCGAGCCTTTTGATGTGATTGAATTAAAACGGAGTAACAAAAGCAGTCTCAAGTGTAATCTCAAAGATATTCCTCTGGATGAGACAAATAGTATACTGAAAGTTATTAATATCTTGCGTCAGTCTTTCGGCTTCAAATTGAATTATCAGGTCAGTCTCACTAAGGGCATTCCGACTCTCTCTGGATTGGGAGGATCTGCTTCTGATGCAGCAGCTGTCCTCAAAGCAATCGATGCCGATCTTGGTTTGGAACTTAGTAAATCCCAGAAACTGGATATTTTGAAACAAATCGGTAGTGATGCCGCTTTCTTTTTGGAGGGTGGTATTCAACTTGGCACCGGACGCGGGGATAAACTCAGCTCTTTGCCGAGTTTGCCCCCATGCCGCATCAAAGTAATCGAGACCGGTGTTAAAATTTCGACCCTCGAAGCCTATCAGAAACTTGATTTACCTTTTCCTCGTACGCCTATCCAAACCTACAAGGTAGTCGAGGGCATCCGTGAACTCGATATCGATAAAGTAGTCGAGAATTTGCATAACGACTTTGAAGAACAAGCTCTACGGGAGCATCCGAAAATAGGACAAGCTTTGGAAAAGGCCAAAGCAGATGGTGCCTTGCGAAGCATGCTAACAGGTAGCGGAGGAGCCGTTTTTGCGATATACTAACGGCCACTAAAAGAACAGCTCTTGTTTACTGGAATTATCAGACAACTCGGAACGGTCAAGAAACTGGAGAAGATTGAAAATAAAGTTTTGCTGGTAATTAGTAGCAATCTTGGAAAAGAACTGCAAAAGGGAGACAGCATTGCTATTAACGGTGTCTGCCAAACCGTAATCGCAGTAAGCCAAGACAGTTTTACGGTGGAATTGATGCCGGAAACTATCAAGCTCACCAGCTTAGGACATTTAGAAAAAGGCCGTATTGTTAATTTGGAACGCTCACTCAGATTGGGAGAGAGCTTGGATGGACATCTGGTTTTTGGGCATGTAGATGGTCTTGGTGAATTAAGCAAGATCGATGAAGATCAAAATGCCAAAATCCTCACGATCAAATTCCCGGCAAGTCTGAAAAAATATTTCGCACACAAAGGTTCAGTCTCTCTGGATGGGATCAGCCTGACAGTGATTCATCCGACCGCAGATCAGTTTCAGGTTTCGATCGTCACTCACACTTGGGAGAACACGAATCTGAAAGAGCTTCAAGTTGGTGCCAAGCTGAATCTTGAAGTTGATATGCTCGCGCGCTACACACTAAAAATGTTAAATGCTGAATGATAAATTCTAGCTTCATTTAAAATTCAGCATTCATAATTCAAAATTACCATGATCGCCATCGTCGCTTCCAAGTTCAATGAAATGATCGTCAACCGTTTGGTCAAAGGAGCTGAACAAGTTCTCAAGAAACATAAAGTTACTTTCAAAACTTACTATGTACCGGGAGCTTTCGAATTGCCTCTAGCTGCCAAGAAGTTAAGTAAAAAATATGATGCGGTGATTTGTTTGGGAGCAGTCATCCGAGGAGAAACTCCTCATTTTGAATATGTTTCCGCTGAGACTGCACGCGGCATCATGCAGGTTGGCTTGGAAAGCATGAAGCCTATCCTATTTGGTGTAATCACGGCCGAGAATGCTAGGCAGGCCGAAAAGCGGAGTGGAAAAACAAATAACAAAGGGATTGAAACTGCTGAAGCAGCCCTAGTTATGCTTGATTTTATGCGTAAAAGTTAGATTTTTGTACACAGCTTATGTAGTCTCACGAATCTTGGGTACTTTTTTAGTCTTTATCTTAAGTAGTAAGGTCTTGCACTATGAAACGATCCGAATCTACAAATTATCCGAACCCGCCTGCCCTGTGTCGTTCGCGAACGACAGGGCCTGCCGGACGGGCAGGTGCCACGAATTATATATTCGTAGATTCGGATGTATCCTTCGGCTCGCTTCTCTCGCTCAGGACAAGTTGAAACATTATGAAGACCTCGTACAGCGAAATAACATCTGGACTCGTACTGAGTGTAGCGTAGCGGAATCGAAGTATTCGGGGATTAGGATCGCGTTCAAGCAGGTTGAAGACATATTGATTCTTTAAATGACATCCTCAATCTTTAGACTGTACCTCAAAACTATGAAACTGCACACGGCCTTTACAAAGGGGAACTTGTCTTGTATATAGTCAGGTATAGAATTTAGTGTCTCAAAAAAACTGAACCACTGCTTAAGGTTCAGCTCCTAACATCCAAATCTTATGGACAACTTGAAAGGTATCTGCCCCGAATGTGAGCTCAGAATTAGTTTCAAGAGCAAAAAACCCGGAAGCACTTTTCTCTGTCCGGAATGTGATACCGTTTTGGAAATTATCGATATCGATGGCTCTACAGCTGATTTGGACTATGCTGAAGAAGAAGATGCGGAATAAATCAAGCATGCACTTCTCTGTCTTTGCGGTAATAATAATACTCTATCCCAAGATAAAGGTAGAGCAATAGGAGTAAGGAAAATACGAGAATCCAGCTTAACTGCGGGCGGATTGTTTTGAGTTCGAATAATACCGTTATGGTAGCTGAGATATTCATCAGTAGTGCTGCAATCCAGAATATTTTTGTCCCATAAAAAGTAGGGAAACTACGTTTGGTGAAAGTCTTGA
This sequence comes from Candidatus Altimarinota bacterium, assembly GCA_028704165.1. GTDB lineage: Bacteria > Patescibacteriota > Gracilibacteria > RBG-16-42-10 > JAQVLK01 > JAQVLK01. The sequence continues at coordinate 26,861 of JAQVLK010000006.1, read as the reverse complement.
GACGAGAAATAACAAAAAACAAAAGATACATTCCAAACAATAAAACTCCATTAGAAATTATCACATTATGAAATCCTCTTTCTTCCAATATTCTCATAAGAAATGGATGTGTCAGCCAAAATCCAATCGTAAAGAGCATCCAAAAGAATAAGGTAAACTGCCATAGAGGAAGTAGTCGAGAGACCGATTTTACATCCTCATAGATCTCCAGATTATTGCAAAGTTGCCGTATTTCTTTGAAGTTCTTGAGCTGCAGAGTTAATTTAGCAATTCCTTTGTTTTTGTCCCAGAAACTTTTCCTAATATATAGACTTTCAATATCAAGCCCCATCCCGGCAATCGTGCTGGTAATATCTTTGGCCAGTCCTATCCTCTCATTGACCACAATTTTGAGACGAACCCTTTTACTGTCTTCGTACGCTCTGGGAAGGATGTGGGTTATGATTTTTTTCAAAACTAGACGCAGAGATTTAAAAATTTTTAACTTAGTATGTTTCCGATCTGAGACAAATAGTGCTATCACTTTTTCCAATGGCAAACTCCCCTCTCCCAAAGCAGCCAATAACTCTTCCTGTGATTTGTAATATAATTTTGAAAGTAATAGATTCTTTTCTTTTTTACTGAGATTAGCATGAGACCCTCGTCCCATACGTGCCAATTCTTTGCCCAGTAAGTCATTGCCGATTTCTATCTTGCGAGCATAGGTTTCATTGCGAAACCAGTTTCGGATCGCCCTCTTGGCTTGCGTAGTAAAAACGTAATCCAACCATTCTCGCTTGGGACCAATCTTGGTGTTATCACCCATAATTTCGACGGTATCACCCAATTTTAATTTACTATTTAATGGCACAAATTCATTATTAACACGGGCTTTGCGAGCTCTATTTCCCAGTGAAGTATGCACGTTGTAAGCAAAATCCAAGCAAGTCGCGCTCTTGGGGAGATCGATCGTATCTCCTTTGGGTGTAAACACAAAAATACGGTCTTGAAAAACATCCAGCTTCAGTTCTTCAATGAAATTCGCATTGTCTTTTTCCGCACCATGTAAGGTCAAGATATTGGAGACCCAAGGAGAAGACTCTACCGGTAAACGACCCTGCTTGCTCTGATAAATCAGGTGGGTTGCCACCCCTGTTTCGGCTTCACGGTGCATTTCATGTGTACGTATCTGAAATTCAGTTGGCTTGCCCTTTGGTCCAAAAACAGTGGTATGCAGACTCCGATATCCGTTTGGTTTGGGAAGTGCGATATAATCTTTGAAACGTCCGCCTTTGGGATGCCATAATTTATGAATAAGCCCCAAGACTCGATAACAGTCATCGATCGTATCCACGATCACGCGCATCGCAAAAATATCGTAAATTTCTTCAACTTCTTTATTTTCCCTCAACATTTTTTGATAAATGCTGTAAAGATGTTTGGATCTTCCTTCGACTTCTGCCTTGATTTTGAAGTGCTTTAATTGATCGTCTAAAATGTAGTTTAGTTGTTTCACATAATTCGCTCGAGCTTCCTGAGTTTCCGTGATATGGACTTTTAGTTTTTCGTATTCATTGGGAAAAAGATATTGAAAACAGTAATCTTCCAGAGGCCATCGCAGTTGCCAAACCCCCAAGAGATTGGCCAAGGGAGCATAAATCTCGAGAGTTTCACGCGCAATGCGCTCTTGCTTGTCAGCTCGAACGTACTGCAAAGTCCGCATATTATGCAGACGATCGGCTAATTTGATCAAGATTACACGAACATCTTTGGCCATCACTAGAAACATTTTACGCAGAGAAGCAACTTGTCTTTCTTCCATGCGATTTTGGTAATGCACCTTCGACAACTTAGTAACACCATCAACCAAATAAGCAACGTCTTCTCCAAAACGCTCTGCCACTTCTTCCAAAGTAGTTTCCGTATCTTCCGGAACATCGTGCAGTAGAGCAGCAATAATCGTGTTTTCGTCCGCCCTTAAGGTAGCCAAAATACGTGCAGCCTCGACAGGATGAATGATATAAGGTTCACCCGATTTACGTAAGTGTTTACGATGAGCCGCTTCTGAAAACTCATAAGCTTCTATGATCCGAGCCAAACTCTCTTCGGGGAGATACTCTCTGACCATCGCGATAACAACATCAATTCTGCTCATGCATTTTCAAAAGTTTGATGACTTTCATTTTAGCAAGTTAAAGAGCAAATTTCAATAATCCTTAGATTTAGTGTTAAAATGCAAAAGAAGCCACTTAGAAACAAGTTATGAATGACAATGATTACATGCAGCAATGCCTAAAACTAGCGCGTAAAGGTAAGTACTTCGTCAGTCCTAATCCTATGGTGGGAGCTTGCTTGGTAAAAAAAGACCGCCTGCTGGGGAAATCTTATCATGCCCAGTTTGGTGGAGCACACGCAGAAGCTAAGTTGATAAAAAAATTAGGCCAGCAAAAGTGTCGAGATGCCACCCTTTATGTAAACTTAGAACCTTGTTGTCATCATGGAAAAACACCGCCCTGCACCAAAGCTATTATAGCAGCCGGTATTAAGAAGGTTGTAGTAGGAAGCTTAGATCCCAATCCGCTCGTCAGTGGACAAGGAATCAAGGAATTAAAAAAGGCAGGTCTTGAAGTCAAAGTTGGCGTGTGTGAAAAAGAATGTCATGATTTGAACCGCAAGTTTTTCAAATTTATCACTACGAGCTTACCCTATGTCACTCTCAAAGTTGCGCAAACTCAAGATGGCTTTATAGCTGATAAGGACGGCAAATCCAAATGGATTACGGGCATTAAAGCGCGGAAAGCGGGACATATTTTGAGAGCCGAGCATGATGCTGTTCTAGTCGGGGCTAATACGGTGAGAAGGGACAATCCTCACTTGACCTTGCACGGCGCAAAAGGACGTCAACCTTGGCGTATCATACTAGATCGCAGCGGCCGAACGGCGAAGACCGTTCATTTATTAAATGATAAATTCAAAGATAGAACACTCATTTTGTCCGAAAAAGATCTCAGGAAAGTGCTCTCGAAGCTATCCTCAAAGGGCATCAGTTCCGTTCTTGTGGAGGGCGGTGCTCAGATTTATAACTCTTTTTTGCAAGCTGGACTGGTAGATGAAATTTTAATTTTTACCGCTCCGAAAAAGTTCAAAGAAGGCCTAAAAGCGCTCGCGGACACTAAATTGCTTCAGGGTTTCCGAGAAGTAGCAAGTTTCAAGATCGGGAAGGATAGAATACAAAGACTGGTTAATACTGGCTAATGGTTCAAATGGTTAGGGAATAGTTATATTGTTGCATTGTTCTATTGTTATATTGTTGTCTTTTAACAATGTAACCATGTAGTAAGATAACAATTGTATTCTTTCTTCTGTCTTTTCCAGCTTGACAACACTCCTCTTAGAAGGCCTCCTACCCTTAAAAAAGAGGCTTATTTATGCTATAATGATTAGATAAATTGTCTAAATACCCACACAAAAATGACTGCCAAAATCAAGAAATCCCGTAAAAACCGTTTTTATTCGATTCTACTGGGAACTCTGTTTGTCCTTGCCAGTGCTTCCGCTAGTTATTTCTGGAGTTTAAACAACCAAGCTCTTTCCGATGGCTTGGACGATCTGCGTGCCGAAAGTATCGATGTCATTCGCGATTTCCATCTCGAAAAGAAAGGAAACGGACTTTATCAGAGCCGTTATACTTATGTTTCTGAGTTACAAGACACCATCTTCCCCTATAACGCTGTCGGGGTGAAATGGGAGGGAGAGCTTCCGGAAGGCACCTCCTTAGAAGTTTCCGTACGCGCTAGTAACGAGGATATTTGGCACCTACTGGAACCGGAGAGCGATGGGCCTAGTTTTGAAATTACTTCTTCCGAGATTAAGTTTTTTGCGAGTCCTCGCTCAAAATTACAGTACCGTGTCATGTTGAGCACCAATAATACTTACCGCACACCTGAAATCAGCAAGTTAGAATTACATTACTTTAATTACGGACGCAAATATGCTGATGAAAAACAAGCTGCCAATCTACTCTCCGTTCTCAAAGCGGAAGCAGCCGATGAGTTTGCTCCACGTATTATCACCCGTGAGGAATGGGGAGCCAATGAGGCTTTCCGCGTTTACCATGAAGACAATACTCCTGCCAAAATTATCAGTGAAGCCAGTGATGAGGATGCCATTCAATACGCAAATGAGCTGATTGTAGTCAAAGAAATTGATAAAAACGAACAAGGGCAAGATTTAACTTGGCCGGAACAGTATCCCCTCAATATCAGTCACATTATCGTGCATCACACAGCTATGGATTATACAACTACTTTGTCTGAGTCGATTGCCAAAGTACGCGATATTTATTATTGGCATACCATTGTTAAGGGCTGGGGAGATATTGGTTACAATTATTTGATTGATCCTCTCGGGAATATCTTTGAAGGTCGTGCAGGTAGTGATCAAGGTTCCGTCGGAGCTCATGCGGCCGGTAGTAATGTTGGCAGCATCGGTATTTCCGTAATGGGAGATTATAGAAAATGTGAAGATAAGTATGCCCCAGAAAGTGAAGAATATTTGAAGTGTCTGGCTGGAGATCCGGACTTCCTGGCACATGATCTGACACCGGAAGCTGAGAAAGCTTTGGCTGATCTGATAGCTTACAAATCAGCCCAATACGGCATTAATCCGATGGGCAAATCCGCTTGGCGTGGCAAGATTCGTCCCAACGTTCTGGGCCATCGCGACGTGCGTAAGACCGCCTGTCCCGGACAAAATATTTATGATCGTTTAGTTGGTATTCGTGCCCAAGCCGCCCAGAAATATTTTGAACTTTTGCCAAACGTAACACAAATTAATTTGGCTGAGAAGTTTGATTATAAGGTAAGCTCTAAGGCTCTTTATGAACTACAAATTAAAGGTGTCCCAAATCGTATCAGTGCCGAAGCGGGGGAAACTATCAAATTACCTATTAGGGTACAAAATACCGGCAGCATGGATATCTTGAAGAACAGTTATTTCGAAGCAGTTCACACTTATGAAGGAATCGAAATGCTCAAGGGCCAACGCGAACAACTTAACGAGACGATCAAACCGGATCAATCAGGCATTTTCCAGCTGGAGTTTAAAATCTCTCCTCAGGCCGCTGGCAGCTATACTTTAGCTTTTTATCCGGTACTAAACTTACGCCAAGAATTGAAAGATCAAGTTATTAAGATCACTCTAGATATCACAGGTTCTGCTAAACAAGAAACTGCTACTGCAGGGAACACCTTCTTGGACGAACTAGCAGGTGTTTTGGCTAGTAAACGGTCCGGAGAAATCTCTGAGAACCCAACTATCCGCGTACGTATTTCCAAGTTTGAGGAAAACAACGCCCAAGTTTCATCCACCGAAGAGTTCACCGTTAGTTTTGGTGATGATAAAAAATTCACTGTCAAAGCAAATGAGCTACTGGAAATTCGTCGTGATGGAGCCGCTCTCGAAGTTGATTACCAAGATGCCTTACAAAGTACTACTAAGCCTATCAGACTTTCCGGCACAGTCCTCACGGTCGATAACATGCAAGCTCCTCCGGCTTGGAATCCTACGCTGAACGACAATTCTTTCCGTAACACACTAGAATTCCGCAGCCAAGGACCAGCTCAAAATTTATTAATGATCAACGAACTGCCACTGGAAGATTATTTGAAAGGTGTAGCTGAAGTACCAAACGGCGAGCCACTCGAGAAAAATAATAGTCTAGCGGTTATTTCACGTGGCTATGCTTATTATTATTTAAGTGCTGAAAACAGGAAATATCCCGGTCAGCCTTACGACGCCAGTGACGATCCCGAAACTTTCCAAAAGTATCTAGGTTACAACTTCGAATCACGCAACGCTGACTGGCAACAAGCTGTTAGTGATACTTATGGACAGATGCTGACTTTCGACGGCAAGGTCGTCAAAACTCCCTACTTTAATCAAAGCGACGGACGCACGCGTAGCGCCGAAGAAGTCTGGGGTTGGACCAATACTCCTTACCTGCAATCTGTGCCGGATCCGTTCTGTAAAGGCCTGGAACTCAAAGGTCATGGCGTAGGACTCTCAGGCCGTGGTGCCACCGAGGCTGCCAAACAAGGCAAGAATTACGAAGAAATTTTGCAGTACTACTATAAAGGAGTGGAATTGGAAAGGATTTACTGAACAAGGGGGCATGCCCCCTTGTCTACATTCAAAATTCATCATTCATAATTCAAAATTTATGTTCTCCCCCCTCGAAATAGCGCAACAAATTCTCGACGAAGATCTCTCTCTTAGTTTTCAAGATGGCTGCTTGATTGTAGCTGATGGGAAATATTCAAAAGACCAAAGTATTCAAATCGTCGCCGAACTCAAAGACATGCATAGACTTTCCATGCGTTGCCAAATTATTTGTGATCCGGTACGCAATAAACTTGAAAGCTTGGTCTTAGCTTGTGAGAGCTGCTAGTTGCTGCTCTAATTTTTCTAATTTTAGTTTCGCATCTTCTAGGCGTCCCTTGTCTCCAGCAACTACTTCTGCTGGGGCGTTTTTGATGAAGTTTTTGTTGGAAAGTTTACTATCAAGTCCTTTCACATACTTTTTAAGTTCTTCACTTTCTTTCGTGAGACGAGCTTTTTCTTTAGCAAGATCAATCATGTCACCTAGAGGTAAATAAGCTTCTATTTTTCCTACAACCAAGGATACAACTGCTTCTTGTGGCTTACCCTCAATAAATTCGAGATCATCAATACGCGCTAGAAATTTCACCAATTCCAATTCGTCGTTAACAAGCTCGGCCGCTCTTCCCGCTTTGACCAATAGCTTTATTTTCTTGGCAGGTTCGATTTTGTAATCCGCTCTGGCCTGACGAATCTCGGTTACCAGTTCTTTGATTATTTCAAATTCAGATTGTAATTCCTGATTGATCAGAGACTTCTTGGTTTGGGGCCACTCAGCCAGAATCAAACTTTTCCGAGCCCCCAATCTCCCCCAAATTTGTTCAGTGATAAATGGAACGAAAGGATGTAAAAGCTTCAAAGTATTTTCAAAAACATAAGCCAGCACCTGATCGTTAACCTTGATCTTGCTAGCCTCGACGTACCAGTCCGCAAAATCACTCCAGAGAAAATCATATAATTTTTGGCCGGCTTCCCCCAAAGCATACTTATCAAGATCGACTGAAACTTCCTTGATCAGAATGTTAAGTTTCGAAATTATCCAAGCATCAGCTAAACTCTTTATTTCAGGCTTAGCATGCTTCAACTTGACATTTTTACTATCCAAATAACGCGCTAGGTTCCAGAGCTTATTTACAAAGTTACGGAATCCAGCAATCTTCTCCTCAAAAAGCTTAACATCATTTCCAGGAGTAGTTCCTATTATTAAAGATAGTCTCAGAGCATCCGCTCCATACTTGGCTATCATATCTAAAGGATCGATCATGGTCTCCGGTTTGGATTTGCTCATTTTGCTACCATCACGAGTGCGAACCAGTCCATGCAAGTACACTGTTTTGAAGGGAACTTCTCCGAGTCCGTAAGTACTCATCAAAATCATGCGAGCAACCCAAAAGAAAATAATATCGTAACCGGTTTCCATGACGGAGGTCGGGTGAAAGTATTCTAAGTCAGTCATTTTTTTAGAAACATTTTCTTTTCGGGCCTGCCTCGCCGTAGCTTCAGCGGAGGCGGGCCAGCCTAGAGTAGAAAAAGTCCAGAGTCCGGATGAAAACCAGGTGTCGAGCGTATCAGGATCCTGCTCCCAACCATCTCCTTCAGGCGGATTAATCCCAACGTAGATTTCGCGTTGAGACGCATTATCATTTTGAATTTTGAATTTTGAATTTACCTGTTTACGATAGTAAACAGGTATCCGGTGTCCCCACCAGATCTGTCTCGAGATACACCAATCGCGCAGGTTTTCCATCCAAGCAAAGTAAGTCTTGTTGAAACGATCAGGAATGATATTAATTTCACCTGATTTAACCACGTGATTCGCAAGCTCTTTCAAACTCATTTTCTGTCCGTTTTTGATCCCCTTTAATTTTGAATTTCTAATTTTGAATTTTGCATTAACATTTATAAACCATTGCAGCGAAGGAATTGGTTCGATGGTACTGGCACAACGATAGCAAACAGAAAGGTTCTGCTGCACATCTTCTTCCTTTTCCAGCAAAGCTTCTGCACGCAACCAAGCGACAACTTGCTCACGCGCTTCTTCGACTTTCTGGCCCTTGTAAGCTGTACCGGCGTTCGCAGTCATCTTGGCATCTTCGTCGATCACCTTAATAACTTCCACACCGTGTTTTTGACTCATGGCGTAGTCGATCAGAGAATGTGCCGGAGTAACTCCGAGAGCACCGGTCCCGAATTTCATGTCCACTTCCGGATCAGCGATCACTTTGATCTTGAGATTTGCTCCCCCTTTGCCACCGAACTCTTTGATCTCAAAAGTTTGCCCTACAAATTTTTTGTAACGCTTGTCTTTGGGATTCACCGCGACTGCCGTATCTCCCAGTTTGGTCTCGGGACGGGTCGTAGAGATGCTAATTGGAAAATCCTTGGAATAGCGGAAAGTGTAAAATTTCGCAGCACGTTCTTTGTACTCAACTTCGTCGTCGGCCAGAGTGGAATGGCATCTAGGACACCAGTTGACGATACGGTCACCACGGTAGATCAGACCATCGTCGTACATCTTCTTGAACATGGTGTTGACGGCATGACTCAAGTTATCCGAGAAAGTATAAGCTTCTCTACTCCAGTCACAGCTCGAACCCATCTTGCGTACTTGATTGCGAATATTATCCTGTGACTCGGCGACATATTCCTTCACTCGCTCGATGAATTTTTCACGGCCCAGTTTGTGACGATCACTACCTTCCTTGTGCAAGAGTTGCTCAACTTTGTTCTGCGTCGCAATTGCCGCATGGTCAGTCCCCGGCAGCCAGAGAGTCGGCTTGCCCAACATGCGGTTATGACGAATCATGATATCTTGCAAAGCCAGCATCACAGCATGACCGACATGCAGTTTGCCAGTCGCATTGGGAGGTGGCATGGAAATTACAAAAGGCTCCTTGCTCTCGTCAATTTCGGCACGGAAACAGCCGTCTTTTTCCCAGGCGGCGTAAATCGCGTCTTCATACTGGGAGGCATCGTAGGCTTTGGCAAAGTTTTCGTCCGGCATATTGGTGGTATGTAGAGGCGCAAAATTTTGCGCCGAATAATAATTGTAATAATTCAAGAAAAGACCTCTCATCTCACAGGCCAGATGATAACACAAGAAAGCACCCTGCACTACAGCAGGACCAAACTATTCAGCCTTACTGTAAATATGCTTCTTTGTATTGTTATTTCCCTTGGAAGGGTCAAAAAGTAGAGACAAAAGTCTTCTGATAAAACCAGGATGTTTTTTCCTATGAATCTCTCTCTCAACCTGACTAAGATGACTAATACCTTCTTTCAACATAGTTCGTACTGTAAAAACTTTATTGCTTGAAGTAATGCTGGCCTACAGCTGTCTTTCTTAGTTCGTCGATTTGAGAAAAGTCATTAAGACTACCACCCTGTAAAAGATGTAGATCAAGTTTTTCGAGCAGAGCTATTTCTTGAGCACTAGGATGATCTTCGTCAAGATTACGTCCCGCAAAGTGATTTACAAGTGCTAGTAATCTGTCAGCGAAAAGATCTGGCATCTCAGGAGAGATATTTTCACGCTTGAGATTTGCTGACGAAAGCCAACTAAACGGAACTGTTCCAATCTTATATCTGACTTCATCTGGGAGAACTGAATCCACGATATCTCTTAATTCATCTAGCTTTCCACGTTTAGAAATGTTCTTTTCTAGATTAGACATGTTATTTGGAGTTATTAATTAATGATTAAAATATTCTAGCAAATTGTTTACGTATCCTATTCAATAAACTTTCTCTTTCCAGCTGCATTCCCGCATCCGTAGTGGAGTCATAGATGTGTATTTGCTCACCAGAGTCACTATCAAAATCATAAAGAGTTCCGTAAAGAGATTCATCCTGACGAGGATAGTGCTTATTAATTTTTCCCAGTTTTTTTAGTTCATTAGCAGCCACAAATTTATGCTTAAGTGCTCTCAAATAATAACATTTATACTATCATTTGTCAAGCTCTTCCATCTCCTGCACTTCCAAATCGCCCTCCATGCCCTTGAAATAGCCACTATCGGTCGTTGTGATGATCGTTTGGCCGCCGGAAATACGAGCCAAGAGAGCTTTGCGGCGAGATTTGTCGAGCTCGGAGAAAACGTCGTCTAGCAGGAAAATTGGCCGTTCGCCGGTTTGCTCGGTCAAGTAGTGTAGTTCTTGCAATTTGAGAACCAAGACGGCCGTACGACACTCTCCCCGCGAGCCGTAGAGCGCGAGATTGCGACCATTTAAGTAAAAACCGTAATCCTCACGATGAGGACCGATTTCGGTATAACCTAGCACTGTTTCCCGCTCTTGGTTTTCTGTTAGGCGTGTTTCCAAAGCTTTGGCAATGGCAGCTTCCTTGGTCGATTCGAGACTGACACAAGCCTTGTACTTGACTTCAAAATTAAAGCCTTGGCCGGAAGCAAAATCATCGTAAATTTCACTGATCGCCTTATTCCAAGCTTGGACGGTCTGAATACGTTTTTGGATAATATAAGCAGCTTCTTTGGCAAGTTCTGTATTCCAGAAAGCTAATTCTCCTATTTGAGACTTCCCTTCGGCGATACTCTGTAAAAGTTTGTTTCTACTTTTCAAGATCTTATCGTACTGCAAAAGCGCATAGAGATATTTGCGGTCAAGCTGAGAAAGAGCCACGTCAAAGTAACGGCGACGCAGAGCCGGAGAACCTGAGATAAGATTAAGATCTTCCGGCACAAAGAGGACTGCTCTTAAGTTTCCAATGAATTCCGCCAGACTCAACTTCACCCCGTCAATTTTGGCATGTTTCGTGAACTTGGCACGATTATCGAGCACCAATTCAAACTTTTTTTCTTCACCGGCTATCTCTGCCAAGGCTTCCAGTCTGGCATAATCACGATTGTCCCAGTTAATCACCTCTAGCTGTCTACGAGCTCGAAAGGATTTGGAAATCGCCAACATAAAAATCGCCTCCAAGAGGTTGGTTTTCCCTTTGGCATTGGGTCCAACCAGCACCGTCGTACCCGGATTAAATTTCAAATCCAAAGCAAGATAGTTGCGAAAGAATTCGAGATGGAGGGACTTTAAGTACATAGAGAGCTTTTGCTAGGCTAAGAGTAATGCTTGGGAAGACAGAAGGCAAGATAGATTGTTGCCTTGTTATATTGTTTTATTATTAGAAACACCCTCAACAATGTAACAAGTTAACAATAGAACAATCGTGTCTAATTCATCTATGGTGTACAGAGTATCAAGAAAAGCTTCTAAAAGACAAATTGTCGTTCTTTCTTGACTTTCCCTAAAAAAGACGAGTATCGTGGAACCGTATTTATTAAACCCCTAAAATCATGATCGTTGGATGTCCCAAGGAGATCAAGAACAATGAGAACCGTGTCGGTCTCTCCCCCGTTGGAGTAGATAGTTTGAAGCGTGCCGGTCACGAAGTTATTGTGCAGAAAGGCGCCGGTCTAGGTAGCGGTATTACGGATGAGGAATACGTGGCTGCTGGTGCTACTATGATTGCCGATGCTAAGGAAGTTTGGGCCAAGTCTGATATGATCATTAAGGTCAAAGAGCCTCTCGATTATGAACCTGATGTTTTGCATGAAGGACAGATTCTTTATACTTACTTGCACCTCGCACCATTACCTGAGTTAACTGATAAATTACTAAAGAGTAAGGCCGTTTGTGTGGCCTACGAAACTGTTCAAGAAGCTGATCGCAGCTTGCCACTACTTGCTCCTATGAGTGAAATCGCAGGTCGCCTAGCTACCCAAATCGGTGCTCATTTCTTGGAAAAGAGACAAGGTGGCAGAGGCGTTTTACTTGGAGGAGTTACCGGAACTGAAAAAGGTAAGGTACTTGTTATCGGAGCGGGTGTGGTTGGTACTGAGTCTGCTAAGGTTGCTGTTGGTATGGGAGCTGAAGTCACTGTTGTAGATATTAATATCAAGAGACTGGCTTATCTCCGAGACATTTTTGGGAACAGTTTAAAGACCATTTACTCAACTCCCAAGGCTATTGCCGAAGCTGCCAAGGAAGCTGATTTGGTGATCGGTGCCGTCCTTATCCCCGGTGCCAAAGCTCCTAAGTTATTGACTGAAGAAATGGTCAAAGGCATGCTACCAGGTTCCGTCATTGTGGATGTAGCTATTGACCAAGGAGGTTGTATTGAAACTAGCGAGACCACTTCACATGACACTCCAGTTAAGGAGAAACATGGTGTCTTGCACTATGGTGTTCCTAATATGCCCGGCGCAGTTGCTCGCACTTCAACCTACGCCCTGACCAATGCAACCTTGCGTTACATGTTGGATATCGCCAATAAGGGTATTGACCAAGCTGTACGCGAGAACGAAGCACTCAAGAAAGGCGTCAATGTTTATAAGGGCAAAATCACTTACAAGGCCGTCGCTGACGATCAAGGCAAGGAATATGTAGATATTGATACTTTGCTTTAAGAGTCTTCTAGAAAAATATCAAAGAGATTACTTCAGATCTGAAGTAATCTCTTTTTTTGCATTTGTAAACTTAACTGCTATAATTCACTCCTTAATTTATTAACTTATAAAAAATGCCTCTCTTGAGAGAAACTTTAAAAGAACGTCCAGACTTTGCTATCTCGGTGATGGAAAAAATAGAGAGATTTAGGAAAGACTGCAAAGAAAGCCCACGCTTACATACTAGGGAGCCTGGCCCTAGAATGAGAGCATTACGATCTTTCCTTAATTTATTTTTGGCATACAGAGATGGGGAACCATGTATGTATCAGTCCGAAGACACCAAGAACCTTGATAAACTTCGAGAACTCTTAAAAACAAGGAATAAACCTCTCGCCCCAGACGGCCTAGATGATGATATCAGAACTTTAATGCAAATTATTGCAGAGCAAAGACAAAGCGAACTCAACTTTTGGCAAGGATTATAAACAAAGAACTGTGCTAATCTGACCATTTGAAACTATTTTTAGCCGGTTGGTCCGAGATGACTGGTTCTAGGCTAATTTGTCTTTTTATTGATAGTGGAAACATCTCCAACATTAGAAACAAAATAACAATGTAACAATTGAATCCGCCTAGGAGGACAACCATCCTATCCATTTTGCACCCCCCTCTCTACCCTAATCCCTAAAGTGAAAGTCATCCCAAAGGGACCCCATTGGGGCTAGTCACTAGTATCTTGCACTGGCACTAATTCCTTCTTTTAGCCAGTCTGACCAGTTAGCCCTTAGTGAAAGATTCTAGTTACTAGTCACTGGTGACTTGCACTTACACTGCAACAAGGGAACAATGTAACCATTCTAAGCATTTAGCCATTTTAGCCAGTCTGACCAGTCTAGCCAGTATATTTATTCGTAATTGTCCCATCCCCATTCGGATCGTATATTCGTAGATTCGTGGTGGTCCCATCTTCTATTCGGATCAAAAATTCGTAGATTCGTGGTGGTCCCATGTCTTAATCTCCCCTTAATCTTTGCCTGCCATAATTGGAAGGTATTATTAAGTTAGAAAACATGCTTTCAAAATTACACTCGATCGCCCTGACAGGACTCGAGGGAACACGGATCACAGTCGAGGTTGATCTGCGCCCCGGCAAAACCAGCTTCGTAATCGTAGGACTAGGAGACATGGCTGTGCAGGAAGCTCGCGAACGTGTCTTAAGTGCCATCAAAAACAGTGGATTTCGTCTGCCAGCGACAGGCAAGCGCGTGACCGTCAACTTGGCACCAGCCGATATCCGCAAAGAAGGCCCTGCCTACGATCTGGCTATCGCCCTTGGTACGCTAGTAGCTTCCAATCAGCTCGATCTGGAAAAGCTCGATGAGATTGGATTGGTAGGCGAACTCGCTCTCAATGGAGACCTGAGACACGTCAATGGCATCTTGCCTCTCACGATGAGTGCCAAGCAACTCGGATTCAAAGAACTTATTTTACCTGCTATGAACGCCGACGAAGCTTCTTTGATTCCCGGGATCAAACTTTGTCCGGTTCATAATTTACTGGAAGTTTGTCAGATCCTACGCCAAGAAAGACCGCGGCCAGCTCTTCAGCCTGTACGTAAAAACAGTTTTGCCCTGAATTATAATTCCGACTTCGCGCACATTTACGGTCAACAACAAGCCAAGAGGGCGCTTGAAATCGCGGCGGCAGGGGGACATAACGTGCTTTTTTCGGGACCTCCCGGTAGTGGCAAGACTATGCTTAGCAAAGCATTCTGCTCGATCCTGCCGCCGCTTACTCAGGATGAAATTTTGGAGACCAGCAAGATTTATTCAGTGGCAGGATTACTCAGCAAGGAACATCCTATCATCGATCAATGTCCTTTCCGTGCTCCACACCACACTGCTTCCTCCGTCTCACTGGTCGGCGGTGGTCGGATCCCCAAACCTGGCGAAATTTCCTTGGCACATAACGGTGTTCTCTTCTTGGACGAAATCCCTGAGTTCCCCAAAGCGGTACTGGAGGTTCTGCGCCAACCCCTAGAAGAACGTATTGTAACTATCTCCAGAGCTCAAGGTTCTCTCACTTTTCCGGCTTCTTTTATCCTGCTAGCCGCTATGAACCCTTGTCCTTGTGGCTATCTCAATGATCCTGATCGCCAATGTACTTGCCCTCCTTATAGTATTGAGCGCTACCAATCACGTCTCTCGGGACCTTTCTTGGATCGTATTGATCTGCAGGTCGAAGTCCCTAAAGTCTCTTATGATAAGTTGCGCGGAGAAGAACAAAGTGAGAGCTCGGAAAGCATACGCCAGAGAGTCAGCCAGGCTCGTAATAAACAACTTGCAAGACAAGGCAAGGTCAATAGTAAACTTTTTACTCCAGAGCTCAAAAAATTCGCCGCGATCGATGAACTAAGTCATGAAATACTTGCGAAGGCTGTCAGTAAATTTTCGCTTTCGGCCCGCGCCTGTCATCGTACTATTAAGCTGGCGAGGACCATCGCTGACCTGGAAGACCAAGCAAAAATCCTAACGTCTCACATCGCGGAGGCCTTACAGTACAGGATGAAATAAATCAGACTATCCCGAAATCATGTTCCGGTGGGACACGAAGCTCAAGTTGTAATAACCTTTCTTTAAGTTCAGATCTTAACTTGTCGTAATATATCTCTCCTGCAAATCTAGATACCGGTAAATAAAATCTCCATTTTTCTATTGTTTTTTCGGCAATTTGTTCTTCAGATCCCTTTTGAGTCCTATTATTATGTATAGCGTCGCAAGTTTTGACTTGGGCAGATTCTCTCCTGACTTCAGGATACAAACTAATAACTCGGCCCAGAGCAGCATGTAAATATAATTCTTTTTGCTGAGAATTCATGCGCCCTTTTTTGTCAGGCTTCGTCACACATTCAATTATTTTGGCTACCCGTTCACCATAACGAGCAGCAAGCCTTGAAAAACTATCAATCAATAAATGAGATTGACGTCTCCGTGGATGATTTTCATTACCGCGAAACAAAAGAGAATCTTCCTTGGAATCATGATGTAATTCTGCAATGATAATCTCAAAGTCCTTATTACCAAATTCAAGCATATCAATCAAGGCGGCACCTTTCACGTGTTCAAAATATCTTTCTCCAGTACTACGTCTATTAGTTTCCGAATATCCAAAAATCATCTTGGCATCAGCATAGGCATTCATTACTCTCACTATTTCGTTCCTACTCAAAAGAGCCACATGTTGCAAGACAGACTGAAATTCCATCTGACCAAAGAGACTAGCACGCACCAGTTCTTTGTTAAAATAGACTGAAACCGGCTCCTCCCGATGATTCCTTTTTAGAGGTTTTAAGTTAAGCATAATTTCAAATAAGGGATTGATCCTATCTTAAGGTAGTAAATGAGTCAATTAAGAAATTGACTCTGCTTAACAAACTGCTACAATGCCTACAGATTTTTATTTAAAAAATGGAAACTAAAACTTCAGACGACGCAGATCCTGACGGGATACAAACAACATTTAATATAAATAGTTTAAGACAAACTTCTGGCAAGTTTTGTCTTTTTTTTAATAACTTTTTCAAATGAAAAAATCAAATGAGCTAGCTGGTCGCAGTATTCTCTTGGTAAACACCGGCTCTACCAAGAAAAAATTTATCGTACAGAAACTACATCGCTTAGGACTCAAAGTGATCGTACTCAACAAGGAAAAAAACTGGGCTGAACCTTATGCTACGCATTGGATTCTCGCCGATACGAACAACCACAGTGAAGCTATTCAACAAATTCATACTTTCCTCAAAGATCATCCTGAAGTGAAACTTGAAGGAGTTCTGTGCTTCTGGGAGGACGATATTTTGTTAACATCACGCATTATTGATCGTTACCACCTCATCGGTATACCCCTCGCAATAGCCAAAAATGTGCGCAACAAGTATCGCTTCCGTGAGTTTTGTAAAGCGCAGGGTTTACCAACCCCTCAGGCCAAATTGATTCATAGCAAAGAAGAACTTGATTATATTGCCAAGCATTTTACTTTTCCACTGGTGATCAAACCAGCTTACGGTTCAAGCAGCGCTTTTGTGATGAAGGTGGAAAACAAAGAGGAATTAGTAAACACCTATAACTACATCAAAAATAGCATTTCAACCAACACGGAGTCGGCTCTCTCAGACGGCTTTGATATCTTGGCAGAAGAATATATCGACGGAGATGAAGTGGATATTGATATCTTGCTGCAAAATGGCAAGATTAAGTTTTGGTCGATCGCGGATAATTATCAGACCAATGAACCATATTTCTTGGAAACGGGTTATGCCAATCCTTCCAATCTCCCCCCAGACGATAAACAAGCTCTCCTTTCGATGGCGGAAGAAACACTTGAGAAGTTTGGTATCCAAAACGGCTGTATTCACTTTGAAGCTAAGTCGAGCAAGAAGGGGCCGGTGCCCATTGAGGTCAATATGCGTATGGGAGGAGATGAAATTTATCCGGCTGTAAAGGAAGTTTGGGGTGTAGATTTGATTGAGAATGCAGCCAAGATTGCACTGGGAATTTACATTCCGAAAATAGTACACCCCGATAAACCTCGTCGCTACATGGCAGCACAATCTATCTTGCCAGATCATTCCGGCATTTTGGTGAATCTGGAGATTGATGAAAATTTAGAAAAAAACAAAAACGTTGAAGAGTTCCATTTCTTTAAGAAAATCGGTGACCCTGTCCTCGCTGCTCCTCAGGGATTTGATTTCCTAGGTTGGATTGCAGCCACCGGCGACAACTCGATTGATGCCGAGGATAATCTCGAAGACGCTCTCAAACAGATTCGTTATGAGATTGCTAAGTTTGACTATGCCTCCTCGATCGGAAAAACGACTCGTAAAAATCAGACTTCCCCTTCAGCCATCAATAAAGACTTGATCATGCGCCGCGGTAAAATTGAAAAAATCCGTAGCATGTCTATCAAAAATCAGCGTAACTTGCACGTCGGAATTGCCTGCAATGCTTTTGACGAAACATCCGGATCGGTAGAACAAGAGCTAAGTTCCGTTGGCTACAATATTGAAAAAACACTGAGAGAAAGGGGTTACAAACTGAGTTTTTTTGATTTTAACAATCTCACTAAAGCTTTTGATGATTTGAAGAAAAGTGATGTCGATGTGGTCTTTAATGTTTGTGAGCGTATCAATGGCTCCAGTTTACTGGAACCGCATGCTGCTTCCATCCTAGACACGCTGCAAATTCCTTACACCGGCTCCAGTCCTTTTACCCTTTCTCTTTGTATTGATAAGATCCGTATCAAGAAATTGCTTTCCTACCACGGCATACCCACTCCAAAGTGGGATTATGTTTATACAATGGAGGATGATATCCGTACTGATTTTAAATATCCATTGATTGTCAAACCGGCCAACTCGGATAACTCAATTGGGATCACCAACGATTCTGTTGTAACAGATGCTAAGCAATTAAAGACTCAACTTCAAAAAATCATCTTCGATTTTGGCAGACCGGCTCTGATTGAAGAATACATTGAAGGTGACGAATATGACGTTTCCATTATGGGAAGTGAGGAAGAAGACCTAAGAATCTTGCCACTCTCGCGCTCTGTTTTTGACAAATTACCTGCCGGCTACTGGCATATTTTCCCATTTGAAGCCAAATTTGAGAATGCTGAGATCTATAAAAAGGGTATTGAGATTCAAAGACCACCCAAAAATATCAGCAAGAAGCTTTCTTCGGTAATTAGTGAGATTGCTCTTGATACTTATAATATCTTGGACTGCCATGATTACGGCCGCGTTGAAATTCGCGTGGATAAAAACAATAATCCTTTTGTCTTGGAGCTAAATCCCAATCCGTCTATCAATATCCCTGACTGCGTACCAAGTGTGGCAAGACTGCTAGGAATGGACTATGGAGACTTCCTAGAGGAAGTCCTCCGCATGGCTATCCAAAGATACAAGAACAATCCGCCCTACTATCATCTGCAGCCGAATTTATTGTAATTTAAAGGCATAGCTTATCTTGCCATATTTTTTTGAATATGCTATAATATTTTGACTTATTAAATTTTAAAATGGCAATTTCCACACCTGAAAATCCTTCTGCTCTACGCAGCTGGATCCTGAGACAAAGAATAGCCATGGCCTTTGCCATGCTTCTCTCTGGAACTACAGGCTGTCTCCCGTATCCAAATAGCGAGACACGAGAAAAAATTTCAACAAATGAAGAAACTATCAATCTAAAAGAAGGCTCTATTAGTATTTATTACAACCCGGAACTGACTACAGCCAAAACCAATGGCTTTGTATCAAAAGATGGTAAGCTGGCTAATCTGGGAATTAAAGTAGATGAGGAGAGCGTCACTACCCTTTCTTCTTCACTGCCAGAGTCATTACTTCTCAGCAAAGATGTTTTTTGTGAAATTTTGGAAAAAGAACTATCCGAGAAAGGTGTTCCGCAAAAAATGGTTTTTGGATTTAAGCCGGCAATATTTATTGGTGACTTATTTGCACTCTCGGCAGAGTCAGTTGGAGGACGAACTCCCGCAAGCGCAGTTCGGGTCTCTCTGAGAATAGAAGTTGGGAATATTGGAATTGAGCAACAAGTCGAAGAGGATGAGAAAGAAGCAATTAAGCAGTTGGGAGAAAAAGCCAAGTTTATTCCCTTAGAAGCCTTGCACGAAGGATCAGAAAAACCAATCAGAGTCCTGGGATTTATTGCTTATACTCCAAATTAGAACCAGAGATCTCTGATCACGAAGAAGGCCAACACCAAAGCCCCCACGAACATCAGACCGGCAACACTAACGAGCAGTATCTCAAACCACATTGCTTTGTTTATTAAAGATACGAGCAAAAATTAAGATCAATAAAGAGACTGCTATCCCCGAATAGAGCGGCTCCAATCCCCAGATGTAAGTCGGCCAGCCTTCGTACAAATGCTGATAGCCATACCACATCCAGAAACTCGCTGTTCCAGCTCCCAAGAGCATACTGGCAAAAGCCAGATGCCCGGATATTTTTCTTTTAGAGAAGAAACCAAAGAGCATGGGCATGAGGAGTGCACTCACTCCGATCGTCCCAATCGTATACCACATGGCAACCAAGGATTCAAAGCGCAGTGCCAATATCAGCGCAAACAAGACAGCGACTACGACTCCCCAACGTGTCATGCTTAACACTTTTTCTTCGCTAGCCTGAGGACGAAAAACCTTATGGTAAATATCGTGTGAGAGATTCATGGCAGAAGAAAGAGCAAAAGAGTCGACCGTCGACATGATAGTAGCCAACATCCCTGTAAAAAAGAGCCCGCGTACGACGACCGGCAAGATCGCAGCAGGGAAAACAGCATAAGCGGTCGTCGGATCAATCATTGGCATAGCAGCACGAGCGTACATACCGGTGAAAGTTGTGCAAATATCGAAAAGCATCCAGAAAAGAATCGAGATCAAGATCCCATTCTTGGCGGTTTTACTGTCAGTCGTCGCATAGCAACGCTGATAGAAACTGGGGTCAACTAGCGTCCAGCAGGCGATAAAGCCCCAGACCAAGATCATCTGGGTAGTCCAAGTCCCTGTCAGGGTGAAATGTTCAGCTGGTAAATTTGCTTGTAGAAAAGAAAGTCCACCGAACTTCGAGATGGCGAAGGGTATCACCAGTGCCACACCGGTCATCATGAGAATAAATTGGATAAAGTCGGTATAGACATCTGCCCAAAACCCCCCACGCACCGTGTAAAAAAGCACCACGGCAGCGCCCAATAAAATACCAGCCCAAACCGGCCAGCCAAATAGTAGGCCAAAGATAATACCAAGTGAAAGGAGGTAAGGAGCAGGGGTAGTCATGATGAAGTTAAAGATAGCACCCAAGAAACGTGTCTTCTTGTCGTAGAATTTTTCGAGCAAATCAGGAATGGTAAAGAGATTGCTTTGACGTACTCGTTTGGCGAGAAAGAAGGCAAAGAAAAGATAACTTAAGTACCAAAAGAAGCCCTGCGTGAGCCAGTTTACGAAGCCGTAGTTGAAAGACAATTCACCAACGCCCAAGATGCCACCGTACCAGGTACTGACCAAGGTGACGACAAAGAGTGGTAGCGTCAGACGACGACCAGCTAGGAAGTAATCCGTGACTCCATGCACCTTACGCTTAGTGAAATAGCCGACAGCAACAAGGAGTAGGAAGTAGAGGACGATGATGGAGTAATCCCAGAAACTTAATTCAAGCATGAACGCTAAATTAAAGATTAAAAATGATGAGTTAATTTATAATTCAAAATTCAACATTCATAATTTTGCTACCATCACCAAAACCTGTCCTGCTCGCACAGAAATCTCCACCGGTCCAGTAGCTCTATTGCGCGTGCCCAACCAATTCTGCGGCACATCCAAATTTTTGACTGGCCATTTTAGACCTTGGTAAGTTAGCCCCTTTACCTCCGTTAAAGCTATCACTGAAACCAAAGTATCTTGCTTCAAATCAAGTTGTAAACTATCACAGACTCGGTAAATTACTTCTTTTTCACCAAAAACAGTCAGCGCAATTTCAATAGAAATTTTCTCCAAACAAAGTAAATTACCAAGTGTATGATCAAGTTCCTCTCCGACAGCACCGTAAATTTTAAGGTCTGTGACTCCAATCTTTTGCGCCAAGTTCAAAGCTTTTTGCAGATCGGTACTGTCTTGATCTTCGTCATGAATGATTTCTACCCCCTTTTTTTTGAAATATGCTAAAGTTTCGGCAGAAATTGAATCGAAATCTCCGATGATGTACTTGGGCATTAATCCGAAGTTTTTGGCATGCTCCGCTCCCCCATCAGCACAGATCAAGAGCTCAGTGTTTAACTTCAGCTCTTTTTGAAGTTTCCCGCTGGCGATGATGGCCACTTTCATATGCAAAATTTACACAGCCAAGATAGCGAAGTTTGAGAAGTTTGGCGAATTTACTCTACGGAATACTCCGGAAAATCTTCTTTTTCCCATGGAAAAACTATCCACTCCCCTTGCTCTATCAGAACGTAAAAATCCGGATAGAATTGGCATTTATCTTTATTAACACCCAGCGTGGCAGTCTTCAGTTCAGACGGTTCGTATTTGTTACAAATGGCATCAGCAATGGCTTTTAAAGAAGTCCCGCTTTCCGTTATTTCATCAACTAAGAGGACTTTCTTATGCTTTAAATCCGTTTCCGGCAGGTAGCTTATCTCGACTTTCTTTTCGCCCTCTTCTTCGTAACTCTTAGCAGAAACCGTAAATACAGTCTCTACTTTTAGAGACTTGACTAAGAAATACAAAGGAATTAATCCTCCACTCGTAATACCAATGATACAGTCGGGCTGAAAAGCACTTGCTTTGATTTTCTCAGCTAATTCATCTGCAGCTTGTTGGACTTCTTCCCAAGATAATTTTTGCATAGATTTGGAAATATTCACTTCTCAACAAAAAGATAATGCATTCACAAAGAATGTCAAAACAGTATCATACTGGCAAGGCCACGTCGCTCGCGAGCGACAGTGGCAGGCCCACAGGGATTCGAACCCGGACTTTCGGTTTTGGAGACCGACGTGCTAGCCATTGACACCATGGGCCTAATTCAATTTTGAATTTTGAATTATAAATTTTGAATGAGCTCAATTCAAAAAGCGCTCTTAGTATACTGAAAAGCAGCTAAAAATCCAGCTTCACCTTACGCTTTTCAAGAAATCTTTACTGGCCTTTTTCTGGCACTGATTCAACCAATTTTTATGAAAAGTCTCAGTTTTAGCAAAGACCAAACGCACCGTGTCACCGTCGTGTAATAAATATTCAAAAGGCCTCTCGCGTCCATTGACATAAGCCTGCTTGAGATAGAGACAACGTTTCCCGTAAATCACAAAAGTAAAATCCAAGACAGAGGCTGGTTTATTGATGTGGTAAATTTTATTATTCTGATCAAAGATAATCAGCTTTTTACCAGCCAGATAATTTTGCAGTACTTCCTGAAATTTTTCAGGAGAACTGGTCTCGATCCTGAGGGCTTCAAAGTTGCGCAAAATATCAACTTTGGCGATGTTATCGGTCAAAGCGTACTTGGCTTGCTTATAACGAAAATGCGCAGCTAACCCATATTCACACTCCTGGTGCATACGATGTGTCCTGATCTGTACCTCTACGATTTGTTCGGTTACTCCGGGTAAAGGATAAACGGCCGTGTGGATCGAACGATAACCGTTATCCTTGGGAGAACCAATATAGTCCCTGAAGGCGTCAGGGATGGGACGCATAATACGGTGCACGATTCCAAGTACTCTGTAACAATCATCAATAGAATCAACAATCACTCTGACAGCTAAACGGTCACTGATGTCGCGGAAAGACTGGTCTCCGGAGAGTAGTTTTTTGTAGGTCGAATACAAACCTTTAATCCGTTTTTGCATTTCAGGCTTGATCCCAATCTTCTGTAAATGTTTATTGATAAATTTGGCAGTTTGTTCCAAGCACTTTTTATCAAAGTCGGCGTATTTCTCAAATTTACTTTCCAAGTGCAAAGCATGTTTGGGATGAAGAATACGAAAACAGACATCTTCGATTTCTTTTCTCCAAGCGTTAAAACCAAGTCTGCCGGCAATCGGTGCATACATAAAGAGTGACTCACGCGCAATACGTTTCTTGAGACCAGGTTCAAAATCTTCAATTTTCCGAATGTCACTCAAGCGATGTGCCAAACGTAAAATAATAATTTCCTCATCATGCACAAAAGCATTTAGGACCGTGTCCAGATCGCGCACATTTTCATCAATATGCAATCTTCTCAGTTGATGCATTTTCACCACAATCTTTTTCTCCTCCGATGTGAGAGGAGCTTTCCGCAGCAAATTTTCTCCTTCGGGATGCATCAAAAGGTCATGCGCCATCGCACAACACAGCAACTTGGGATCTTCGGTCAGTTCTCGTAAAACCTTGGCAACCTCCATCCCGTGTCCCGCATAGGCCTGTCCGGTACGCCTTTTAACTTCGTTTAAATTGTCTTCTAGGAATCTTTTTAATTTATGCTCTTTGCTTAGTCCCAAATTTTTTTAGCTTATAACTTAAACATGGTTCCAGACTCATTCTAGCCATTCTAAGTCTGCTAAGCAATTCTAGCCCCGAAATTCCAGCCATTTGATCTGCCCTCTTTCCACTTGATCACGAATCTTTTTTTGCTTCTGGCTAAGCTGGCTTTTGCCAGTCTTGATCTCGACAAAATAGATCGCGTCATCTTCAAAAGAGATCCCATCAATCGGCATACCCATGAATTTGAAATTCCCCGGATCAAAGGGATAGTGCTTCATAAAAGGGGCAAATTCTTCCCAGGATTTACCATGCAAAACTTCACCACTTTTTTTCTGGGATAAAACTTGTTCCAGTTTATCACGAAGACTCTTGACCTGCCTCCCACGCCAATAAACTAGCAGTATTAAAATACCAACCAAGACTATTACTCCAAGCACAAGTCCTGAATCTATATTCATAGCAATTCAACAATTTAACAATGTAGCATTGCGAGCCACCGCAAGGTGGAGAGCCTTATTTTACCTCCTTGTGCGGAGTCTGCTTGCGACACTTCGGACAAAATTTCGTAATCTCGAGTCTGTCTTTCGTATTCCTTTTATTCTTACTGGTCACATAAAACCGATAAGCACACTTGGTACCGTCTTCTTTTTTTGCCTGACATTCCAATGTCACAAACTCGCGAGGAGTTTTTCCTTTTTTCGCACCTTTGGCCATATGATTAAGAAATTAGAAAATTACGGAAAGCCGCATGATTCTACTGAAAATTAAGCTTTAAATCAAGCCCTTTTTATTTCCCTCCTTCAGTAGGCTGTGTTTGGCCAAGAGTAAAGCTCCTAAGCCCACAAATAGCACCACTAGATAAATTAGAGTTGAAAGGATTGGAATTAGCATCAATATTTCGTAAATCGCAAGTCCAAGGGCCAGAGCACCAAGGCGCTTGGCATATTTGGGCATGGCTTTGCTGGTATGCAGCTTGAGAAGCTTGCTCCCCAACAAGTAACTAGGCCAGATTGGTACCAGATAGACCGCAATCAGGTAGAGCATAACCAGAATGATACTCAGAGGAATACCCACAACCGTGAAGAGCAAGATCACGACTGCGATCGGAACCACAATCAAACTCAAGAAACCCAGGCCTAAACTTTTCCAGAAGTGATCCTTCACCTGCAGGCTAATTTGTAAAACATAGTTAGGAGCGACATTCAGTAAAATCGCACCGAGCAGTAAAATCATTAGATAAGACATAAACTTGGCAGCCACGTTTACCCTTCCCATAAAACCTCTCTGTCCTAACATTTGATCAGATTCTTCCATCTGCTCCAACTGTGCTTCACTGTAGTATTCCTCCACAACTATTTCTCCTCCGACTGTGAATCCTTCCGGGAATTTCACTTCATTTGGACTTGAATAATTTAGGTTTCCACCAATTTCCACCCCTTCCGAAAAAGTCAGCATCCCCGCACGAATATCTAAGTTCTCTAAAACTTTACCTGAGATACGAGCTTGCCCAGCATCGGCAGAAAGTGCCAAAACCTCTCCGCTAAGATCGAGTTGCCCACTGTAAACAGTCACATCTTCGGAAACATTACCTGCTAAATCCAGCATACCTCCCATCATCTTCAGGTCACCGGTCACCAAACTATCTTTCTCAAATTCAACACGACCGCCGCCGACTAAAACATCTCCATTGATCGTTCCTGTGATCGTGATGTAACCACCACCAGCAATCAAATCTCCGTTAACTGTGCCTTCAATCTCGACTACCCCACCACCAACGATCAAATTGTCGTCATAAACTTTGCCTTCCGGAATAGTAAATTCTTCACCACCGGCAATTTCCAGTGCCAAAACAGGCGTTACAAATAATCCGGCCGTCAGCAAGCCTGCAGTCAACAGTGTGAGTAGTTTTTTCATGTGGGTGGAAGTTAAAATGTACGATGATAGTATAGCATAATCTGGAACTATGATTACACTGATTAAAGGATTAGCATGATTATAACTTTAGGGTTTTCTCAATCCCTTCTTGAGAATATTATCTATTTCATCGTTTTTTTCTCTCATTGCTTGTCTAAATATCTCAGGATTATAGAAAGTTACATTGGCAATATTATCTTCCCAATAAGTACTAAGCCATACTGGTACACCAATAGTATCTATTGCTCCACAAAATATTCTGTCTAAAAATTTTATACTTTCTTCCCCACCCCCCAAAGACATTCCTTCAACAGATTTCTTGGCTACTGATCCATATCCAAGAACTTGATGAATTTTACTCCCTGGATTTTCTGTATACTCTTCACAAAATTCCTTAAGAGAAGTGTCGTTGTAGAATTCATTATACTGGATACATTCTAGGCGTATCTTTTCAAGGTCATGTCCTAATTTAAATAAATCTTCCTCAAGATAACCACATTTAAACTGCAAAAAAGCCTTCATTGTTTTCTCTAAACAGCTAGTAATAATCAGCATCACCCTAGTTAAAACTGTAGCACCAGCATTAAACCAAAGTATTCTTGCTGCAATATAATCTTCTTCTGCTAACTTAAACAGCATCATAGCAGCAAGTCTTTGAGGTTTAAGAGAACTGACATTAGAAGAATCATTTTCTGGTGTTTTATCCTTCAGATTAACCTTAATACTTTTCATTAGCATGTATTTAAATAATAAATCATCCGCTATGAGTTGGGTCTTCCTCCTTCGCCTTACAGGCTTCGGCGGACAGGCGGGGTTTCTATTTCTATAACAAAATCCTCCCGTAGCGGTGGGTCTCGTGGGTTCCCACCGCGTAGGGAGTCATATTCAGGGAGAGTCCGTGAGAGGGGCGTGCAGCCCCTCTCACGAGTGTTTTACATCATCCCCATCCCACCCATGCCTCCTGGCATAGCAGGAGCTTCTGGTTTTTCTTCCGGGATATCTGTAATAGCCACCTCGGTAGTCAGGAAGATGGCAGCGATACTAGCTGCGTTCTCGAGTGCGGAACGGGTTACCTTGAGAGGGTCGATAATACCGGCCTGAACTAAATCTTCAAAGGTATCCGTAGCAGCGTTATAACCTAAAGCTCCTTTAGCAGCCTTAACCTTATCAACAACTACGGAAGCATCTTTGCCGGCATTCTCGGCAATGCGACGGATTGGTTCTTGGAGAGCTTTCTTCATGATTGCAAAAGCAACTTCTTCGTCCTTATTTTCAGGTTTTAATTTAGAAATCTCTTCAGAAGCACGCAAGAGAGCAACTCCTCCTCCAGGTACAACTCCTTCTTCAACGGCAACCTGTGCAGCGGAAAGTGCA
>JAQVLK010000032.1:12870-14424 GCA_028704165.1 Candidatus Altimarinota bacterium | reverse complement strand
CTTATGGTGACGTACTTGAGATTACCTTACCTGCCGCCAGTTCAGGGGCTTTTCTAGGTTGGAATGCTGACGCCGATGCGTTAGAAAACAAGACAGATCCTTCTTCGTTACCTGCTGCAACAGATGAGGCTATATTATACGGTAGCGGAACAGCTTGGGCAGTAGGTTCAGTTGACGGCACAACGGTTGAATTAGTCTCTGGTGTTTTAGGTATTAAAGACGGTGGTGTAGATACTACACAATTAGCAGCAGACGCAATAGACGGTACTAAGATAGCAGATGACGCGGTAGACACAGAACATATAGCAGACGATGCTGTAGAAGCGGCACAAATAGCGGATAATGCAGTAGGAACAGCGGCTATAACAACAACATTAGCCTATGGGTTAACAGGAAAAGACACTCTAGTATTAGCTGATAGTGTGTTTATAGTTGATAGTGAAGATAGTAATGTTAATAAGAAAGCGACATTAACAAGTATACAGACTCTTATAGGCAGTGGTATTTTTGGATATATTAAAGTATCTGAAGTTAAACCTAACGATACTCAAGGTGGAACATTTACATCAGGAGCTTGGAGAACAAGAACTATAAATACAGAAGATAGTGATACAGGAAGTCATTGTTCTATAAGTAATAATCAAATAACCTTAGCAGCAGGGACTTATGAATGTTATATATCAGCACCAGCACTTTCAGTTGATGGTCATAAAGCAAGATTGTATAATATTACTGATGCAGAAACTACTTTATTTGGAACTACTTCTAGGTCTGCTAACACTATAACAGCAATGACTAACTCTACTATTGTAGGAAGATTTACAATAGCAACATCAAAAGTATTTGAAATACAACATTTATGTGGAGCAACAAAAACAAATACAGGATTTGGAGAAGCAGCTAATATCGGTTTAGATGAAGTATATACAGTAGCAGAATTTAGGAAAGTAGAATAAACATATGTTATCAATACTTAAACAACTTATAAAAATATATAAAGAACTTCATAAGGAGCAGGCGAATGGATAACATGATACTCTCTACAAACGATATGGTATTAGTGCCTACTGTTATAGATGACACTAATTTTTCTGATGATACAGGTATTAAAATATCTTTTCAATATCCGACAGCTGAATAAGGAGATTTATGGCAGAGAAAAACGGTAATGTAAAATGGTGGCAACTTTGGTCAGTAGTAGGGGTGTTACTAACATCTGGTATAACATTGACGTTATGGGGAGCAACACAAGTCATAGGTGTTGATGACAGGAGTGTTAGGCGTGATAAAGAGATGCAAGATTGTATGGGTACATTTATGACTAGCCTTACTTCTGATGTTCGGGCTAATACTGTTAGGCTAGAGATGTTACTAGAAAGAATGAAATAATGTTTTGTAAAAAGTGTCAAGGAAAGCTAATTAGGTTTCCTAAACAGACAAAAGATACCTTACCAGTGTATTCTTGCACTAAATGTGGGGAAACTTTTTATGAGATACTAGACGAGTTATATACTATAGATGAGTTGTATAAAATAATAGTATCGTTAAAAAAGG
>JAQVLK010000032.1:0-12770 GCA_028704165.1 Candidatus Altimarinota bacterium | reverse complement strand
AAAGGAGAATAGTATGAAAACATGGGTTAAGATTGTAATTGTTTGTGCGTGCGGTGCGGCTGTTTGGGGTTTAGCTTATGGGGCTTCTTTATTACCTGATTATAATATGGTATTTGCTTCATTTGCGGCTGGTATTTCTGGTATATGTAGTGTTATAACAGGGTTTAAGGCTAACTAATGACTTTACCGGGATGGAGTACAGTTTGGGGCGTCGGTGCGAAGATTATAAATAATTTCATACCCTCTAAAAAGGGTGCGTTATCTGATAAGCTAGCATCTATGAACGTTTCGTATCGCAAAGCTCTCGAAGAGGGACGCGATACCGACGCTTCAACTATACGGAAACAAATGGAGGCTATACGTGAGAAAGCTAATCTTACTGATGGTGATATGTAGTGTAGGTTGTTCAGGGTTAATAGTAAAAACTCCTAAAGTGGTCCTGTTACCAGAAGAACGCATATTCACAGTACCCGCAGGGCAAGAGATAACAGTCCAATACGATAAAATAGAACAAACGCTAACATTCCCACAGGATATGAAATTGGTTAGTGCTACTACTCTTGTTAGACAAGAAGAAAATCTAAACAAGAAAGCGTTAGCAACGGTTAAGGCATCAGAGAATAAACTCAAGAAATACCAGATACTTTTATATGGGCTTATGGGTTTAGCCGCAATTCTAGGGATATTTTTTAAGGCTAAGAAATGGTTTCCTAAATCGCTTAAAGCGAATGTTGAGGTAAAATGATAAAAATAATATTAATAATAGTCAGTGCTATAATAGGCGCAGAAATGTATCGTAAGGCTGGAAAGGGTGGATTTAAGAACGCTAAGGCTATCCGTAGGTTCGGTTGCCCTTTTCTTTTAATGCTTACATATTGCTTAATAGCTGGGTTTAAAATAAAATTCTGGTATTTGTATTTAATAGCCTATGGTTTGAATGTCTGGGGTATGTCGACATACTGGGATTTCTTAGCTCCCGATGGAAATAGTGAAAACTGGCTCTGCTGGCTTGTTACAGGCGGTTTCTCTGCCGCAGCCATATTACCTATGCTTTGGACAGGTATGCCGTTCTGGGGCTATTTACAGCGCATTATAGTATGTGCTTTAGTTTCTATGGCGTGGTCGGAATTTTTTAGTTGGGACGAAATAGAGGAACGTGGCAGAGGTTGGGTATATTACTTAACTCTGTTCTTTATTATATGATAGTTAAACTAGAAGACCCTTTTTTTATCCCCCAGTTGAAAGAACTATACCGCGAAGGTATGAACAAGGATCCGGATAATTTTGAGTTTCTACTTTACCGCGGTATAGGGTCTTCTAACGAACTTATCCTTATTGATGTAGTAGATAAGGTGGTCAATGCTTGTCTATACACTGTTTTAACGTCTTGGGAATGTGAGCCGGTGGCTTTTATACAGGTTTATCTATCACGTAAGGGCTTTGATACAGCTAGTGTACGTATAGAAGGTATGAATATAATGGAAGCGTGGGCTAAATCGTATGGCATAAAGGCTATTCTTTCAGTCACTGAGCGCGAGGTGGGAGCATTCGAAAAACGCTATCACTTCCACCCCATCGGTACGGTAATCCGCAAGCCTATTTTGTAATCAAATACATTTCTAATGTGTTTATAGCTTCATCAGTAGAATACACTACTTTTGTTTTATAGCGCAGTCTTTTTAATTCCGCTAGAAAATCTTTTTGCTCTTCGCTTATAACGCCACCAGGTTTTTTAAATTCTAAAAATAGGCCGTGGTACACGTCGGTAGGCCGAAATATCATTATGTCGGGCGTACCTTTCATGTACCCCATTTTCTTCATCTTCATCGCCATACCGATAGACATTATGAGTCCAGCGGGTGATATCGTAATTAGCATATCCGGATACTTTAAATGTACATACTTAACAAAAGCTGATTGTATCTTAAACTCTAAATCATTTCTCATTATCTCTGCTCCTTTGGGAAGTCTTCTACTCTTCCTCTTAATATTTGGAAAGGTTCGTGTTTCTTTCCGTTGTTAGGACACTGCATTTTCATAAACTTATCTGAACGGAAGAAGTAGTTTAAAGGTGCGCTACAGAGAGGGCACTTTGGTCTATCTTCTAACTTCATCTCTTGCCATCTACCGACACAGGGGTCATTAGCGTCTATCCATATCATACAGTCCATGTTAAAGCAAGCGTAGAAGTTACCTTTTTTAGTAACTAATTCTTGCATTTTTCTTGCACACAGCGGACACTCTGGGTGCCTATCCCTACCTACGACTATTCTTTTTTGCATATCGCTCCTTTATTTCCTATACCTCTTTATCTTATCGCACTCAGCCGCGATAGGGCACCCTTTCGCCCATTCTGGAGTACGACAAACTAGGTCTATAACGTCTTGTTCATTTTTTGAACACCCCTCTACTACGAGTTCATCGTGTACCGTAAATAATATCCGGTAGCCGTTGTCCCGTAGATTAAACATACCATTAACCATTATATCTCTAGCCACTGCTTGGGTAACATTTTCAGCTAGTTTACCACCCCAAGTTTCTTCTAATCCAAACACATTGGTAGTGTTATTGACGGACATAAATGTCAGCTTACCTTCCTTAGTTACCTTTGGCAGATAGTAGTACAATTTCCTACCCGAGGGTAGTTCTATTGTCATAAAGGTTTTATCTGTTCTGAAGATAACCTTACCACAAGGCACTACAGCGCGCTGAGATACCGATTTTTTAGCCGCGGCTTCTAAAGCATACCAAAACCTAGGTACACCCGAAAACGTTTGCCTATAGGTATGCACCGCTTTCTCCGCGAGTTCGTCTGTAGCCTCTACATTATACTTCGCACAGGTATCTATAAACTTAGCTACCCCCATACCGAAACCGCAATTATGTACTAGCCAGCTTCCCGCTTGAAACAGTCCAGACTCTACATTAATTAAATCATAGCACCTTTTTACTTTTGTTTTTGTTATTCTCTCTTTGAGTAACGAGTCGTAGATTCCCGGCTTGATACCCACGGTCGTTATCAATTCTATCCAAGGTGAGCCCCCATTTATCATACCCATCCAGTGTAACAATGTGTTCCAAGAACGCTCTACAAGAGTTAAAGGATATGGAAATACCTCTAGCACCATACCTGTTGAAGTCTTTGTCAGACGGGACTTTACATCTTTTATTAATGTTATGCCAGCAAGTTGTCCATCTCTTCCGCAACCGTCCATCAGCGATGATATCAGTATATTTACCCGGTCTGCCGCCTTTTTGGCCCCGGATACTCTGAGAACATCTAATACATCGTGGAGCCTTTCCTCTCCAAAGTTTGTCGACTCTGCGACTTTCAACAACCCCGCACGTACAGCGCACGGGGACATGGCGCTCTTCGTTTTTTTTAAACTCTGGTCCAATACACGTCCAGGCGCCAAAAACTGCCCCATACTCTGGGGTGCCATATGCCGGAGCAAAGCGATTTCCCCTGCGGTTAGCCACCCACGTCTTGTAAGTACCAAGTGGTCGTGCGTTAACTCTAGGGAGTCTATCTCTATAACGTTCTTCATCCCAACATCCACCTTCTGTTGGAAGTTTACCCACTTTTTTCCATCCCATACTTTTTGCCCCTCTTTTAAATCCTTAAGCAACACTTTACCCGTGTCCGAGTATATCACACAATCCTCTGATAGGCAACCCAAAACTGTTTGTTTTCCTAACTGCCGTTCTTTTTTGTTGTCTTTAGTTAAGTCTTTCTTTCCATAGATAGACCTCGCCATATAGACGTAGATGTCTACAGCGTCTGGGTTTTTGTCCTGTTCTATAAATAGCTTTACACCTTTCTTTTCGTCTGCCAGCCACATAACAATCCTCGCCTCGACAGCGGCGTAATCCGCGGTAAACATATCATAGCCCTCTGTTGGTATAAGCATACCCCTAATGCAAGATGATAGTGTGGGCAACACGTCATAGAACAAAGGAAAGGCGTCTGGTGTGGTTTTCAAACAATCTATGGCTTCATCTACTTCTTCCCTAGAAATGGTAGATTTAATTAGATTTTGTAATTGGACTAATTTCCCGCTCCAGCGTCCTGTACTTGCTCCGTGATACATAAGCGTATCCCTAATTCTTTCATCACTTGAGGCTGACTTAGCCATAGTAGCGTATTTAGCGTTTGAAGTGAGAGACAGTTGCTGTCTAAGTTGAATGATACGCTTGTTATTAGGACTGGCTTTTTTAATAGCTGCCACCAATGTCTGCTTTCGTAAATTTGGTAGCTCAAGACCATTCCGTTCAAGGTATTTTTTAATTGCGATGGATTGCGTCCCGGCATTTATTTCTCCTTTAGTTAAATCAAAAAGCTCCTTTGTTAGTGTTTCTTTATCGTTGTCTATTAATGGCAAAGCTTTATTAATAGCATCGGTATCTACCCGTACACCTAAGTCATTTATAGCTTGGTCCATGAACCAAACCCTTTGCTCATAGGGTATAAGGTCGGGTATTTTTCTATCTATCTCACGTTCTACTTCAACGTCACGACAACAATATTCAACTAGACGTTGCATTTTATCCTTAGGGACAGGCCCAACCGTCTTACTTAAGGCTTTCATTAATTTGTTACCTTCCATATCTTTCTTGGCTATACAGCCTAAAGCAAGTGCGGCTTTCTCTAGCGACCTTGGCAAAGCACAAGTCGCGGCTTTAGCCGCGGTACAGCGCCATTGCTCTATTGGTATAGGGAACGCGCCGTATTTAGGTGTAAGACAAAACCGCCAGATGACCCGTTCAAAATAGGCATTATGGGCGTGAAACTCAGCCCCTTCTAGTACAAGGTCGTTCAAATATTGAACAGCCTCAGTCAACTCTCGGCCTTTAGTAACACCTATTATCGGTCCGTCGTCTACGGCGTAGCATAAACATAGTATCTCCGTAGTCGGGTCTTCGGCGTATCTATACGCGCCAGTGTCCCAAATATCTATTTGAGATCTACTTTCGAAGTCGATATAAACTTTTTTATTCATTGTTAGTTCCTTTTTAAGTGCGCGTTTTTATCGAGGACGCGCCCCCTCGAGGGGTTGCCTCTGGGGGAGGCCTATTTTTTTGTTCTACCCACTTTCTTAACTACTTTAGCAACTGGTACAGCTTCTGCTTTCTCCACTTCTTTAACTACTTGGTCGATAGCTTTCTCTACTATCTTATCAATAGCCACTAAAGTTTTAGCTTTTCGGGCCGCAGCTCTTTTGATAGCTTTAGTATCCGCTACCACGTCTTTCTTTGAAATTTTACTCATACAATCCTCCCGTTTGTGACCGTTAGGTCGGTTATTATATTCCCAATGGGTCTGTTTCATCTGTCGCAACGTCGTCAAAATTGATAGCGTCGAAGGCGTCTTCTGCTCTAGGACGAGAGGAAAAAGCTGCGTCGTCTGCTATCTTCTGAACGTGGTTTAGATAGATAGTTACCCCGTGTTGAGGTTTAAAGAACGGCGATATTGTAAGCGCCGCTCGTGCCCAACAACCAGCGTATATTTCTGTGGGGTCTATTATCTCTACCATATCGGGCCCATAGCATCTTGGCTTATCTTTAGACGATGTCCGTACTACAATATAGCCCTTCTCGTTCTCATCGATTCTACCCGACTCTTTAGCTAAATCTCCGTCCCTAAATTTTGTTATCTTTAACGCAGCTAGATTAACTTCAGGCCCGAAATTAGCTCTAGCATTTTTAGCCATCGCTATTTTAAAACCTTTGAGCTCGTCTGTCGCTAAATATTTAGATACCCTATGCCCCGAATTCTGCAATGCTTCTACTATTGCTTTCTTTGGGAAGAGCATATTCAAGGTGTAGCGCATTTTATTAGTGTCGCCCATTTGTGCTTTAGGTACAAACAAGTCTGGGTACGAAACCCTAAACGCCGTTGTTGTATAGATGTGTCTTATTACTTTACTCTGTGCCATATTACTTAGCTCCTTTTTTCTTTTTTGTTACTTTCTTTTTTGTCTCTTTTACTCTTTTGATAGTCAATCCAGTGTCGGGTATTTCTACCAGTTTGGCTACTCTTTCTTTGCCTGCTAATTTCTCCATTTGAGCTGGTGAAATTATCTTAACCTTAAAAGCTTTTTCTTCTAAGTCACTAAACTCGGCTAAAGCTTTTGCCTCGTCTATCCATACACGATTAGCGCGTTTCTTAGCTAGCTCGTATCCCGGGATACTACCGCCTTCCTCTAAAGTCCTTTGTGCATACGCCGTCACAGCGTCTAGCCACTTTTCTAGCGTATCTCTAATGTCGAGTATACGGACAACGGCTGTAGCAGGTAGCCCTTCCACGTCTGGGAATATCACTTCCTTACCTTGTACCTCTACAAGTGCTTTAGAAATATCCCCCCTTACCGCTGGACAAATAGCCTTAGCTCTACACCAACGACACCAAGTGCCTGGCGTAGTGAAAGCGTTAGGCTCTTCGGTTAACTCAATGCAACGCAAGACTTCTTTCTCAAAATCCTCTAAGTCTTCTACCGAGCAGGTCCAACGACTTATGCTATCCATCTTCCGTGGCTGATAGATTATAAACTCTACCTCTGGCACGTCGTACTTCTTTATAAGTGGTAGTGCATAAAGCATAAGTTGCGGATTCTCTACTGCTGATACATCTATCCCTTTGCCGTACTTGAAATCTGCTACAATGATTTTTTCAAATTCTTTTATTATAGCAATATCTAAAGTACCACCGATTTTGCCTGGGACTATCTCTGCCTGTTGCTCGACTAATAGTGTGCCACCTTTTTGTAACTCTTTCCGGACTTCGTCTACCGTAAAAGATACGCCGTCGCACATTTCTTCATCTACTTCAAAATCATCAATCTCTAAGCCTTCCATATCGTAAGGGTTAATGCTAGGGTCCTTTAAACACCTTTCCAATACTTCGTGGGCGACCGTGCCTTCTTTAGCATAACTACTAGACTCTTCCTTAGGCATCTTAGCGCTTAACGCTATCGAGCCAGGGCAGTTCATCCAACGTGCTGCTGCGGAAGGCGCTAAATCTGAATGTTTTTTCTCCGCCATAATTACCCCTCTATTTCGATATTGTTTTTAGCTGCGTATCCTTCTAGCATACTGTAAGCTTCGCCGACTTTACCCGCCGGGATTGAAACTAACTTAGGGCTTTTAGGGCTTAGCTTTTCACAGATTTTAGTTTTGATGAACTTGATTAAATCTCCCGATTTTTCTGGTCCGGCATTAGCCATTAACTTCTGGGCATATGCTCTTAGTTCTGCCGAAGTATATTGTACTTCTGGTTCAACCTTTTCTTCTGGTGCTATATCCGCACATACCTTCGCTCCACCGGCCATACGCTCTAAAGCGTCTGCGATTCTTTCTAACGTTTGTTCAATACTCATAGTATACACTCCATTTCTTTTTTGCACTGCTTACACACTGTTAGTGTTAGTGCTCGTTTCAACTGTTTCAACTCCACTGTTCGCCCGCAAATACCACATTTAGTCCCTATAAACTCTGTTACCCCCTTTTCGCCCATTATTGTGTTTATGTTTTTAGCTTTTACTATGAGCGTGTTAATAAGCTTTTCGTCAAGACTATCCTCTGCCACTAGGAATTGAGCAAGTACGGGCTTATCCTGCCCAATACGGTTTAACCTATCAACGGCTTGCCGTATTTCTCCCGGAACATAAGACATCTCAACGAACACACAAACATCCGATACATATTGTAAACCATCTACACCGATACCCGCGGAAATAAGCTGACCGACGAATAGTCGGGTTTTAGGGTCTTTCCTAAACTTTGTTAACGCTTCCTCTTTTTCTTTGGCTGACTCTTTACCGGTATATAAAACCGATTCGTTAGGAAAGGCTTCGACGATTGCTCTTGCAACGTCGGTATGCCAGATAAATACTACCACCTTTTCCCGCTCTTCTAATAGATTTTTTAAGTGTTTAATAGCGGC
Source organism: Candidatus Altimarinota bacterium (assembly GCA_028704165.1). Taxonomy (GTDB): domain Bacteria; phylum Patescibacteriota; class Gracilibacteria; order RBG-16-42-10; family JAQVLK01; genus JAQVLK01. The sequence continues at coordinate 4,828 of JAQVLK010000032.1, read as the reverse complement.
AGTAGCTTTAATTACCCCTAGCGTTCTACGGATAGACGCATTCTCCCCTAAGGCTTCATTATCCCGGTACAGCTTATTTTCTTTTTCGGTAAGTGCCATCAGTTTATCTGTTGCTTCTAGATAGATTTTTTCATATGTCACTTCGGGTAAATCTTCTAAGACATCTTCCTTCAATCGTCTTAACATAATGGGTTTTAGTATAGCACAAAGCTGTTCTAAATTAGAGGCCCCCGTCGCGTCAAAGCCAAACGGAGCTTGGTGACCACCACAAAACTTGAAAGCAAAATCGTAGTAGCCGGTGTATCTACCAAGAAACGTAGGAAACAATGAACGCAACGCAGGGTATAACTCTATGGGCCTATTTAATACTGGTGTACCTGTCATCAGCCAACGGCGTTTACAGTTAATGTAAAGTCCTTTCTTGCCTAGTATAAACTTAGTCCGTTTGGCGTCCATGGATTTTAAAGCGTGACTCTCATCGCATACCATTACAGGGAAAATGATTTCTTTTAGCTTATCTATCAAGGGCTTCTTCCAAACTATATCATAGTTGACTACATTAAAAGCGTTAACATCGGGTAGAATTTTTGGTGATGTTATTTCTTTCACAAAAGCTTCAGGCATCTGTTCGCGTACTCTCTTAGCCCAGGTATGTCTTGTTGATTGCGTACAGATTATAAGACCAGAGTAAAGATTTAGCTTCTTTATAGCTTCTAACGCTTGATATGTTTTGCCTAAGCCCATATCGTCGGCCAGGATGGCGTTGTTGCGTAAAGCTAAAAAATCTCGTCCTATCTCTTGAAAAGGGTATAGTTCTATCACACTTTCACCCCGTCTTTTTCCATAGCCTCTTTTAATTTTTTTATATCGTTTTCGTAGTGGTTGAATAAATAGTTGCGTACGGCGATAGCCCCGTGCTCTTGCTCTTCTTTCCCGTAGACCCATTTGTAGTTGTCGTCCATTTTACGCATACCATTAATCCAATGTCTGTGCTCTATTACTACATCACGAGTTAAGAAAAGTCTATTGATGCCTTCGGATATCTTCATCAAATAAGTGTCAGTTCCTATATGTCTAAGTGACGGGTGCATAAGATAGCCCAGAGTTTGAACTATGTTACCCGATATAACGCAACCAGAAGGGTGCTTACATTCAGCCCAGTTAGTCAGCTTATCGTCTGCTCCCGCTATACCCCAACCTTGCCCCTGTGTTTCTACAATCTCTATTAGCTTACGGTCCCAGTCTTTAGTCACAAAAAAGTGGTCGTCGTTTAGTGTAGAAAAATAATCACTCGAGTCGCCCACCGAAAACTTATTATAAACTTCTGTAATATGCTTACGTGGACCGATAACAAACTCCACAAACAAAGGGTTATACTTTTTTATCGTCTTCTTATATTCTGCTAGCGCAGGGTCTTCTTGACTAATATAGACTACCATTCTTGTACTATCATTCGATGTAGCCATAAAAGAGTCTAGCATATCTCTAATTAAAATCGGTCTACCTCTACTCGGACAAATTACTGTTAGTGTTTTCATTTTTTATCTTCTCCTCCTCTAAAGTTCCTTTTAAACTAAGTAAATCTTTTAATCCATCTTCCCCAAACATATCGGCCATTTTCTTATATATAGCCGTTGTAGGGTCTAACTTTCTTTTCATCAATAGCTCACGCGCCCTAGAATTAAATAAATGTAGTCTATTCCACGGAGTTACTTCTCTATGGTTGAGTTGTATATCCATGTGAACGTAGGGCTGTATACCTAACCCCGCGCATTTGTCGCAAAAAGTAGAGTCTGGTGGGCACTCTGGTTCTTTGACAAAGAAAGGGTATAGAAACTTATCAAACATAGATACTTTCCACAAAGTAAACGGCGTTGCGGTTAGGTCGCAAGTCTGTATCCCGTGGCCAGTTATCTCGTCTAAAAAATTACCATCATTACTACGGATATATTTCAAAGACATGCTTTTATCTTTCTTATTCCCGGCCATTAAAGCGTAAGGAAAGTCATTAGTAAAAGTAACCGCCGAGATAAACTCTTTGTCTGCCTCAAGTAGCTTAGTTATATCGCCCCTTTGTACGCCCCATATATCATCGTCTAAACGTAATATATAGTCTGCTTCAATAGCTATAGCCGTCTTTACTATTTGATTATCTGCATCGCAAACGCCCTTTCTGTATGGGAAACAATAGTTAACTTCGCCGCCCATACGCACAATTTCATTTGACGCTGTTAACATTGACGTCATCCAACGTCTGGGGTCTGGGTCAATGCCGAAAGTCGGGCACCCAATTAAAATTTTCATCTTCACAATACGTCCTCCTCTCTTATTGGCCTTATATACTTTGTAGTATGTAGACCATTTTCCATTATTGATTTCTTTGTCCAACCCGTTTCGACTAAAGCTTGCGCAATTCTGTTTTGGTCGCCTCTAGTCATAGATTTTAAATTCATGCCTAAGTATCCTAATATATCTACCGTAGTAACTTCGGTTATCTCGGGGTTGGCATTTGCCCACGACATAACATTTGACCGCATTGGGTCTTCTGGCATACGCGCAAGGGTTTCGACGATTTGTAATCGTTCTGCCTCTCCCGTTAAGTACAACACTTCATTTTTATAAACTGCCTTAGCTTCTGCCCATAGTTGGTCGCAATCATTTTCCAGCCCAACCATATCCACTGGACCATTAAAACGTACTACCCAGTATCTTCTGTTACCCGTAATATCATTTAAATACCCAACGTGTTCGGGATTAACTGTACCCATAAAAATACTTTGTCTTGGGTAATCTTTAGCATGGCGTTGATATGATAGCCTAGCTGTATCGCTACCCCTAGTTATAAAGGATTTCAAAGCATTAGAATCTGCCCATTTAAGAGCCGTCATTTCTGATAGTTCTATTATCCATTTACCTAACATCATAGCCACACTATCTTTATTATGCGGGTCTAGGTTCATATCTCCGGCCCAACTACGGCCTAATATACGACAAGCAGTAGATTTACCTATACCTTGAACACCTTCTATAACTAAAACGAAATCCCATTTACAACCTGGCTCGTACACCCGCCTAACCGCAGCACACAAGGTCTTTCTCGCTATAGCCCGTGTATAAACTGTGTCTAAAGCGTGTCCGTATTTAATTAGCCATGTATCAAGTCTTGGCACTCCGTCCCAGACCAAGCTATTAAGGTAGTTACGTACTGGGTGGTAGTGTCGTCGATGTGCGACAACGGTTACGGCCTCTTCTATAATCTGTCGTGAAAACTCTATGCCAACAGCCTTGGTTAAAAAGTATTTCAAAAGGATGATATCTTCATCGCAGATGTTCGCCCCGCGCTCACCGCGTTCCTTATACCAGGGCGCTTTAGACTGTATTTCCAGCATACTCGTAAAAGCATTAAACCTAAAGACTTTAGATACTGGCTGAAGGCTGAGTAAATAGTTTACGGCATTGTTTAATGACCGAGCTATTTTTTTATTCCTGTCTACATCGTATTTAAGACTGTCAATCGGTGTGTCGTCGCCGACTTCCACTGTTTCAAACATTGCTTTAGCGTTGAGCCCGCCCATTTTTCCTTTAGCGTAGTTATATGCACTATTTATTTGGTGTTCTAGCTCTTGAAAAGAAACGGGCGGGATTAGTTTTTCTTTGTTGTATGTTTGGTCTATTATCTCTAGCGCTTTGGCTTTAGATAAGCCTAAATCTCGCGCTCTGCAAGCTACTATATAACAGTTATTAGTTTGCCCCTCGCCTTTATGTACCACGGGCATACTATTAACCAGAGATATAAAATGGTCTACATTCATCGGGTCGTCATCTACAAAACCAGGCTCTGGGTCTACGCCAGTTGTTACGACTTCTTTCACGTTAAGGAATGTTTTTAAATTCTCTGGAGCTTCAATTATACTATTAGGTGTACCGAATAAGACAGTGTACTCTTTTCCCGTGTCCGGATGTATGCTCCCAGGGCCAACGGCGTATGCCGGGCCATAAAGAAAATCGATTCCGGGGTATTTCTTGTAGTGTTTTTTAATGTTTATGTCTTGCGTTATTTTTAAGTATATATGGTACCCGCCGGTACCTGTACGCACTACAAAAGTATCGCTCTCCCAGTTTTTACCGAGTTGTAAATCTTCTGTTAGCTGTTTAAAGGACTCTTTACCCTTCTGCCCTTTCTTACAATCTACATCAATTATAAGAGTGTCCTCGGCGTGGACGGCGTAGTTTTCTTCAAAGTCAAACACACAAAGATTTGGGTCTTTGTCTATTTCCTTCCAGTTAGTACCGGCCGGTATCGCGGGGACCTTACCTTTCAGAGGAAAGAGCCTAAAATTAGCCTTAGCTAGTTCGCTTACTATATCCATTAGATAACATCATCTTGAGGATAGGTTAATAATGCCTGTATATCCGCCCCCTTGATGAAGTATCTCTTATTACATAAAAAATACTTAAGTTTTCCTACTTTTATAAGCCGTTGAATGCCACCCGCACTATAACCCAACAACCTCGCTGTTTCGCTAATACTAAAAGCGGCCTCTGGGTCCATTGTTCTAATACCTTCAAAGTCTGGTTTTTTCATACTATCTCCTTTTTTAAACACCCGCTCCAGCCCATGCCGGAGCGAGCTGTTAAGTGAGAGCTTGCCCGCCCTCTTTCACCTTCGTTTTTAAATATTACTATACAACTTGGGAACGGTGCTGGATTCTCGCAATCATCAAATTTTAAGCGTCCCTGAATGAATCGGATCTCAGTTGCTTTCATGCAAAACTTGTGCCAACATATAGTGTCAGTACGAGAGGGTATCAAGAAAACAACAGTTTTA
>JAQVLK010000083.1 GCA_028704165.1 Candidatus Altimarinota bacterium | reverse complement strand
TCCAAGTCGGAGGCGATAGATCTTGGAGGAATCCCCGCCAGCATCAAAGATAGCGCTTAATATGAAAGAACTGCGTAAGCAGATGCCTGCCATTCAAAGCAGATGGAAGTATGAGAACGAACCGCGTGTGTTGTTCATGGCACATATCGCGAGATGCCCGAAGTATGAGTTTGGGAAACGGGTGTTGATAGGTATCCCCGAATCGCTCGTCGGCAACTCTAAAATGGAACACGGGTGGATACAGGACGAACTCGGCGGCAAGTCTGTCCGGGTCAGGATGTGGAGACCGTGGGTCTTACCCGAGCTAAGAAGAAAAAGATTATTACATGGGTAAGTGACACTACTATGTGCCCGGTTCGGATACCGGGACGTGCTTGGAATCGACCTTTGGACATGTAGTTCTACTCTGAATCAGATGCCTTCGTTCACAACCCCGTTTACGGCCTCGGCTCCTTGCCATCCCCCCGAAGATGAGCATACGATCATACGAGCCATTCGGTTCCAGATTGCAGCCGAACTAGAGGCCGTAAACCAGTATGACGAAATCATCCAGACATCATCCAACCCTCTCGTTAAGGCAGTTGTCAGATCTATCCTGTTAGAAGAAAAGACCCATGTTGGTGAGTTGCTCGCACTGCTCTATTCCATATCACCAATAGACCGATCACTTGCAGCAGACGGAGAATCAGAAGTCTCGGACATTCTTGTTGCACAGATGCGGGGCGATGGGGCCCCCTCTGGCACATAACTCTTATATCTTCGCGGCCCGTATCTATTTTGCATGGGAAACAACAGAGCGTACATGCGGGTTGTCCTCGAGGAACGCGAAGGATGGAGACTTGGTCATAACGAGAACCCTGACGTCAAATTAAAAGAAACCGAAGAGATTCTGCTCATCTCTCCCACCGGCAAACTGTTCTGCGGCGACATGGAGACAATGCAGAAACTTATGAAAGACCCCACCAAGTCTGGCTGGCGGGCTCGAAACATCTAACTCTTCTTGATTATCTCAAGAGATTCTCGCATCTCATTTTTCAGTTCTTCAAGGCTGATGGACTCTTCTTTTAGGATCTTGTATGAATGCACAGATGGGCGTTTAAGCAGGTTCTGGATCACAGAATACGCTTCACACGGAGAATCAAACAGGTATTCGTCGTGAACCGTCTCGCCCCCACGGAGGGTTTGCTTAAACCGGACGGTATATGTCGTCAGTTGCGGCATAACTATATGTTTGCGCGTGGGCCATTAATGCTTACGATGCCAGATAAAACGAAGGGTCCAACACTGTGCCTTCGATGCAAAAGATGTCTGAACTATTACTGCACTCACTTTCGGATCCCGATAACAGCTCTTGATAGCAAGTTAACCAAATGTGAAGAGTGGAGGCCGATGAAGAGGTGGTGGCGTCATGAAAATCAAACAGAACTGGAGGTATAGTTAGCGGGGTAGATGGCAACATTGTATGTCTCTTCACACTTGCTGCACGTTGCTACATAAAGTCTGGCACGACCTTCAAAGTCCTCTTTCATCTTCGTCATCCGCAAATCCTTGATACAGCACGGTGATCGTATAGACATAAGCATATATTGCGGGCCCAATCCTATTAAATAATCACGTCACAGATCTTTCACCATGGTCAACACGTCTACCAAACCCTATAAGTGGAAAGAGTATCGGAAGTATATTGACGATAGGGGCGATTGCGACTCGTCATGCAAGTATTATCATTACTGCCCTCTGACGACGCCCGAAGAAGGTCAGATGTGCCGGCTGAAGAATGCAAACGATGAGCATAAACGCCGGTTCTTCAACCTCTTTGTCAGGGGGGAGAAAGGGCTACGAGACGAGTTCTTTGAGACCGTGTATCGGATCGGCTGCGCAATCGACTTTGAGACGGATCTGAAGATGGGGTCGGCATACATAGAGATGCTCCAGAAAGCAAAACGAATGTATTACGACAAGACAGAGAAACAGAGTACAAATGACAAAGTCGAGATCAAAGTCAACAACACCGCAGGGTTCAAAGAAAGCATACCGATTACTCTCGAACAACAGCGGGAAGACGAGGATCCGGACAGCCTGTTCAACTCGCCCTATGTGGATGCCATATTAGATGCCGACGTTAGAGATTAATCTCCATCCTCACCAGATTGAGATTTACAACGACCCACGACGGTTCAAGATCATACGTGCAGGCAGACGGTTTGGGAAAAGCCGGCTTGCTTCACGGGCGATCATAGTGAAAGCCCTCGAAACCCCCGGGGGCATGTATTTCATCATCGCCCCGGTTGTTGCACAGACGGGGATCATCTGGAGAGAGATTACCAAGTTCCTGCCAAAAGACCTCGTTGCAAAACAGTATATCGGGGATAGACGGATCATCCTGAAGAACGGTGCTACCCTCTGGGCACGGTCAGGAGATAATCCAGATACCCTTCGTGGGGAAGGGCTTGACGGATGTATCCTTGACGAAGCAGCGATGCTCCGGAAAGACGTGTGGACAGAAGCTATCAGACCGGCACTGGCAGATAAGATGGGGTGGTGCTGGATGATATCGACCCCGAAAGGCAAAAACTGGTTCTATAAGGAGTATATGAAAGGGGTCAGCACCGACCCGAAATATGCCGATTATTCGGGGTTTCATTACACCTCATATGACAACCCGTTCCTTCGCAGGTCGGAGGTGGACGCCATGTCTGAAGAACTCCCTGAACTTGCGTTCAAACAAGAGATCATGGCAGAGTTCATTGAAGGCGGGGGAATGGTGTTCCAGACGTTCATCCAGTGCATTCGTGACGACATTCTGTCAGAATACGTTCCCGGCCATCTCTATTGTATGGGGGTAGACCTTGGCCGAAAACAGGACTTCAATGTCATCTTTGTCGGAGACATGGAGTCAAAACAAGTGGTGTATTTTGAACGGTTCACCGACATGGAGTGGACCGTGGTCGAGCAGCATATCAAACAAGTATATGTTGACTATGGATCTCCAATAACCTATATTGATTCTACCGGGAAAGGGGAACCGGTATACGAACGGCTCCTTGAAGCAGGGGTAAACTGCATCGGCATAAACCTGAACGTGGCTACAAAACCGATGCTAGTCAAGGGGCTGAAACTTGCGTTTGATCGCCGGCAGATATACATCCCAGACATTCCGGTTGTGAAAGAGGAACTTGAAGCGTATACGTTTGAAGTCAGCCGATTTGGCAACGTCAAGTATGCAGCACCAGACGGGTTTCATGATGATACGGTCATCGCACTCGCACTGCTGAACTATGGCATGAACGGAGCAAACCCGTCGTGTTTCGGGATGGTCGGCGACGATCAGGACGAAGACAACATATATGCACAGATACCAGATATTGTAGAATCGTGGGACGACTGTGTGATCGATATCGGATCTGATACAGCAGTCATTCCGGAGTTGATGAGATGAATTTTATAGAGCACCACGGGCACGAAGTAATCGACATGGGGCCACGGAACTGGCTCTACGAAGACGGCAGAGAACTCTATAAACTCGACGGGATCGAGAAAGCAGACACAATCATTGATCTCGGGGCGTGTTTTGGCGGGTTTACGCTCATGGCGTATGAAGTCGCTCCGACAAAGTCCTTTTTCGCCGTTGAGCC
>JAQVLK010000082.1 GCA_028704165.1 Candidatus Altimarinota bacterium | reverse complement strand
TGGGGATGTAATTCTTCGATCTCTATCTCATACTTCCCCGGCACCTCGATAAACCCGGCCAGCATTGAGGGAAATGTCGAACCGGTATCCAGACCATAGGCGCCTACATTATCCGCGGAAACCACAAAATGCCGGTATCCTTTGGCCAACCCTTTCCTGAATTCCTCCATGCACAAAGCATGCGGTTTGCTCCTTAACTTCCCTACCGCGCGCCATATGCTGCAATAGGTGCAGAACGGGCCCGGGCACCCCCAGCATATGCGCACATAATAATATTTCCTGTCCAGCCGCATAGCCGCGTACTTCAAGCTTTTCAAGTAACTCAGGTCCAGCCTGATCGTTGACAAATAATGCTTGATAAGCTGAAAAATATTGTATTTAAACAAAAAATTCGCGTCCGGAGTATCCTTGAATTTAATTTTAAAGTCCGGGAAAAGCGTATCCAGGTACCCCTGGTCCGACGCGGCAAAAGAAGGCCCCTGAAAATTCTGCGCAAGGCGCACTTCATTGATCGCTTTCATGCAGCCGCCGATAATAAGCTTGCCCTTGTGCCTGCGCAACTCTTCTATACGCTGCAGCACATAATCCTCCCGCCGTTTCATGAAAGCGCAAGTGACAAACAAAATATAATCTGCCTGCGCCGGTGCGCCGGCCAGAGTAAAGCCATTGGCGGTGAAATACCGGGCATACCTGTCGGCGTCAAGCGACCTTCTGAAACAACCCATGTTTTCTATGTAGATTTTACTTCGCATCGGCAAACCGCAAGGAAGATAATTAAGGGGGAGATGCTCCGGCAAACAAGCCTGCCCGGAGATCAAAGTACAGCAAGAAACGTGTTAGTGAATTACATGCGCCGGAAAAAATTTAGTGCGAGGAGAGGGAGTTGAACCCTCACAAGCTCATCGCCCAACAGCCCCTCAAACTGTCGCGTCTGCCATTCCGCCATCCTCGCAAAATCTAAGCAACCAAGGGTGCGCGCCAGTTTTACCTGGCGGCAAGGTGTTATTATATAACGGCTGGCTTAAAATACAAGCGTTATCGTTGAAGAATCCTTGATCCCCTGCTAGATGCTTTAAATTCCGGCGTTCCTGTCTGGAGGCCTGTACAAACAAATAAAACCGCTTAATTAATTGACTATCTTTTATCTAGGCCTATAATATACACTATTCAAAAAAGGAAACGCTATGCCCCAAACCACTACAGGCATCTCCGCTCAGGCCGGCGAGATGTTCATATATTTATCGGAAGTCCTGCATAAAGAAGTGCTGGATGCCGACCGCAAACTCGTAGGGAAAGTCTGGGATATCTCGGTAAAATTCGGAGAGATATACCCCAAGACCGATGAGCTGATCGTGCGCCTGGGCCACCCCAAAAAACAGTATGCCAGCGTTCCCTGGGGAGAAATCAGCGCTATCGAAGAGGAAATCATCCTTAAGAAAAAAAAGGGTGAACTCGCCATTGTCCCGGAACCCAAAGAATACGAAATACTTTTGCGCCGGGATATCCTCGACCAGCAGGTAGTAGACACCTTCAACCACAAAGTGCGCAGGGTAAACGATGTGCACCTTTTGCGCGTCAACCAGGAATTGATGGTCGCGCACGTGGATATCGGCCTGCGCGGCCTTTTTCGCAGGCTGGGCTGGGAAAAAATGGTCGACTTCATAGTCAGGGCGTTTAACAATAAAAGCCCGTACCTCAACAAGCCGGAGCTGGTCTCCTGGAAATGCGTTCACCCCGTAGCGCTTAACCCGGCAAGCATCACCATGAAACTTTCCATTTCACAAAAACAGCTCTCTTCTATCCCCGCCGCAGACCTGGGCGAACTGATGCTGGACTTAAACCTCAACCAGCGCATGGCGCTGTTTAAAACGTTGGAGATAAAAACCAAGGCCAAGATCTTCGAGAACCTCGAGTTTGAAGAGCAAAAAACCATGCTTAATGAGCTTGATAAAAAAGATGCCGCGCTTATCGTGAATAACATGTCCTCCGATGAAGCGACCGACCTCCTGGAGCGCCTGCCCAAGAACTCGGCCCAGAACCTGCTCACGCTCATGGAATCGGCCCGGGCAAAAAAACTGTCCACGCTGCTTGGCTACTCCGGAGATTCAGCCGGCGGCCTGATGAGCACCGACTATATCCAGCTGGCCGAGAACATGACCGCTGAAAAAGCCATCGAATTTATCAAGAACCAAACCCGCGAACTTGAGAATATCCCTTACCGCTACATTGTAGATGACAAAAATCGCCTCAAAGGGGCCACCACCATCCGCAAGCTTCTTTTTGCGCAACCGCAGGATAACATACTTAAAGCGACCTTCCCCAAAATAATACAAGTGCATCTACATGACGGGGTAAAAGAAGTGGCTTTTATGATGGATAAATATAAAGTCTCGTCGATCCCGGTAGTAGACGAGAACAAGACCTTGCACGGTATCATCACCATGGACGACATCTTAAGCCAGGTCATCTCCATTGCCTGGCGCAAAAAACCCCGCGCCCCCAAAGGAATTTAAGTTATGGATGCCCGACAGGACATTAGAAAACCTACGCTATGGAGAAAACTGATCATCTTCCTGGGAGTGATGGGCCCGGGGATCATCACCGCCAATGTCGACAATGATGCCGGCGGGATCGCCACATATTCTGCGGCCGGCGCGCATTTCGGCTACAATACGCTGTGGATCTTCCTGCCTATGGCGGTGGCCCTGATCGTCATCCAGGAAATGTGTTCGCGCATGGGAGTGGTTACCGGCAAAGGGCTGGCGGACCTTATCCGGGAAAAATTCGGGGTAAAGGTCACCTTCTATGCCATGCTTGTATTTATCTTTTCCAACCTGCTGAACACTATAAGCGAATTTTCCGGGATCGCGGCAAGCTGCGAGATATTCGGTATCTCAAAATACATTTCCCTGCCTATAGGAGCGCTCTTAGTCTGGTGGATCGTGGTAAAAGGGACTTACAAATCCATAGAAAAAGTGTTTTTAGTGGCCTGTATATTCTATGTCGCGTATATCTTCACCGGATTCATGGGGCACCCGGACTGGGGCACGGTTGCCAAAGAGACCATAAAGCCGACACTCTCTTTTAAACCCGCATATATGCTCATGATCATGGGCATTGTAGGGACCACTATTGCACCCTGGATGCAGTTTTACCAGCAATCGGCTGTGGTAGAAAAAGGCATTAATATCAAAGATTATAAATACGAGCGGCTTGACGTGATAATCGGCGGCATCGTGGTAAACGTGATCGCCATCTTCATCATCATCTCCTGCGCGGCTACGCTGTATAAAAACGGCATCCGCGTGGAGTCCGCTAAAGACGCCGCGCTGGCTTTAAAACCATTTGCAGGCAGGCACGCCGCTTCGCTGTTCGCCTTCGGGCTCTTGAACGCTTCGCTGTTCTCCGCGATGATCCTGCCGCTTGCCACCGCCTACTCGGTATGCGAAGGGCTTGGGTGGGAAACCGGGGTGGATAAAAGGCTCAAAGAAGCGCCGCAATTCTATTTTCTTTTTACCGCGCTGATCCTTATCGGCGCGGGGCTGATCATGATCCCCGGCATCAACCTCATAAAGATAATGCTCATCTCACAGGCATCCAACGCGGTATTTTTGCCATTCGTGCTCATCTTCATGCTTCTTT
>JAQVLK010000081.1 GCA_028704165.1 Candidatus Altimarinota bacterium | reverse complement strand
TACTTTAGGCATTTATAAAAACAATTTATCAAAAAACATATGTTTTGGTTGCATAATTGCCAGTTTTTAACAAACGTATTTTTAATAAAACATGGGATATTGAATAAAATTATTGAATAATCGTCCAGAACCGTCCAGAACCGTCCAGAATGTATAAAAAGGTGCTTGACTTTATTTAAAAATAATGTATAAAAATGTGCTTGACTTTATTTAAAAATATGGTATAATCCTATTATAGTAATTGGAAAACAATACTTTTAAACACTTTTAATGTAGGAGAAATAAATTATGATGAGGACAGTAGCAGGAATATTGATGATATGTGGTTCCCCTAATGCATGTATTACATGGGCTGGAACGTGTTTAATTATTTCTGGAATTGTGAGTACTATATTTGGAATATATAAAGCAAACTAAACTCTTTTAAAATAAAGGACTTACAAAAATGATAGGACTAGGTGTATTCATTTATTTTGTATGTATAGCTGGTTTTAGAATACAAAATTGGAATAATCTTGTTACAAGGTCTGATAGTACAAATACTTATGAATTTGATTATAGAAAGGTAAAAAGACGTTAAAACAGACTCTTGATTCGTGGTTTAGTTCCAATTTGCCAGTTATTGCCATGTTTTTTGGTAAATAACTGGCATTTTTTATACAAAAAAATCCAAGACTTGTTTTTAAATCTTGGATTTGCGTACACTCATGGTAATATCTTGGATTTACACCTACTCATACGGATATACCTATACCCCTGTACATCCCTTACCCTATGCCCATTTGTAGGGTATATCCTGTACAGGCATTGTAAGGAATATACCTTACATCTTATTCAGGTTAAAACCTTACACGTTATTAAGGTATATTCCCCATAATATACCGTAAGTATTGATATTTTATATACTTATGGTATTATATGGGCGTATAGTATCATTGTTTTATGCTACGAATTGATTATCATACCACGAAAAGACTATTTTGTAAAGCATAAAATTTATATAAAATACCCCTTGACATTATACAAAAAGAGTTTATACTATAAACATACTTTAATCAGGAGTAAAAAACAATGGACTATAGCAGAATAATCAGACAAATACGGAATAGTGGTTTACTTGATTCGCCCGACGATACCATATATAACAGGGCGAGGAAAGCAATGGACAAGGCAAAGCATATGCAAAACAAGGTTTACCTTGCGTCCATGCCTTATAAACCTAATTCTGAACAATTACAAACTATTCAGAAGGCCATTAAATCGGCGGAGAATCAGAAATACGCCATTATAGATAAGCCGTTACCCCGTGTAAATAGGGCTATATGGCTTGATAGCATGGATAAGGAAAACCAGAAAATAAGCAAAATAAACAATCGATTGACAATTTTGCGTGATATGGAAATAGGCAAAATACCTTTTGACCTGAAATTTATTAATCCTTTTGGTAAAAAAACATATTGACAATCTATTTTTAATGTGATAGAATAATATCATACTTAATTATCAGGAGTAAAAGAGCATGAAGTTTACAGAAATTGAAAACAAGGTGTATTATGGTCAAAGCGATACAAAGGCCCGTAGAGTACTGAACACGTCGAAAACCGTTGCTAATATAACGGCAAAGGACATTGAAAACGGAGTATCACTGGAAGTACTGGAAAGTCTGAATGTCCCTGTATATCGTTATCAAACACAAATAACTATTCATGGCCTTTTGCCGGATATAACTAAAGATACTGTAAACGGTTATAAATCCATATTGTTAAACGGAAATGGCAGTATTGGTGTAAAATATATCGCCATTGACGGCGAAAAGAAAAAACTGTTTAAACGTACCGCAAGGGCTTTAGACAATGATGACAGATGTATGAGTTTTCATATGGATAGCCGGGGCGTTACATTATATAAAACCTTTAACGATAAGACGTTATGCCTTGAATTCCTGAAAACAGTCCCGAATTGTTTTATAGGCTGTAAGTATGCCGCGCAATCCGTATACGGCGGATATTATGTCGTTATCGAATTGGACGCAATACCTGAATGCAATGTATGGCCTATGATAGAATGGTTTTCGGCTGGAAATGTAAAGTGTCTTGCTGATATTGAACGGCTGGAAAATGAACAGGCAGCGGAATACCAGAAAAGGCAAGAGGAATATAAACAGAATCGTGAGAATGAGCTTCAAAAGCGCCAGAATGCCCTCCAACCGTTAAAAGACGTATTAGGTGCACTTGGGTATACCTTTTATGATGGCGTTAAATCTGAAGGGGTTTTTATTAATCCTGTGGCAGATGATGATTTAACTAGTCTTGCATACAAGGCGATTGAATATCGGAAATATGGCAAAAAGTTTAAAAGCCGGTCAAAAGTGATTTACAATGTTCAGGAATTGGAAAACATAGTTTTTGACGATAACTGGAAAATGCCGAATAGGTTTTATAAAGATACATGTAAAGGGTATATAAAAAGAACTTGACAGAATGAAAAATTTTGTTATACTCTGTTTATTGTGATAAAGAACATATTTTAAATCAGGAGTAAAAGAGCATGAAAATTGAAAAAATCATCGGAAAACTTACAGCAAGGCAAAAAAACCTTATTCATGCCCTGGAACAGGACATTATGAGCATGAAGGAAGGTCAAGCGTTGTCTGTCAAAGGCTTTGTATTTCTCAAACAGAACACCGAAAAACAGGAAATTCATGGCCTGGTAGGACGTTCTATCGTCTGGAACAATATTCAAGGGGGTTATCAGGTTAAAAATGGCAAGGAATGTATTGTCCATATGGCCTAAAATACTATAAAATATCATAAAATTAGCTTGACAATATGCGTTTAATATGGTAATATATTGAACATAGTTAGTAAAGAACAATTTTAAATCAATCTTAAATCAGGAGTAAAAAGAAATGGCTAAAATAACCCTTGCTACTATCAAAAAGTTTATACGGCAAAACCGTAACAATCTGTTTATTAAACAAAAGTCACGTTTTGACGGCATGTCCGATTGTGTTATGGACAATAAAAACGCCGAATTCCGGCAAGTAAATGCCGAAAGTATTGATTTTGAAAAGTCAAACACTTTGGGTATTGCTGGAGCTTGGTTTGTCGGTTCCAGCCGTGATAATTTTTACGAATATTCCGATGATAATTATATCGGATATACCGTATATAATTGTTGCGGACAATGCGTTATTGTAACAAAAAAATAAATCAAGTAAAGTAAAAAATCCAAGATACCTCAGAAATATCTTGGATTTCCATATACTCATATAAATCTTGGATTCCTGTATACTCATACTGGTATTCATATGCACGTCAGGCCATTCCTTTACCCATTTGTAGGGGATTTTCCCTACCCGTTCGTAAGGTGTTCACCCTACAAGGTTTTCAGGTGAATTCCCTACAATCAATTAAGGTGAATGCCTTACATTATTTTGTAGGTGTTTTGCCCTAGTCCCTTGTAAGGTATATCTATTAAGTTTATAGTCCATATCATACCATAATAAATCCATTATGTCAATTCCCAAAATATTGTATATATGCTTATAGTGTATACTATATATAGCGTTGTATCGAAAACAAAGTGTCCAACTAGAAAAATTGAACAAAGTTAAAAAAGATTATATAATGTAAAGCCTTTAAAA
>JAQVLK010000080.1 GCA_028704165.1 Candidatus Altimarinota bacterium | reverse complement strand
CACGCCCCGCTTAGCACCGTAGCAAGGCAGTTTATGTTGCTTGCATTCGGATTAAAAAGACCATATTTTTTCGCAGTAACAAAGTCAGAATTTTCATTTTCAATATCTACGGCAAAAACATCCAGCAATTGATTCGTGTTGTGTCCGTAAAAGGTCAGATTTGTCCATAGTTCGATTTTCGCGGGATCGGTTGGATGATAAGAATAAATCAAGCGTCCCAGTTCAGTAACGGATTTTAACTGTGCATTTTCAACGCACATATATGGATCGCCAGCGCGCGTCTGGCCATCAAGATAACTTAACGTCCAATAATTTACGTCGCCCAAACTGTCGGTCAAATTGTCGCCCACATCTCTGATATACGTAGCCGGCGGCAAGACCGGGGTGGTCGTAAATATCCTCGTTTTAGGATCATAAGTTTGGATGGTATATGGCGACGGCGGCTCCGTCATAACCGCTGACACCCTAACTGTTGTGCCAGGAGGATAAGGATAAGCTCGTGCAGTTTTTAATTTCTTATCTGAACCATCTACATAATATTGATCCAATACTGCTTTTATACAATTATTCCCCTTGCCCTGAGAGTTAAACGTAATTAGCTGACCCGCCCCATTTCGTAATGTAATAACCCCATTCGCTTTGGAGCCTATCCTGCATATTTGTCCAGCAACCAGCGGCGGAATAGTACTTGGCAACGAACCGCCAATCACAGACACCGGATCTTCAACTGAAAAACTCCGACCTGCTGTCTCATCAGATAAGGTCAGGAAAGTGCTGCCCGCTGGATTTACAAACGATTGGACAATATATCTCCAATATTTATCATTGCCTATATCCCAGTTATATCGCGGTTCCAGGCATTCCAAATCTCTGACATCTTCAACATAGTCGCCCTGAACATCTGACGGCGATAGGCGAAAGCTTGCTGTTAAATTGTCTATTTCGTCAACAGGTGAACCGCTCGCTGTGTCTGTGACTTTTGCTTTAATTGTGTAATCAAGCTGAAGATAATCAATTTTCTTATCAATTAAATCCGCCGCATTTATTGAAGCGGGAATTGGAACTGGCCTAATGATGACCGGTCCGTCAGTATACAAAGGCAGAGATAATCCTGACGCTGATGCTCCCGACCAGATTAGCGGAGAAAATTCTACCGGCTGGACGGCACCACCAGGAGCAGACATGTCGGATATAATCACAGGATTGCAAACAATCGTGTACTCAAAAGTGAATTCCCCGTCTGACGGTCTACTAACAAATGGCCACCATATTTCAAAAGCTATATTTCCCTCGTAACGATACCTTCTTGTTGTTATTGGAGCCAGAGGCGTGGCATCCGATTTCACAGTCGTAGTCAATTTATGATAAAACTTGATCTCATTTATCATTGGGACTTTTTCATTGGATGGAAGCCTTAAGTCTGGTAACGTTGTACCATTTAAATTATTGGGTATATTGTCCACATCCACATAATCAATCAGGCTCCGATATAAGCCTTCCCTATATTCTTCTTCCTTAATTCCAGCCATATAGAAGGCATTTGTAATAGCCGGTTTTCGGTCGATCAACTCACCGGCATCGCCAGCCAGATTGACCGGCGCAAAGTAATTAAGCATATCCGTATTCCACTTTTCAGTAGGGGAATATGAATAAACAAACAAATCGTCTGGCCGGGCTTCCAATGCAGCTAATTCGCGAACAGTTTCGTAGCGAATGTAATCCGTTCTATGCTGAAGAAACTCGGCTTTACGGGTTGTTCCAATCTCAGGCAGATTCTCAATGGCGATTTCTTCCGTATTGGTGCCAAAAAGCCTTTCCATGGTGGCCGATCCAATCATATTGGCGTCCGATCGGCCGGAACAATTAGCCACAAGATAACGGTATTTTCCCATAAAAATGTTTTCGTTTGTATTAACTGCGGCTGTAACATCCACATATGTATTAGTAACGGCTTGACATGCAGCTGTAGAAACGCCCGCATACAATGACATTGGAATGTAATTAGTCACTTCTCCCGAGAGTATTGTTAAATACAAACGACTAGAACCGGAACCACCTGACAATGCAATTGGTGTTGGAGGAGAAGCCAGTGCGTTATCAATGGTTGTTGCCAGCTCGATCCTATTAGGACTGATGTTAATGACATAATAAGGCGCTTTTTCTTTGAGAGGAGAAGGAAGAATGCTATTTTGAGTTTTAGTAAATGTAATGCAATCGCCGGAACGATATCGATTGCCAATAATGACTTGGTTGAGAGCCGTATCAAATGTGACAAGATCGTATTTCGCAGCAATTGATTGCGATGCATTAGTCGTGTATGAAGCAAAGCCAGGCCAAGGAGGCGCAAGAAAGCCACGTTTCTTCAAATATCCATTTATATTAAATGGCTCAACATTTAGGCAATCTCCGAAAACAGCCTTATTAAAGGATTCAGCTAACTGAATTATATCTGACTCGACAACACGCACGTAATAAACTGCCCCGTCTGTCGTGTATGCAGGAGAATAATATGTTACGGCGTCGCCGGTTTTGAACTTGCATTTTTTGTTCAGTGTTATTGTTTTATTAACACGGTCTTGACTCATAATTCGATGAACAGGAATCATATAATGAATTGGCTTTAGATTAAGCGTTCCCGCCACGGGGATTATCGCCGTACCCTGCAATGCGTTATCATAACTATTTGCCAGTTTAATA
The DNA here is from genome assembly GCA_028704165.1 of Candidatus Altimarinota bacterium. GTDB lineage: Bacteria > Patescibacteriota > Gracilibacteria > RBG-16-42-10 > JAQVLK01 > JAQVLK01. The sequence goes on along the minus strand of JAQVLK010000080.1, from coordinate 1,008 downwards.
TGGGTTTGATCAATGGGGATTACATAATACGTTGCATCATTGCCCGTCAAATAAATCGGCGTTCCACGATAATAAAGGCGCATTCCTGATGTTTTTAAACTGCCTGCATCAAGAATAACAGTTTCTGATGGCGCAATGGTATCAGGCAGTTTTCCTTCCGTGGTTAACATAACGTTCCGTAAACGGACATCTGTCCCTTCAGAATAAGAAATCTCATATGGCCGGTTTATACTAATAGGATCAGGGAATGTGTCCGAGGTTTCAAACACCACCAAATCTTTCAACTCCCATGTTCCACCGCCCATGACAGTTATTTTCGGATTAACATCACGGCCGACCACTATACGATCCGGCAGGCAAAGGTTGTTTTGTATATCAGCCATTGCCCGCGCAATTCCCACATGCACCAACTGGCGGGCGCGGACACTATCGGCATAATTCCCGGCCGCCATGCGCTCCGTGCGCATCGCGATGGCAAACGCCACCGCCAAAATCAGCATCACCGAGAGAATCCCTAGGACCATGACCAGGGCAATGCCGGAATTATGTTTTTTTATTTCCATATCGGTGACCGTTAATTCTATAAATCTTCCCCGCTTGCGCCATGCTGTTTGAGGAATTCAATCACATCTTTATGACCATCGCCCACCGCGGAGTTTATTGGCGTCATGCCGACAGTGTCTTTTGCGTTTACGTTTGCCCCTGCACTAACCAGGGTTTCAACCACTTCCAAATATCCTTTGTCTGCGGCGACATGCAGCGGCGTCCAGCCGGTAATACGACTTGCGACGTTTACATCTGCGCCTATGCTGATAAGGAATACAACCACATCTTGTTTGCCGTTGAACACGGAGTAAATCAGCGGTGTCCAGTCATTATCGACCTTGATATTCACATCCGCGCCTTTTTGCAGATGCCTTTTTACATCGGCAAGGTCGCCCTTGGCCGCCGCCTCGTGTATGGTTTTACAAGTCAGCCTGTTGCAGCCGGTGAAACCCACCATAACCA
>JAQVLK010000079.1 GCA_028704165.1 Candidatus Altimarinota bacterium | reverse complement strand
CTTCACAGTTCTTTCATATAGAAGGCTCAGATCGACAAGCTGAAATTACCATGGTGAAAAGAGATCTAAAGATAGCTCTTGAGACAGGGGCAAAGGTTAATTTTCAACACATCAGTACGAAAGAGGCTGTTGAATTAATACGGACTTACAAATTAAAAGATAATAACCATCATATTCATGCGGAAGCGACTCCACACCACATGGCTTTAAACGAACAGGCTGTTATTTTATTCGGAACACTTGCTAAAATGAATCCTCCGCTCAGAGAGGAGAAAGATCGAAAAGCAATTATTGAAGGACTTATGGATGGTACAATTGATATCATTGCTACCGATCATGCACCTCATACAAAAGAAGAAAAGGACAAGCAAATCACAGAAGCACCGAGTGGAATTATTGGACTTGAGACTGCCTTCTCAATTGCGTATGAAGAATTAATTTATAGACAAAATATGCCATTTTTGCAATTATTTTGCAGAATGAGCCTAAATCCAGCCAAATTATATCAAATTAATGCAGGATATCTTGCAGAAAATGGACCGGCTGATATATGTATTGTAGACACTGGTCGGACCTGGTCAGTAAAAGAATTTGCATCTAAATCGCAAAATTCTCCTTTCAAGAATCGAAAATTAATGGCTAAAGTCATTATGACTATCTGTAATGGCAAGATCGTATACAAAGATGATGACGAAAATACAAAATAGATTTCCTACAACAGAGAAAGGAATTTGAAATGAAAAAGAAGACAGCAGGAATGGTTTTGGAAAGTAATGAAATAGCACCAGATATTTATGAACTCTGGATAGAAACAGAACTATCGATGGATGCAAAACCCGGACAATTCGTAGGAGTTTATCCAACAAAGGATTCCACGCTTCTGCCAAGACCAATCAGTATCTGTGAAACGAATAAAAAACAAGGAACCATGCGTCTTGTTTATCGTATTGCAGGAAAGGGAACAACAGAATTTTCACACTATAAAGTGGGAAGAAGAATATTTCTTTTAGGTGTACTGGGAAATGGATATCCATTGGAGGCAGCAAAGGGCAGAAATGCCATCTTGATGGGCGGGGGAATCGGGATTCCTCCCATTCTGGAACTTGCAAAACGTTTAAGTGGTTACGATGAATGTAGTGGAACATTTGGTAAACCAATAGCAAATAAAATAACAACCGTTATCGGATATCGGAATGATGATATGTTCCTGAAGGAAGAATTGGAACAGTACGGGGATGTACTTATTGCAACAGAGGATGGAAGCTTTGGGACGAAAGGCAACGTAATAAATGCCGTAGATTCCAATAAATTAAATGGAGATTTAATATACGCCTGTGGACCAATGATGATGTTAAGAGCAATTAAGCAATATGCAAAGGAAAAGGACATATCCGCTTATATTTCACTTGAGGAACGTATGGCATGCGGTGTAGGTGCATGCCTTGGATGTGTATGCAAAACGACAAGCAAAGATGCGCACTCTCATGTTAATAATGCGAGAATCTGCACCGATGGACCGGTATTTGAAGCGAAGGAGGTTATGATCTAATGATAAAAACGAGTATTGAAATTGCAGGAGTATCATTTAAAAATCCCGTAATGACGGCCTCCGGTACTTTTGGCTCCGGTATGGAATATGGGGAATTTGTGGATCTAAATAAGCTAGGTGCTATTGTGACAAAAGGAGTAGCCAATATTCCTTGGGAGGGTAATCCGACACCACGTATCGCAGAGACATATGGCGGAATGCTGAATGCAATCGGACTACAGAATCCAGGTATTGATGTTTTTATCAAAAGAGATATTCCTTTTTTGAAACAATATGATACCAGGATCATTGTCAATGTATGTGGAAAATCTGTTTCAGATTACTTGGAAGTGGTGGAAAAACTATCTGATACTGAAATCGACATGATGGAAATCAATATATCATGCCCAAATGTAAAGGAAGGAGCAATTGCATTCGGACAGAAGGCAGAAACTGTATTCGATATAACCAAGCGTATTAAGGATAAGTCAAAGCAGCCGGTCATCATGAAACTAAGTCCCAACGTTTGTGATATTACAGAAATGGCAAAGGCTGCAGAAGCGGCAGGTGCGGACGCACTATCCATGATCAATACCATAACGGGAATGAAGATTGATATTAATAAAAGGGCTTTTGCACTGGCCAATAAGACCGGTGGACTATCTGGTCCTGCAATCAAACCGGTAGCAGTTAGAATGGTATATCAGTGTGCAAATGCAGTGAAAATCCCCATTATTGGTATGGGTGGAATTGCTAATGCAGAGGATGCAATAGAATTTATGATGGCGGGTGCTACTGGGGTAGCGGTTGGAGCCATGAATTTTGTAAATCCTTATCTGACGGAAGAAGTCATTAGTGGCATCGAAAGATTTATGCAGAATCAAAAGGTAAATGACATAAATGACCTGATTGGTTGTGCTAAATAAAATATGTATGATGTTCGTAAGCGAAATCAGTTCTTTGCATATATTTTGCAAACCAGGCATATTAATTGGTAAGGCAGATGTTTGTCAAGGAGGTAAGAGGCGTGGAGCTGATTAGAAAGAACATACATATGGACAGGGTGAAATGCAAGGCAGCCACACAGGTAACGATGGAAGAAGACATTAATATTTCCGACCAGAAGCCGGATGCTTTTAGACTAATAACAGAAAAAGGCAGAATAATGGTGGAAGAAGTGCGGCCGGTTACAGACAATGTAGTAGTTAGAGGAAAACTTTGCTACTCCATATTATATTTATCCGATGAAGAGGATAAGAACCTTTGCTGTATGGAAGGTACTATCCCCTTTGAGGAAAGGGTGCATATGGAGAAGGTAACAGCCAATGATACGGTCTCTGTAAAAAACCAGTTAGAGGATTTAAGCGTTGGTCTTATTAATTCACGTAAAATGAGCATTCGGACCCTATTTTCCATGACTCTATCAGTAGATGAACTGTATGATGAGGACGCTGTTGTAGAGATAGTAGGAAGCGGACCGATGGAAGTATTGAAAAAGCCAATGAACGTGACTGTACTTACGGTAGACACGAAGGATATTTATAGAATAAAGGAAGAAGTAGAGCTGCCAAGTGGAATGCCAAATATGTTTGATTTGATATGGAAAGATATGAAGTTAAACGCAATGGAATTTAGACTCATGGAAGGCAAGGTAGCAATACAGGGAGAACTCTCCATTTTCTTTATTTATGAAGGTGAGGGTGACGATAGTCCCGTTCGTTATTATGAGGTAACAAGACCAATAAATGGCATGATGGATGTTAGTGGGTGCGACGAAAAAATGGTTTCGGATATTACTTATGATATTGAACATGAGGATGTCGAAATTCGACCTGATTTTGACGGCGAGGAAAGAATTTTAGGAATTGATATTGTGCTTAACATGAATATAAAACTAATGGAAACCCAGACACTTCAGGTGATTACTGATATTTATGGTATTATGCAGGATGTAGAACCTGTTTTGCGTCAGGGTTCCTGCAGAAGTCTGTTAATGAAAAACACAGGTAAAATGAAGGTTACAAGTGTCCTAAAGACAGGTGATAAAAATCCAAAAATATTACAGATGTGCCATGTAGATGGATATCTGATTAAGGAATCAGAGCAGGCAGTTGAAAATGGAATCGAAGTATCGGGAGTCATTTCTGTAAAGGCAATTTATATTACCGGTGATGATGAGGCACCTTACGCTTGTATCAC
>JAQVLK010000005.1 GCA_028704165.1 Candidatus Altimarinota bacterium | reverse complement strand
TTGAAGGGATCGGCGCCTTTACTGGCAAGTAGGTCGATGACTGGCGGATGCTTGTCTTTGAGGTATTCTTCCAGTTTGCAGAGAACTTTGTTGATATCCATTGTCTTGAACTATGATTAGAATGATTTACTGATGGACTATGATTAGGAGAAGCGCTTCTTCTAGAAGCGCTTAGAAATCATGGTAATCATTTAATCTGCGTAATCATAGTTCTGCCTTTTTTATAATCTTCTTGACCTCTTCCTCGCACATGCCGCAAACCGTGCCACATTGAGTTTTCTCTTGTACCTCTTCATAATTCTTGGCACCGTCCTTTACAGCCTTTTTAATATCTTCGTCAGTCACGCCCATGCAGGTGCAGATAACTTTAGCTTCAGACATAGTGTTTGGATTAATTTTCCCTTTGTAATTATCAATCGCTGCTCTGAGGGCCTGATCACCCAGCACAGAACAGTGGATTTTATTCTGAGGAAGTCCATCTAACCCTTTGACGATATCTTCGGCTGTGATCTTGTAAGCTTCATCGAGTGTCTTGCCAATTACCATTTCGGAGAGAATCGAAGTAGTCGCAATAGCTGAAGCACAGCCAAAAGTTCGCCACTTAAAGGCGGCTATCTTGTCATCTTTGACCTTGATCCAAACCTTCATCATATCACCACAGGCCGGACTGCCGACCATTCCTTCGCCGTCGGCCGCGAAACTTTCTTCTTCATCTTCCATGACGTTGCGTGGCTTGAAGAAATGATCGCGAACTTTGTCGGAGTAGATCCAGTTATCCTCGGTATCTGCTTGCTTATTTGAAGACATTCTAGTAATTAAGTGCATGCATTGTAGCAGGGGAAACTCTTGATTGCCAGTGAGTTGGGATACAAATAAATGTAAAATTATAAATTAAAAATGAAAAATTATTTAACAATATAAAAATGGGTTGTTTCTACATGAATGTTTTGCGGTGTATGAAAGCTTGGGGGCAGCCCCCTTTCTTAAATATAGCAACGAAAGATTAAGGAAATATTAAGATTTAGCTTAAGCCCCCAAAAGGCCATTTTAGGATAAAGTCTAAGCATGGCTTTAGTCACATTATTTACTAAGCAAGCTTGTTTTATCTAAACATTATGTTAAAATACCATCCTTTTCAATATAATCTATTATGAATAGTTCCCCAGATCTACAAGAGGCTCGTAAGCTCGAAGCTATCAAAAACTTTGATGACTTGACCGAAGAGCAGCAAAGGAAAATTGAAAATGACTTGATTTGGCGGTTTTTGGAAAAGTAATATAGGAAAATTTATAATAGGTTATTTACTAGTTGGCACAGCGACTCTTCTGAGTTATGGCTTGGCCAGAAAAGCTGGCGAGGAACTGATAATCTGCCAGAGTTGCATCAAAAAGAAATGACTCACTTTAGGGAAGTTCTTGCCAGATTAAGAAATGCTCCCTTCGCAATTGATGCGCAAGGTGAAGTACAATTTGATCTCGAAGCTGTCTTAACGGGCCAGCAATGTTCCCAATCAAATATTGCAAGTGATGATGAAGCACTGGATAGTCTTAAAAATGCTGACTGGGAGATGGATTTTAGTGGAATATTTATCGATGAAGACGAGGATGGCCAAGCAACACGTTCTTTGGATCCTGTTCCTAATCCTTAGGCCACCACTCCCTGCTTATTCTTTTCACGCTGGATCTTGCCTTTCACAGCAAATCCGGCTGCTTTGACGTGTCCACCACCACCGAAGAAGGAGGCAATCTTGGCTACATCCACATCGTCCTTGGGAGTTCGGAGTGAACCTTTGACGACATCACCGCGCTCAGAAAGCAGTACACTAAACTTGGTGTTGGGCACAGCGTTGAGGAAGTTCACGACCCCTTCCAGTTCGGATGAGTCAGCTTTGGCATCTTCCAGATCGTGTTCAGTGACCGTGCTCGAAGTGATGCCTTTGGCATTGGTATTCATATTAGCCAGCACGTGTCCCCAGAGTTTCATGGTTGAGACCGGCAAGGTTTTGAAAGCATTTTTGACGATCAAGTTCCAATTCGCACCGTAGCTCATGAGGAGAGCAGCGGTTTCTAGGGCAGCCGGACTGGTGTTGCTGTGCTGGAAACTGCCGGTGTCCGTATATAAGCCGTTGAGTAATAAGGTTGCCATGTCGGGAGTGATGCGAAATCCTAATTTTTTCAAAAGCTGTGTCACGATCTGAGTGCAGGAGGCCGCATCCGTGAAAACGAAATTCTGATGGCCAAAAAAATCATTGGAAGGATGATGGTCGATATTGATGACCTGTTTCCTTGCCAAAATTTGATCATTGACTTCATTTAAACCGCTCAGCTTCAAGTCACCGTGATCATTGATAATCACCAGATCTATACTTTCCAAATTGGGGAGTTTATTTGTCATCTTGTCCCAAGCCGGTAAATACTGCATCTTGTCCGGTAGGGGATCTACGCAAAAAGGATAAACAATTTTTCCCTTAGAAAGTAAAGCAAAATACCAGGCCAAAGTGGAGCCAAGTGTGTCACCATCGGGACTGCGATGTGAGATTAGTAAAATCTTCTTGGCATTGGCCAGAGTGTTTTTTAGCTTCTCGATGTCGTAGTTGTCGAATTGGATCATATTTTTTAATAAGCTTCAAAATGTAACTCTTCTCTACTTTTGCCTTGCTGATCTAGATAGCTAAGAATTTCATTGACCATTTCAGGATTACCACAAAGGTAAATCTGTTTGGCTTGCAAATCTGTAAGCTGTTTAACATGCTCACTAACACGTCCTCTTTTTCCTTGCCAAGCATCGAGTTCAGTTCTGGAGATTGTGATTTCATAGTTAAAATTTGGATGATTTTCCTTCCAGCTTTGCAGTACATCCTGATAAAAAATATCTTTGCTATAGCGTAAGCCCCAAAAAAGTTGAAAGCGCCGTTTGCTGCGAGGAAGTTCAGTTTTTAGCATTGATAAGAAAGGGACAATGCCTGTGCCTGTCGCGATCATTAAAACTTCTTTCTCGCTTTCCTCCAAAACAAGTTTTCCAGCCGGTCCGCTAAGTGTAAGTTCATCACCGGTCTGTAATTTCTCAAAATATCTCGAAGCTTTGCGCTCCTCTCCTTCCAAAAGTTTAACAATGAGTACTAGTTCTCTTTTGTTTTCCGGACCGGAAGCTATGGAATAGCAACGTTTGATCTCTGCCCCATTGTGCTCAAAATGCACTGTCAAAAACTGACCAGCCGTAAATTCAAAGTCTTCATTAAGCTGCAATGTGAACTCCAGAACATTACTTGTTAACTTGCGAATGTTTTGGATGCTGCAATTTTTTTTGGTGTTTTCCATTCGTTTTTTCTAATTTTTGTATAGATTGATCGTGGATTTCAGTATGCAGGCTCTGTCCTCTCGAGTCAATAGTACAGATGGCTGGGAATCCTTCCACTTCAACTTCCCACATCGCTTCCGGCATCCCGAACTCTTGCAAGTAAACCTTGCTAACCTTCTTGACACAATTGGCTAAGATCACTCCACCACCTCCGATAGTGTGCAGATAAACAGCTTTATGTTTACGGCAAGCCTCTTGGACTTCCTTCCCCATACCACCCTTTCCGATAATCACCTTGACTCCCAGTTTCTCAATCAAGTAAGGAGTGTAGGGTTCCTGCCTGACGGAAGTAGTCGGCCCAAAAGCCCAAAACTCCCACTTGCCATTTTTACGAACCGCAATCGGTCCGGCATGATAAATAACTTGTCCTTGAAGATCGACCGGTGGAGCATTGCCTTCGGCTAAGTATTTATGAATTCTGTCACGTGCCGTAAAAAGTTTCCCTGTAATATAAACAATATCTCCGAGTTGGAGTTTTGCAATGGTTTCGTTACTTAAAGGAGTAGAAATATTCATAATAAATCCAAATTACAAATACCAAAATCCAAGGGAATCTTTAAAATCCAAATCTTTGAAATTTTCGTGTCTCGTTTTTAGATTTAAAGATTGAGAATTCATTTGGCATTTGGATTTAGGATTTTGGCATTACTTAATAGATCCATTTCATAAATTTACCATCTTTGTCAAAACGTGCTCCTTGTCGTCTGTAGGCCCAGCACATGTAGCTAATTGTCACAAAATAAGAACCGGGATGACGGTTAATGGCAGTTATTTTGACACCGGACAAAGTTGTCTTTCCTCCTAGTCCCATCGGACCAATATTGAGTTGATTGGCCTTCTTCAGAATCTGATCTTCCAATTTGGCTAATTCCTTTATCTTATTTTTGTCCTGAACTTTACGTAAAAACTGACGCTTCGAGACGCGATAACCTTTCTCACGGTCGCCACCGATACAAACCCCGAGGAAACCAGGACTGCAGCCGCGACCTTGAGCATGAACGAGAGCGTCTAGGATGCATCTCTCCACTCCAGCTAAATCACGGTCAGCCTGCAAACTGGCAGAGGGCAATTTGTACTGACGGGAAACATTCTCGGAGCCGCTGCCCTTGAGCATGATGACGATATCTACGTAAGGTTTGTTCCAAGTTTTAAACTCAAACTTACCCGTACCCGGTCCGATATTGGTGTTGCTGTTAGCACTAGTCAAAGAATCAACTGAGTTTGGCCGTAGGTATCCTTTTTGTGTAGCTTTTTTGACGGCGCCAAGGAAGAGTTTACGGAACTTCTCTAGATCTAAATCTTTGGGATGATAAACGTAAGTATGAATTACACCGGTATCTTGGCAAATTGGTTGCTCGATTTTTTCAGCCATACGTAAATTGCGGAGGATTTGTTCCAAGACAAACTTAGCACGTTTCGCTGTTTCTCTCCTGTGTGCAGCTTGTAAGGTTTTCAAAACATCTTGTGGTAACTCACAACTTGTTTTACGAATCAGTTCGACGAGATCGGATTGGGAAATCTTAAGCATATCTATTAGCTAGTGGTTTAGGATAAGTGTTCTGGAAATTTCTAAGGACTAATTGATCTAATTACTAATCAATATCTAAATCCAAAATCCAATGCCAAATTTAGATACATTGGAGATTGATCATTAGTCATTGATTAGACATTAGAAATTAGAATTTAGTTATTCTCCTTGGCTAGTAGCCCCTTCCAAGCATCATCAACATCTTCTTGAATCTCGGCGATTAATTTCTCGTTACCTTCTTTGAAGAGATGTTTAAAACGGCCTTGTTCAGCGAGCCACTCTTTGATTGGCAGACGTTCTTTGGGCTTATAGTTTATTTTATATTTTCCATGTTCAACTTCATAGAGTGGCCAAAAATTACTCTCTACAGCTTGCTTCATTTTCTTGATTCCATCTTCGGGTTTCGTTTTCCAACTGGTAGGACACTGTGAAAGAACATTGAGGAAAGCGGGACCATCAGCTTCAAAAGCTTTCTCGGCTTTCATGGTCAGATCAGCCCAGTTGCTGGCTGAAGCTTGCGCAACGTAGGGAATTTTGTGAGCTACCATGATGCCGGTCAGATCCTTGCGTCCTTGGGTCTTACCCGGAATCGCGCTCCCGGCCGGCGAAGTTGTGGTGTGAGCATAAAGTGGAGTCGCACCACTTCTTTGGTAGCCGGTGTTCATATACCCCTCGTTGTCAAAGCACAGGTAAACAAATTTATGTCCGCGCTCCATAGCACCTGACAGAGCTTGAAAACCAATATCGTAAGTTCCTCCGTCACCACCAAGGGCTAGGAATTTGAAGTTCTCTTGCAGCTTGCCACGTTTCTGGAGAGCTTTGTAAGCTGATTCCACTCCGCTGGCAACCGCCGCCGTATTTTCAAAAAGTGAATGAATCCAAGAACAATTCCAAGAAGTATAGGGGTAAGCACCGGTACAGATCTCAAAACAACCGGTAGCATTGATAATGACCATAGGGTCACTAACGACACTGGTAACTTGCTTCAAAATGGCAGGCATGCCGCAGCCCGGACAGAGGCGATGGCCGCTGACTAATCTTGGTTTATTACCGGCAAGTTGTTTGAGCGTTGTCATAATATTTTTTGTCAGGGGCGCGAAATTTCGCGCCCTTACTTAATCTCGTAAGTTAAGAAATTGTAGCGTTGGAGTTTTTTTACTAAAATCTTCCACCACTTGCTCCACATTCTCTTTTAGCAGTGTTCTTCCTCCTAACCCGTAGATGTAATTTCGTGCTTTTATTCCGGTCCCTTGCAGTGCGGTCACCACATCCGTAAAGAGTGGACCTCCGCTGTTACCGGCTGGAGAAGTGCGATCAAGGACTGCGACTTTTTCGTAATCTTTTAAAATCTTAAGCAGCTTTTCTGTTGGGAAAGGACGGTACTGTCGGACTCGGAGCAAGGACACTTCATCGCTTAGTTCTGGTAAATATGTTTCAAAAGTTCCGGCAAATGATCCGATCATAATGACGGCATACTTAGCTTTCTCGGGACCACTTACTACGATCGGTTCACTATAATCTCGGCCGCTTAACTTGCCATAAGCTGTGCCAACTTCTTTGATAACACTTCCTGCTTGCATCATTCCTTCGAGCTGATTTCTGCGATGTTCAAAATAATAATCAGGCTTGACGGCGGCACCGTAAGTGATCGGATTTTTGCTATCCAGGAGGGATTGAAAAGGATTATTTTCGCCTAGTAAAGTTTTGACCTTTTGATCATCCAAAAGCTCCAAAGGCTGTATCGTATGCGTAGTTTCGAGCCCGTCCATGCAGATCATGATAGGGGTGCGTACTTTCTTATGCTCCGCAATCGGGAATGCTTGTAAGGTCAGATCGTAAACTTCCTGAGCATCTTTGGCATAGATCATGATGAAGCCGCTATCGCGTTCAGCCATACTATCAGAGTGATCACAGTGAATGCTGAGGGGGGCAGAGAGTGCACGATTGCCAACAATAATTACGATCGGTAGTCTCATGCCGGAAGCGTTGTAAAGAACTTCGTGCATCAGTGCCAGTCCTTGTGATGCGGAAGCTGTCATAGCTCGAGTGCCACAAGCAGCAGCCCCCACACAGGCACTCATGGCGCTATGTTCAGACTCGACTAGGATCATCTCAGTATCGATCTGGCCATCCGCGACATACTGCGTAAAAGCTTCCATCAGGTAAGTCACCGGTGTAATCGGGTATGCGGCAACCACGTCAGGATTGATCTGCTTCATAGCGTAAGCGGCGGCGTGATTTCCATCCATTGATGTTGTCATAGCTTTGTAGGAGACGCATTGCAATGCGTCTTTACGTTTATATATCTTCTTTTTGCTTCTTTACCATCTTCAAGGACTTGCTCTTTGTCGGACAGATATCTACACAAAGTCCGCACTTTTTGCAGAAGTCTTGATTTACCCCTTTCATATTACCTTGCTCGTCTACTATGATCGCTTCATCTGGGCAGACCGTCCAGCACAGGTTGCAATTGATGCAGGTTTCAGGGATCCACTGCACTTCCACATCGGGATTCCAGTTGCCTGTTTGGTAGTCTTGGGAACTGCCGGGTTCTTGCACTACGGCACCCGGAGGGAGTTCCTTCCATCCTTTTAACTTATTGTGCTTGCTGGACTTTGGCATAAGCGTCTTTAAAGGCTTGCATATTGGCAGCTACGATCGGAGTTGGGAAACTTTCTAATAGTAATTTTTCAAGTTCTTGTTCGGTTGTCTTGTATTCGAGTAACTTACTGACTTGAAGTAGAGCGGCCAGCATGGGCACGTTTGGTAGATCTCTTTGAAGTTTCTCGAGAGCAATCTTACTGGCTGCGATATGATAAATCTTACCGGAGAAAAGCTGATTAAACTTAGTATCTTTTTGCTCAGTATTAATAATCAAAATCCCATCCGTCTTCAGGCCTTCCAGAACATCATCATAACTTATTTCGTGATTAACCAGTGTCGTGTCGAGTAGAATCACGATGTCCGGATGTTCAATCTCGGTCGTGATCTCGATCTTATGCTCTCCAATACGGTTAAAAACTTTGACGGGAGCACCGCGCTTTTCAGCTCCAAATTCAGGGAAAGATTGGCCCTTTTTACCTGTTTGAATAGCAAGATGCGCCAGAGCATTGGCAGCCGTGATGGCTCCTTGTCCGGCTCTGGAATGCCAACGGATTTCTGTTAACATGAGTAGCTTCGTTTTAGGAGGGATCTACAATTTAACACGTAGAACCTATTCTAATCAAGCGATCATAGTGAAAATGTTTGGGGAAGAAAGGGACTCGGAGGAAACAGTACTTAAGTGTTTCAGTACTTAAGTACTTACTTACTTACTCTTGCTTCCCTTCTTGCTGAATCCGAAGATATAGATAATCTCCAAAATACCTACGGTATTGATGATTAACAGGGCAATAAACCAGCCCTTATGGCTATTGCGTGCTGCTTGCCAGAGAGCAACAGCTTTCCATGGGATGCTCCACAGTACGGCTAGTGTTATGAGGATCCAAGTCGTGTTACTGAAGGTTTCGGTTAACATATTTTTATTTGTTAATTCTTATTACGTTTATCAGCTTTCTTCTGACGTCTCTTCATGTGAGGCAAGAGTTCTTCTGTGAGTAAGCTTTGCAATCTCGCCGGCGAGAGGTTGAGTGTCATCTCTCCTTCTTTGGCTATGGAAATATGGCCCTTTTCCTCAGAAACAACGACTACCAAGGCATCTGTCTGTTCCGAAAGTCCCAACGCTGATTTGTGTCTGGTGCCAAATTTAAAATCAGTTTCTTTGATAGCTAGCGGTAGAACACAAGATGCGCTTTTGATCTTATCTCCTTCGATAATCACAGCTCCATCATGCAAAGGGGAGTTTGGAAAGAAGATATTGAGCAAGATGGGAAAAGAAAGTTCAGCATTGATCGGTTCACCGGTTTGCTCATACTCTAATAAGTTGACATCTCTCGTGATCACCATAGTGGCGCCAATCTTGTTTTCAGAAAAATTACGCGCAGCATCTGTCACAATTGTAATTAATTTTTTAAAACCTTCCGGACTTTGTTTGGAACGAAAAAACTTAGTCTGTCCGATACGTTCCAAAGCTTTCCGAAATTCATCTCGGAGGACGACCGGAATAGCAATGATCAAGACGGTCATCACATGTCCCAGGATCCAGCTGAGCGCAGAGAGTTGCATCTGATTGCTCAGAAAAGAAACAGCTGCCAAGATCACAACACCCGTGATAATAGGAACGGCGCGAGTACCTTTGATTAAAACGTAAATATAGTAGAAGATGATTGCTAATAACAAGATATCAACCCAATAATAGGGATGTGCTTCAAAATCTATACTAGTCCAAAAGAAAGAGAAGCGATCCGTAAGCGCATTCCAGAAATTGGTAAAAAAGTTCGAAACAGAATCCATATAGTCTTTGGTTACCTGCATATCAAAGCACAGCTTGGCATCTTTCTCAAGCCTAATGTTATTTATTCTGCGGATCATTTGGAGCCGATGACCGGAGTCGCCATGCCTGCGGCAGGTCAGCCTTCGTCTGAAACCTATATAGCTCACGGTTGGACTTTATACCTGCCTACCCCGCCTTCGCTTAGTAAATTTTCTGGAGCCGATGACCGGAGTCGAACCGGTGACCCACGGTTTACGATACCGTTGCTCTACCAACTGAGCTACATCGGCCTAAAGACTACGAGCTGGATTTTAGCACAAATCTCAGAAATTTGGGCATAACACCCCACCCGGGGCACGTCGCTCGCGAGCGAGCGTGCCGGGGTTCCCCATCACCCTGAACTAACTCTAGCACACAAAGATGGTTCGACTCCGCTTCGCTACACTCACCACAAGCAAGGTACTAGCAATGCTTACTATAGTCATTAATGTATTGACACTTGTCCTGAGAGAGTGAAACGAATTGAAGGATTAAGGAAAGATTAAGACGTGATGGGACCATTACGAATCTACGAATTTTTGATCCGAATAAGAAGATGGGACCATTACGCCATGCCTACGCTCCTTAAGCTCCGGCAGGTAAAAATAGGGAATGATGCGAATAAAAACAGGGACTAGGGTAGAGGGTTTAGGGTGTTTTTAACTAGCCCCAAAGGGGTCCCATTGGGATGACTAGATTCTTGCAGGCCAAAGGCCTCCCTTTGGGACTCACACTTGCACTTAAGTTAATGGTTATATCTATCAATTGTCTGTACATCTTGCTAGAATGCTATCCGCAGTAAATTGCTCTATGCCAGAAATGCAGCGTCGTAAAACTCGTATTATCAAAGTTGGCAATGTCGAAATCGGAGGAGCTAATCCCGTCCGAGTTCAAACTATGCTAAATACCGATACTTTGGATATCAATGCCAGTGTTCGGCAGATCAGGGCTTGCGTCTCGGCCGGTGCTGAACTGGTGCGCTTGGCTGTCCCTAGTTTGCAGCATGTTGCAGCTTTCGCAGAGATAAAAAAGAAGGTGCAAGTTCCTTTGATAGCTGACGTGCACTTTAATGCCGAAGTTGCGATCGAATCTTTACGCGTGGCTGATAAAGTGCGTATTAATCCGGGAAATTTTCCCAAGGCTGAGCTGGAAAGTTTAATCAAAGCTGCGAAGCAGTTAAACAAACCTTTAAGAATAGGGGTGAATCACGGCTCACTTTCAAAAGATCAGATTGAGAAATTTGGTGAAGATGCCACAGCTATGGCTGCTGCGACTATAGAATATCTAAATTTTTTCCGTGAACGGGAATTTGAAGATTTAATTGTAGCTATCAAAGCTTCGGATCCCTTAATGATGATCGAGGCCAATCGCTTACTTGTGCGAGAGATGGACAAAGCCAAAATGGACTATCCTCTGCATCTGGGTGTGACGGAAGCGGGCAGTGGGGAAGAAGGGAGAATTAAATCGGAACTTGGAATCGGCACTCTACTGATGGAAGGAATAGGGGACACGATCAGAGTTTCTCTGACCGAAGATCCTGTCTGTGAAGTGGAACTTGCGTACAGTTTACTTCAGGTCGTTAAGCGTAGAATTAGTAAAACAGAATTTGTGTCTTGTCCTGGTTGCTCGAGAACACTCTTTCATATTGAAAAGCTTACTCAGGAGATTAAAGAAAAATTCAGCAACTTAAAAGGAGTCAAAATTGCCATCATGGGTTGTGTTGTGAACGGTCTAGGAGAAGCGCGTGATGCGGATTTCGCACTGGTTGGGGGGAAGGATGGGATGGTGAATTTATATCAAAAAGGAAAACTTGCTAAAAAAGATATTCCGGCAGAAAATGCAGCCAGAGAACTAGGAAAATATCTAAGGACTAATAACTAATTTCTAATAAAAAATTGTTTAGAAATTAGACATTAGTAATTAGTAATTTCTCAATTTGCGGGATTAGTACAATGGTAGTATGTGACCTTCCCAAGGTTAAGACGCGGGTTCGATTCCCGTATCCCGCTCCATGGCCGCATTTACTACGGCGGGCAGGTAAGCTTAATACGCGGGTTTCCGCCGGAGGCGGATCTGCCGTAGGCACGACGATTTTTACCCGACGAAGCTCGATAGAGCGCAGGCGGGCCCGTATCCCGCTCCAGAAGTGAAACCAAGTCATCTTTCTATGATCAATTCTCAGGAAATTTATCAAAAATTAATCTCACTGTTGGATCAGCATCAGGTCGAATATAAACTGTTCGAGCATCGAGAAGCCTTAAATTACGAAGATCTAGCTGCGGTGCAGAAAGAAGCTGCTTTCTTTGGTACGGAAATGAAATGTATGGTGCTGAAGGCTGATGAAAAGTTGCTGGTTTATGTGACCTTGCAGGGGAAACGAGTTAATTTTGCTGCCATTAAGCTTAAGTTAGAGGTCAAGAAAGTACGCCTAGTCAATCCTGATGAGTTGCAAACACATTTCGGTGCCCAGCCGGGTTGCGCTTATCCCTTTGCCTTTGACGCCGAGTATCCGATTTATCTTGATCCGGAAATCTTTAAACAAGAGTGGCTTTTATTTAGTCCTGTATTGCCGACACGTACCGTGCAAGCTCGCGGAGCGGATCTTCGAAAAGTTTTCGCCGTACTTGAAAACGAGGTTCATGAAGTGATAGACTGGAACGAATAATACAGGCTGAATTCGTCTGAAAAACAAATTACTTTCGGGACTCCGAATACAAAAAACAGACGACAGACTACAAAACAACAAGGGAGCAATATAACAATAGAGCCACTTCTCCCACCCCTCAACCCTAGTCCCTGCCTCCCCCCGACCATTTCCCTACTTATCCGCCTAGGCGGAACTTACTTACTTATTCACTTAAGTACTGTCCCCCCTATTTCGTAATCGTCTCCAAATCTTCCAAAAGAGCCTGCAGATCTTCTTCATGTTCGATCTCATCGGTTTGGATGCTGAGCACTATTTGGTAAGTTACTTCATCTTTGTCTTTGGTAAGTTTTCTGAGTTTCTCATAAACATCGATAGCGCATTGCTCGCCTGCAATGTTTTGATCTAGAATTTTCTTAACAAAGGGGTTGCTAGGAGAGGAGTAACCACAATGACTCATCTCATACCAATCTTTTGGTTCCAAGATAGGGGTTCCGCCCAGCTGGATAATTCGATTAACTAACATATCAGCATGGCGTAATTCATCAGCGGCGTGCTGAATCAGTTCAGCGATTACTTCACCTTTCATAGGTCCTTTGATCACTTTGGAGCCGATCCAGTACTGATAATAAGCAAGCCATTCGTCGGCCAGAGCCTTATTCAGCAAGCTAATTAATTCCTTAACATCCGTTTTGACGAGCGAGAGTCCACGTGTACCCATAGTGATTTTGGTTAATGATTTCTAAATATCTAAAAATTGATGATTCCGGTTTGCTCAATATAGTTGCTCTTGAGTTCTGAGATCTGCCCGATATTATCTAACTCTCTCAGTAAATCACTCAAGAAAACAGCATCTTTTTCGGATAAGTATTTTTCAAGTAAGTAATCTACAAAAGGGAAACTTTGTCTAACATCCCAATAAAAAACATTTAAAACATCTTTGCCCTCCAATTCTCCGACAGCCTTGGTCAAAGCATTGCGAGTAGCTAGTGAATCTTTGTCGGGACGGACTTCGCTGAAGTCTTCGATACCTTCGAGATGACTACTTATTAATAAGTGATTGTCATCAAGAAAGGTGTAATGTAAGCCGAATTCAGGATAGAGCGCAATGCTGCGGAGTTGTAAGTCTCCCAAGTTCTGATCAATAAATTTATAAGTGAGCTTATTGGTGGCATCAGACCGTCCTGCGAAATATAGCTCCACTGCTTTTTCTGCTTTGGCTAGGCCGAGGAGGGCTTCTTCTTTTTCATCAAGCTCAATAAGTAGTGAAAAAGCATAGGTGAAGAGACTAGGATCGGAGACCGGAGTAACGGTGAGACTGTAATTACGATTCATCCAATCCAGTAAATCTTTTTCAAGATCCAAATCGTAATTACTACGAAAATCCTTCACAAGGTCCTTTATTTTTAATTTATAACTATTCTCACTGCCGGTGCTACTTTCCAAAAGAGGATAAAGGAATTGTTTCAAATCGTAATCTTCAAAGTAAAGTAAACTCTCTTTGGGTGAGAAAAAGCTTAGTTTGACCTGAAAACTTTCAGGAGATTTACCCTCGATACCTAACTCTTTACGAAAGACCAGTCCATTCTCCATTGTACTGAGCTGAAGACTACTTTTCTCGGCCGGATAAAAATCACTCAATCTGGCAATCTTTTGTAATAGGTCAGGGTTTGGATTTCCCTGTTGGTAGCTCTGATAAAAGACACTCTCAGCTGGCGGAAAGACCAGTTTCTCTCCCAAAGTATCGGTCAGATCCTGCTTTCTTAGTAGCTTAGCTAGAGCCTGTTTGTTATCAGTTAGGAGTAGGTAATCTGTACTGATACGGCAGAGATAGTAATTCAAACCGTCGGGTTGATCCAAAATGTAGGTCTCGTAACCGGCAAAAGTCTCACTACTAAGCTCAAAAGATTCTTCCTCAAAAGAAGAGAAGATCGTATTCATCAAGGTTTCGTCTTCTGCGAGACTGTATGGAATTAGGAAAACTTTTGTCTCAACTGTTTCTCCTTGATTCACAATGGGGAAACTGGCAGCGATAATTCTAGTAGGTAAAACCTCAGATGGATTGTGAGCTTGTAGGTAATTCTCAATGCTAGTCTTGATCTCAGTAGGTGCCTTAGCAAGTTGCAAATCTTGGTAAGTGCTGCTGTCTGCTGGCAGAATATTGAGAGCTGAGCCCAACTCTGTGAGTTCCACCTTATTATCACCGAGGAGGGGAATGTGTTGTGTCAGAAACTCAATTCCTTGGTTTACAAAATGTTCCGGAGATTTGCCCTGCAGTTTAAGGTAAAGGTAAAAACTACCGGATGCCAGGAACAAAACGGCAATTAGGAGCGCAAGACTCAGCAGAATGGCTTGTTTTATTTTCGAGATGGTCATTTTTAGAATAAGTTTTACAAAGCTATCCTGCTTGAAGATTCGGTTTTTTTCAAGAAAGTTAAGTAGCGTACTACTCTGAAAGTGGTCTTGCTCTGCGAAAGCGCTTTCCTAGAAAACTTCCAATAGGGTCTTGAGGCTGGCTGAAATATTTTGTAAATCAGACTCATCCAACCCAAACTCCTGTTCATAGCCGGCTATCTTGCTCAGAGCTCGTTTGCCTGCTCCTCCCAGATCCGGAGAAAGATTCTGTTGTAGCTCTACGAAGCCGGGAACTGAAAAGTTTTCTCCGGGAGCTTGGAATATTCCCTCTTCGTTCTGGAAACGAGTCAGTACCTCTTCCAAGAGATTAGTTTGATAGCCGAACTCAAAGTACCAGATGTATTTCTGTGGCACAATTCCAAGTGTTTCTTCGTGAATAATAGAGAAACTCTTGGTGATATGCTGAGCTTGTCCGTTGTTTTTCAACAAGATACGCAGTAAAGCTAAGTCAGCATTGAATCCGATATTGCCACCGAATCTCTTGTAGGCTTCCTCTAACTCTGTCAGATAAGCGATTGTTTGGGAATAATCCTGGACTTCGTCGGAATATTCAACATCATCTTCGCCCAGAGTAATCTTTTGGAAATCTCCCTCAGTCTTACCAAGTAATTCACCAATCTTATAAACTTTCTCAGCTACTTTGTCATAATCAGCTGTGATAGTTGGTGTCCCGCAAGCTGCGAGCAATAAACTGAGAGCGATCATAGCTACTAATAACTTTTTCATATGCATGTACTTAATTATTTATTCACCGCGGGCACGAGGCCCGCTACTACTTACCTCGCTTAATACTTATTTAGAACTTATCCAACATCAGATCGGCTAGATCCTCAACCTCATCCATCTCGTGCCCATCAGAGGCCTCTGCCAGAACAGTTACATCCATCTTGATGTCATCCTGACGGAATGTAATTTTCTTGCGATCTTCAGATTTGTAAGCTTCCTCTCCAAATCCGGCTTTTTCCATATCATCGCCGGCACCGATCTCTGCCAGATTAGTCTCGAGTGCTTCCTCGGAAGCAAAACTCATATAGCGCATGCGAAAAACTTCCTTTTCATCCTGCATGAGATAGACTTCTCGACCACCCAATCCATAACGACTGTCGTTTTCTTCTTCTTTGATCGTATAGCCTGCAAAATCTTTAGCTAGATCATCTTGGGTAAGTTGAACCTCAGTGATCTTGTTGGCGGCATCTTGTTGGAAAGAACCGGTGCTGGGAGCTTGGGGGCCACAAGCGCTGAGAATGAAACTGGCGAGCAGGAGACTTGCTAGAACTTTTTTCATCTGAATATTAAGATTAATAATGATTTTTTGGAAATTTGCTTACCTTAAGTAATACGGTTTTAATGTACTTTTGTTTCTCGTAAGCAAAGAGGCTCCCAGATTGTATCGGGAAGCGGAGTAAGAATCAAGAGGCTAGTCTTGTTTGAAGTTTTGTAATAAGCTAAAGATAGTGAATAGTGGCTAGTGCTTAGTGAAGAGATAAAGCCTTTCCACTTTTCACTTCTCACTAATCACTTTTCCGTATGTACTCCCAAATCAGCTCCAACAAAATTCGCTCTGTCGCACTGATCGTTCTTTTTATCTTCTTTATCTGTCTAATCGCTTATGTTTACGGAGAAGCAACTGGCGGAGACGGCTTTTACTTACTGCCCTTTGCGGGGGTGTTTGCTTTTTCGTCGGCTTTTGTAGGCTATTTTTACTCGGACAAAATGGTGCTGGGGATCAGCAAAGCCAAGGAACTTAAGCATGACGATAATCCCAAGATTTACCACTTGGTTGAGAATCTCTGTATTGCTGCGGGACTTCCAACTCCCAAGATTTATATCATCGAAGACACAGCTCCCAATGCCTTCGCCACCGGTCGTAATCCCAATAAGGCCGTGATTGCTCTGACAACTGGAATTATTGAGAAGCTGAATAAGGCTGAGCTGGAAGGGGTGATAGCGCACGAGCTTTCGCATATCAAGAACTACGACATGCGCGTCATGACGGTGGCAGTGATCTTTGCCGGTATTATTGCATTGCTCTCAGACTGGTTCTTGCGCTGGAGTATTTATTCCAAACATGGTAGTGACAAAGGCGGTAATCAGGTGCAAGCCTTGATGATTGTGATAGGACTTGTCTTAGCTATCCTGTCGCCGCTGATTGCGACTCTGATCAAACTGGCAATTTCCCGTAAACGTGAATATTTGGCTGATGCTTCAGCTGCGATGTTGACACGCTACCCTGAGGGACTGGCCTCGGCACTGGAAAAGATCGGAGCTGACAAAGAACTACTCGAAGCTGCCAACAAAGCGACTGCCCATCTCTATATTGCCAACCCTTTGAAGGGCAAGTTTTCTTCTAAACTTTTTTCCACCCATCCGCCGATTGAGGAACGCGTTAGGATGCTGCGGGGGATGATAGGGTGAGGAGAGGCAAGTTCGGGACTCGGTCCGCCTAGGAGGATCGGAACCCTTCGCTTGGTAAGCTCAGGGCAAGCTCGGACACCCTAAACCCTCTTCCCTAGACCCTCTTCCTTGTTTTTGAAAGAAAAAATCCTCGAGCTGCGTACTAATCTATGCAGCTGTTGTTTCGAAATTTTCTTTCCTCGCTTACGGCCGTTGACGGGGACTAAAATAAGCAATTACAATTAAAAAAGATTTTATGAAAAAGAAAACAATCTTGGCAAGTTCACTGGCTACGCTAAGTTTACTCGCTTTTGCGAGCTCTGCTCTGGCTTGGGGTGGTCCGGGGATGGGGATGAAGGGTGATAGTGAGAACTTCCAGGCTATGCAAGATGCTCTAACTAATAAGGATTACTCCGCTTGGCAAGAACTTATGAGCGCTAAAGAGGGACGTCAAGCTATCTGGACTAAATTTATCAGTGAAGATGAATTTGCCAGTTTTGCCGAGCAAAGCATGGAGCAGGTGAATACGATGCAAGAACATCGTGACGCAGTCTCTCAAGCTATCACTGATCGTGATTATGAAACTTGGAAAAGTCTCATGAGTGAACATCGGGGTGAAGCTAAGGTCTTGGATAAGGTCACTGCTGATAACTTTGATAAGTTTGCTGAGGCTATGGAACTAGCTCAGAGTGGTGATCTTGATGGAGCGAAAGAGATTCGTGATGAACTGGGTTTGAGTCTTGGCAAAGGAATGCATCGCGGCCGTAAGACTTAAGTAAGTATAAATCCAGATTTTTTTAGGGGGTATATCTAGTCCTTCCTCGTGCTACAATGCGGGGGAGGACTAGAGTTATAAGAGGCAACTAATTAGCTTAATACAATCATTTTCATGCGCAGGAATGCTCTCTCATATAAAACTGACGAAGAACTGGCAAGGCTGGCCTTGCAGGATGAAGCTGCTTTGTATGAGCTATTTCAGCGCTATGAAGCAAAATTATTACGCTACTTAAAAAGACTTTTAAATGTCAGTCATGAAACTTGCGAGGATCTTTTGCAGGAAGTATTTATCAAAGTTTATAGGAATCTAAATAGCTTTGATAGTAAACTCAAATTCTCAAGTTGGATCTATCGGATTACGCGTAATGAAGCTATTAGTCATTACAGAAAGTATAAGAAAAACATGCAAGAACTGAGTTTGGAAGATGGCACCAATGATTATTTGGCACTTTTGAAAGATGATACAGACCTAAGAAAAGAGCTGGAAGCGAAGGAACTAGGGGAATTAGTACACAAAACTTTATTACGTTTACCGAGAAAATATCGTGAGGTTCTGATCTTAAAATATTTGGAAGAAAAAGATTATCAAGAAATGAGTGGTATCTTGAAGAAACCGGTCGGGACAATCGGAACTCTACTAAACAGAGCTAAACGTGCCTTTAAGAATGAATTGAATAATAAGCTGGTAAGCTGAGTAAGCTAAGTAAGCTGAGTAAGCTGGTAAGTAGGCTAAAGCAATGAGCCACGAAGTGGGGCCTTCGGCCCGTAATGAATAACAATTCAACAATTAACAATTTGTATATATGACAGAACTTACCCAAAAAACTTTATCCAAAATCAAAAAGGAAGGAATCAAGTTTATTCCCAAATGGCAGTTTTTGGCGAAAGAATGGTTTATGTGGCTGACATTTCTGGCGTCGGTTTTGGTGGGAGCGGTGGCGGGTAGTATCATTATTTATCGGGTTTTGAATAACGAATGGGAACTTGCTCCTTATCTGGCAGGCAGTTTGTCAGGATTTATTTTGATAACTTTGCCCTATTTCTGGATTGCCTTATTTATTGCATTTATCTTGCTGGCTGATTACCAATTCAAACAAACCAAAGAAGGTTATAAGTACCAATTTGTCTGGATTCTAATTTTGAATATCGTACTTTCTTTGGGTTTGGGAACAATTCTTTATAAAGGAGATTTCTCTGAAAAAATCGAAGCAGCTTTTGAAAATTATGTTCCTTACTATGGCAAACTTGTACCCCCCAGACATCGTCTCTGGATGAATCCGGAGAGGGGACTTCTGATTGGTAGAATTTTGGAAATGGGGAGTGGCTCAGTTTCCTTGGAAGATTTGGATGGTCGTAATTGGGAAGTAAAAATGGATGCTGAATTTTCTTTGGATAGGCAAATCGGAGAAGTTATTCGTCTAATGGGAAATCGTCATACAGATAATTTCTTTGAGTCTCGTGTTTTAAAGCCTTGGTTTGGGCCGGATCTTTTTGCCAGGAAACCTTTGCCGGAGATGCGTAAGCAAATGGGTAGAAATATCTTACAAATCGAACTTGTGGGTGATGGACAAGGTAATTTTGAGGCGGCTATTGAGATTCAAGATGGAAATTTGCAAAATACCCAAAAGTTTTTCGAAAGCCCTGAGAATGTTAATCAAAAGCGCAGTCTAAAAATGGCAGTAGGAGAAGATGATACTGTTGATCAAGTTACGGTGACGTGGGGCAGTGGAGCAGTAGACAATTTTGAAAACGTGAAAGTTGGGGAGGTTTTGCAGGTGGAGGAGAAATGAGAAACATAATTGTGATATTGCTACCTTGTTAGATTGTTAGGCGATACATCAACAATGTAACAATTTAACAATTCAACAATGTAACAATGTATCTATTTCTTTCCCTTGTCTTAAAGAACGGAAAGCTTTACTATTCGAGATAGTTAAACAAAAAGACAATGCAGCTCAAAAAAGTCATAACTCCCAAGTGTTCTTGGTACTACTTGACCGAGAAGGATCAAAAATCAATCTCTTTTTTACGTCGCAAGTTTAAATTTCATGAACTGGATTTGGAGGATTGCCTGAGCGATACGGAACGTCCGAAACTTGATGTTTACGATAAATATCTTTTCTTGGTGCTGTTTGTGCCGATGTATAACAAAGAAGATAAACGTATTATCTCACGTGGGGTACGTATTTTTGTGGGAAAGGACTATCTGGTAACTTTGCACTCCGGAGCTCTCAAACCGCTCGATAAGCTCTTCACGGAGGCCAAGCGTAAGAATGAAAAAGAGTATTATTTCTCGAAAGGGCCAGGCTTCTTGCTGTACGAAATTATCACTCAACTTTATCAGTATTGTTTTCCAATCTTGGATAAGGTGGGAGCTAATCTGAATGAAATAGAGAAAGATTTGTTTGTGGAGGAAGAGAATACGGAGCTACGTGATATGCTACGAGACATTGCTCGTATCAATCGTAATATTATTGTTTTTCGTCGTATTATGCTGCCTCAACGTTCGGTAATTATGCGACTTGAACATAGCCAATTGGAATTCCTACCTCAGGACTGGACTGTTTATTTCGGGGATATTTCTGATCAAATTGAGAAGATCTGGGATATACTGATAAGTTACAAAGAGTTGATAGAATCCCTCAAAGATACCAACGAAACCTTGATTTCCCATCGTATTAATAACGTGATGAAGATCCTGACGATTTTTTCTGTTACCATCTTACCACTGACTTTTATCACGGGACTTTACGGTATGAATGTGACCTTGCCATTTGGAAACGAACCCTTAGCCTTTTGGAAGCTGGCGGGAAGCATGCTTGCTCTACTAGCCTTGATGTTACTGTTTTTCAAAAGAAAGAGATGGTTGTAAGCTTTTATCTGGGAACATAAAACCTTGACTCGTCTGCCCTAAATCAATAAGATGTCTCCGTAGTTTTAGGGCGATTTCCGCCTAGGCGGATCAGTTGGTTACCCGCCCGTACCGAACGGTACGTTCGGGCGGGGAGCGCGTCACTGATGTTTCTAACGGTAACCAATCTGAAAATTAGGGCGATTAGCTCAGTTGGTTAGAGCGCGTCACTGATAATGACGAGGTCGGAGGTTCGAATCCTCCATCGCCCACCATTCGACTTCGCTCTAGATTTCTAGGTCAGAGGAGAGGACACTAACGAACGTATATGAATTTTTTTATGGGACTGATCGGTGTTGTAGCAGGATTCTTCTATGTTAAATACAGCAAGAATGTAGCTGATTCTCTAGGAAGAATGTCGTGGGCAGAAAAGTGGCTAGGAGCAGGAGGAACTTATTCTTTTCACAAAATTGTTGGAATTATTATCATTGTTATCTCTTTTATGTGGATGACTGGAACTTTCCAACTACTACTCGTGAGCTTCCTGGGGCCATTAATGGGTGCTTAGTACATTTATATTCCGTTCAGATTTTATATTACGCTTTAGTACATGGGGCTTGCCCCGTACTTGAGCGAAGCGAACAGTACGGGGCCATAGCTCAATTGGCTAGAGCACCTGCTTTGCAAGCAGGGGGTTGAGGGTTCAAGTCCCTCTGGCTCCACCATTCGTCGTTTCATTCAGAACAAGTTCGTTGTTTCACTCCTCACCCTGCTCATGGTCTTAAACCTTGCTTTATTTGGGTAGGGATGAGAAATGAATGCCTGCTTACCTTAGCAAGGTAGGTAATAACTTAGGAAACCCAAACCCCTTTAGCTCCACCAATGACCTAGTTTTACTTACTTCGAGATTTCTCAAATATATCTTCACAATCCTTAATTAACTTTTTAGTGCTTTTAGAGAAATCTTTTTGGACTGTTTCTACTGAATTTATAATCAGATCATTTATCTTGATCATCTCTATAGTTATTGTTATCAAAGACATTAAAGTTCTTCTATATTCGCTATTAGGATCTTGATTAGTAAAGTGGACAAGTCCTCCATGAATTGGTTCACAGGTCCACTGATAGATGAAATAAAACTTATCAAAACTAGGGGATATTTTTCTTAACATAGATCTAACATTCGGGAATAGCTCTAGATCTCGCCCTTTTTTAATGAACTGTATTTCGGGGTCATTATTCCCACGGATTTTATCGTAAAAAGTCTTAAATTCATTGATAGCTCCAGTGTTCTTGTCTTCCTTTGCCATTTTATAGTGAACAAAAGCAGTTCTTAAATACTCGTATCTTACGTGCTTTTCTCTCTCAGATGCTTTATCTATTTTTGTTAAATATCCTAATCTCACCCATTTCTCGAAAGATGTTCGTAGTATTATGCTGGAATACATCTTGTTATTACTTTTTCCTAATTTTAATATCAATGAAACATCCTTCCAATAAACGTTGTTGTATTCATAAAAAAACATAAATGTTAACTCTTTTCTATAATCTTTATTTCTATGGATAGCTCTTAATTGGTTAGCTTGTTTCTTCCCATGAGTTAATAGTTTGTTAGATATTCTTTCTAGTGTTTTTAATTCGATTTTGTAACCATCTATGCTTAATTCTTCCATATTTCAGAGATTTAATTATAATTTTTACATTCTTATTTTATCACACCCAAAAACCTTTCTATAATCAGAAAGGCTTCTTTGTGAAAGTCTTTGATTTCCAGAATGCAGTAGAGAAACAATGTCATACAAGTATCCTTCTTCGCTCCTTGCGGAGCTACGAAGGACCGACCTAGATTCTTTTACCCATAGAACATGAATAAAGAATCATTTATCTCCCTAGAAAGGAGGTGATCCATCCGCAGATTCCCCTACGGATACCTTGTTACGACTTCGTCCCAGTCAATGATTTCACCTTGGCTGCTCGCCTCCTTGCGGTTGGCTAAAGCATCTTCTGGTGTCTCCATCTTCCATGACGTGACGGGCGGTGTGTACAAGATCCAGGAACATATTCACCGCCGCATAGCTGATCGGCGGTTACTAGCGATTCCAACTTCATGAGGGCGAATTTCAGCCCTCAATCCGAACTTGGGCCAGCTTTAGGGATTGGCTAACTCTTGCGAGATCGCTGCCCATTGTACTGGCCATTGTAGCACGTGTGTAGCCCAAGGCATAAGGGCCATGCTGATTTGACGTCATCCCTGCCTTCCTCCCCGTTATGCGGGGCAGTCTCGTTAGAGAAATACAACTAACGATAAGGGTTGCGCTCGTTATCGGACTTAACCGTACACTTCACAGCACGAGCTGACGACAACCATGCAGCGCCTGTCACCGAGTTCCAAAAGGCACTCCCGTATTTCTACAGGATTCTCGGGATGTCAAGCCTTGGTAAGGTTCTCCGCTTATCATCGAATTAAACCACATGCTCCACCGCTTGTGTGGATCCCCGTCAATTTCTTTGAGTTTTAACCTTGCGGTCGTACTCCTCAGGCGGGATACTTAACGTGTTAACTTACGGCACAGACAGGGTCGATGCTGCCTACGCCTAGTATCCATCGTTTACGGCGTGGACTACCGGGGTATCTAATCCCGTTCGCTCCCCACGCTTTCGTCAGTGAGGGTCAAGGACAGTCTAGTAGATTGCCTTCGCTATTGGTGTTCCTTCAGGGATCTACGGATATTACCCCTACTCCTGAAATTCCATCTACCTCTACTACCTTCTAGAAAGCCAGTTTTGGATGCCGTACCCTGGTTGAGCCAGAGCCTTTTACATCCAACTTAACAATCCCCCTAGTGACGCTTTACGCCCAATGATTCCGGATAACGCTTGCCACTCACGTATTACCGCGGCTGCTGGCACGTGATTAGCCGTGACTTATTCCTTGGGTACCTTCAGATCTTATTCCCCAATAAAAGTAGTTTACACTCCGAAAAGCTTCATCCTACACGCGGTATTGCTCCGTCAGGGTTGCCCCCATTGCGGAAAATTCCTCACTGCTGCCTCCCGTAGGAGTCTGGGCCGTGTCTCAGTCCCAGTCTGGCTGGTCATCCTCTCAGACCAGCTACCCGTCATAGCCTTGGTGAGCTTTTACCTCACCAACAAGCTGATAGGGCATAGGCCCCTCCCTTGCCGCCGAAGCTTTTACCACTGCACTTCGCTGCGCTCCGTTTGTGGAATACCAAAATCCTAAATCCAAATGCCAAGTGAAATCCGAATCATAAAATCCTGAACGTAGAAATTTGGATTTAAATGATTAATGATTTATTTGAAATTTGGCATTAGGTGTTTGGCATTCGCTCTGTCCGAGCGTAGCGAGGTACAGTGGCGCATCCGGTATTAGACCTCCTTTCGAAGGCTTATCCCTGAGCGAGGGGTAGGTTCCAATGTGTTACTCAGCCGTCCGCCTCCCTAGTAAACTAGAGAAGACTTGCATGTGTTATGCATACCGCCAGCGTTAATCCTGAGCCAGAATCAAACTCTTCAATAAATGAATGCTTCTAATTAAAGAAGCAAAAATTATAACATTGAGAGCACTTTCGTGTTCACCGTAGCGAACAGAGGAAAGATTTTTAAATAAAATAGAATTGACGTTTCTCCACTGCATTCTAGATGTCAAAGGACCAAGAAAACACACTCCTTAAATTCGGAGCGTAAGGATTCTAGTAAATAGAAAATGCTTTGTCAAATGTTTTGTGCGATTTTGGAGAAAATCAGGAAGACTAGTATAGTGTAAAAGATTTATTGATGTTCTGATCTATGTCAAAATTAAAGATATTTTTTGCGCTGTTACTGCTTTTGCTCGGAGCCAAGCAGTCTTTTGCAGCTCAAATCAGTCTTTCTCCGGCAGAACTGGATTTGCAGTTGGAGGCTGGAGAGAGGAGGGTGCTTTCTTTTACCTTGGCACGAGAGACGGCAGGACCTGCGCAGGTTTTTTTGGTAAAAGTGGAAGGTGATAGTGAATATTTATCCGCTTGGAAGAAAGAATTTCAGATTCCGTCAGGGCAACTGGAAGCTGTCTATCGATGTGTACTAGATACCACAGCTGCTTTTTTGGGTGAGCATAATTTGCAACTTACTTTCTTGCCACAGTCAGAGGATAATTTCTTAAACTTTGGTACGACGGCCAATGTCCGCTTCGAGGTACTTGAAGAAGTCATCAAGCCTTTTCAATTCAACGAAATTGGGGATTTTTCACAATATCTTGAAATCTCAACTCCAACTTTTGCCAAAGAAATTGTAAATACGGGAGATACTTTGTCTTTTAATTTCGAAATTAGTAATAAGACAGACGAACTCTTGGAGCAAGTTGCCTACGGAGTTGAAGTCTTTTATAAAAACCGTTTACTTGATTCACAGCAAATGCTTGAGGTAGATGTTTTCGAGGCCAAGCAGAGTAAAATGTACACTTACGACTATACCTTCGATAAAATCGGTCCTCATCGTATCGAGATTTCAGTCGGTGATTTGTCTCAGAACGTTCAAGTCAGAGTGTATCCCAAAAAAGTCACTATCTTGCTTGTCAGTGGAGTGTTAATTCTTTTGCTAGGACTTTTCTACTGGAGTCGAAAATCACTAAAAGCCAAACACGCGGCCGGTGATCTGTGATCTATGAACTGGGCCGAAGACTCTGGAATCACGGCTTTCTTCTCTGTTGTCTCCCATTACAAAATATTCATAGTCTCCGAGCGGATCATAAAAAGCGTAGCCTCCATCTGCTGATTTCGTGATGCTGCCTGCTTTTAAATAATCCTCATTTAATTCGAATTCTAAAACGTCAGTACCAAGGATAAAGACTTTATTCTCACGAATACTAAGGACTTCGTGAGGCAGAGCAATCACTCTCTTGAGCATTATCTCATGACTTTCTTCGTCAAGAAATTGAATAATTTCTCCTCTGTGTGGAGTTCGAAAAAAGAAACTAAGCTTGTCTACGAAGAACATTTGGTTATCAAGGAAAGTGCTTTCCATTGATCTGCCATTGACACGTCCCGGTTCAACTATGAAGGTGCGTATGCCAAATATTAAGAGAATGCAAACCACTACAATCTTAGAAACCTTGATAAGATATTGAGAAAATGACATATCTGTACTATAAATTAGAAGTATTATTAAATTTGAAAGAAGTGGATTTTCTGACTAATTTTATCTTCTCACTTGAAGCCGTACTAAACAGTTTCTGGCGTCATATTTTGAATCTGACTCAATATCAATTGTTGTGGGGATTTGTGCTCGGTTTTGCGGTTGCGACACTCTTATATGGATTCTTGATAACCGGAGAAAACAAAAAAGCAAAAAGCAATGGTCATTCTACTAGAAAAGACTCTAAAGTGAAACTTTTTTTGCTGCTTGATGCAGTTTTGTTTTTACTGTTGGTTTTGCTGCTAATGCTAAAATTCTAAATAAAAAGAGACCCCTTCCGATGAAAGAAAGGACCTCTTTTTTGTGATTACAAATTAATCTGCAATCTCTACCTTGGTTATGACACTGTCTGAATTGATGCTAACCTTGAGAGTAACTTCCTCGGTTTCATCGCCAACAATCAGATATTCAGGACTTGCTAGGTCAGGACCTGGCAAGGGATCCTGAACACTGATAATAGTATTGAGCTGAGCATTGGTTTGCAGTGCTGTAGCGATCGAGAGCCAGCCGGCCAAGATCGTTACCAATACTGCCAATGCGACTATGGTATATCCTTTCATAAGCTTAAAAAAGTTAAGAAGCTATTCTGCGGAAGCACTTGAGACCTCCATGGTTCCAGCACAAGCACCTCCGACGCCTGTTGGGACTTCGAGGTAGATAATAAGCTCATCCTCAGGATCTGAACCATCAACTGTCTTGCGTGCTACTTCTGCTCCAGAGATAGTGGTCGCACTGGTTGAGAGAGAAGTAGCGTTGGCAATACCAACATCAGTTAGAGCGTATTTTAAATTCTCGGGAGGGATTTCTCCGGAATCGCAAGTCAAAGCTTCAGCAGCTAGACGTAGAGCAGCAGCAACGTTGCCTTTTTGGGTAGCTGTGAAGGTGGCACTAGCACTTCCACCGGGAGTCATGGTTCCAAAATCTAACTCACTGGTGTAATCCAGAGATAGTAGACTATCGATGGCGAAATTCTCAGAAGCACTTGAGGTAGAACGGGCACTGTCCTCAGCAGTAACGGTTGCAGTCCATTTAGTGGTAGCTAAGGCGTTGTAATAAATAGGAACGGCACAATCATAACTGAGAGTTGTTGTATCGGTCCCTTCGGTGGTACAGCTCACGGTATAACAATCCTTACGATTTGCACTACAACTTGCTCCGCCTGTAGCGCCTGCTTCGTAAACTACAGCGGTAACACTGGAGATGTCTCGGAAACCATTGACGTCGACCACAGACCCGTTGACGTAGATAGTTTTGGTGCTACCGGCTGTGAGAGAGACTGCTGCTGAAGTGGTATAGTCATTCCTAGCACCACCGGTACTGGATGAGATATAAATGCTGGGAGTTTCGGGAGCTACATTGCGAACTTCTCCACCTACATCAACACCAGCGCTTTGGGAATAAATGTTTACCAAACTGATCACGACGAAAACACCGGTCAGTAACAGAGCTAAGCCTGTTAAACGGTGTACCATTTTACCTTGTGATTCGGTCATGTTTTTTTGTTTTAGGAATTATTTGTATATGTAAGGTTGGCAGTTGCTACGAGCTTTTTCTTTTTGTACCAAACAAAACCACCGCTGAGTATACCAGTAAGGGCAAAAAGTGCCAAGATTTGGATTAGTAGAGGACTCCCATTAATACTTATCCTGATGGATCTGGTGAATGTGCGTTTGTTGCCATTCCCATATTCAGCGTAGACATCGATGGTGTAAGCTTGCGATAAATAGCTACTGGTTGGTGGTAGTGGGATGAACTCAGAGAATTTCTTTTCACTGCCTTGCTCAATCGTCAGTTCCTCACTTCTTATTAAATCTACAACACTGTTCTCCTGATCGTAAATCTCGGCTATCAAGGTTGCTGTGGCAGCTACTTCGCCCGTGTTTTTGACCTGAGCTTCCAGCTTAACATTTTCTCCGGGACTGAAACTGGTTTTGTTGGTACTGATGCTAAGTAATTTAGTTTCCTGCGCTAGCGTACCTTGCTCAAAGACAGTAAAAGTGTTCGATTTGAGCGTAGCTACGACTTCGCCATTATAATAAAAATTAGCAGTGGCAGTGTATTGCCCTTGCTCCAGAGCTGCTTTAGTACCGAGTGTGATCTGGGTTGATTTTCCGGGTGTACTGAGAGCAATGTCGTTGCCCGAAATGCTAGATTCTACTTTCTTGACGCTTTTATCTCCGGCATCTGCAAAAATGAATTTGATCTTATCCGGCTTCCAGTCAACATTACCCTTGTTTCTCACTAGGAAAGTGATGGTCGCTAAGGCATTTATTTCAGTATCATTGATATGTAATTCACTGAGATCAAAATCTATTTTTTCCTCACCGGAAACGGTAAATGATATCAATAAATTAACACCACTTAAAACTTTCGAAGTGGCGGCACCTGTAGTTTCTTTTCTCAGCTCCCCAGTGTCATTTATCTCCATAAAATTGAGTTCGGCCTCGTATTTGCCACTAGCAGCTGTTTCGGGATGAATTTCAAAAGTATATTCCTCCGAGGATTGTCCGGCTGGAATAAGCAGAGTTTCAGGCGCAATCAGATAGTGAGCATATTCTCCGGAACCAGAAACCTTGTAGGTCACATCTTGATCAATTGCATCTTCATCTTTAAAAATCCGGACAGTCTGACTCTGTGAAGTGCCACGGAGCACATCTTTGAGGCTCAGAGTCGGAGGAGAAATCCCTACAGCTTGAGCTTGAGAGAGGCTCAAAAAGGAAAGGAATATGCCTAAGGCTAGAGAGAAAGCTCGTATTTTGAAGCTCGAACTCAACATTTTTGTTTTTTTGTTTTCTGCAAAAGGATATTTACTTCCTCATTATAACATTTTTATGACGGTATGGCAAGGGATGTGGGGGTATAAACAGGCTGCTCAAAGCAGGGTGCCATCTAAGTGATGAGAGAAATAATAGGTGGCTATTTCCTAACCCAGTTTTCATTGCCCAGGCTATCCATTTTACAAACATTATCAGGAAAAGATTCTCTGACACTTGAAACTCTTTTTTGTAATTCATGTAACAGCGGATCATATAATGTCTTATAAACTTCAAATGGAACTACTGCTCCAAGTTGAGTCTCTATTAATTTTACATCAAGATCGTGTCCATCAAATCCTATGTGCCAATCTGTTGTGACAGTCAAATAATCAAAATCATGTATTTTATCTCGAGCATGATTACCTTTATCAGGATAAATTATTCCCTCGATCTTTGGTCTTAGGACTCTTGATACAGAGTCTCTTACTTCTTTACTTAGAAAAGAAATTTTATGTAGGGCATCAGTTAAGGCATCTAGTTCTAATACTCTTGTTACTCCTCCAAATCTTAATTCGTAATCAATAATAGCTCTAGCTAATGAGCTGTGTGGGTCGTCGTCTTCTTTTACAGGCAATACTCTGTTGCCTCCTCCTGATATTCCGGAAAATGTATCAGATTTACTCGCGCATTTTGCATAAACAGCGCCCTTAATTGCCCTCCCATCAGGAGGGGCATGATGTCTTACTTCAATCTTAATTGGAGCATGATTATTTGAGTTTAGAGAGGATTCTAGTAATACCGAATTTCCTTGCGAACGGTGCTTTCGGATCGTACCAATTTCTGAAGAATCATTCTCCCTGTAGGGAATATTATCTAATGTCGATACTGTCCTTGTAAAATCTGAAGGACGCGAATACTGTTCTTTATGTGACTCAATTGTGCTGCTTGATGAAAGTCTAAAGTGGTCAGCATATTGAGAGCGACGAGCTGCAATACAATGATTGGTGTGCGTAAGACATTCATTTCTTTTTCTAGCTTGCTCTGCAGAGCTAAGACTTTCAACTACATAAACAGATTCTTGTTTTCTAAACCTGACAACAAAAACACCTTTGCAACAATCGGAATCGGTTTTCAAAACAAGCTCATACCAATTATTACCAATCGGGACAGCAAGTTCTCTTGCAATTTTATCGATACTATCAGAGGGATAACATATTGCTGTTTTTGGTCGTAATTCTGGGAAATCTTTTGATATCACTTCCATTAATTCCGGTTTTCGTGGACGTATGTCAGGTTGAATGTAATGTGTGAGCTTATCATGTGACTTACCGTTCCGGATAAAAAGATGAGGAACTAAACCCATTAGGCCTCCAACTCTGTAAACAGTGCCATGTCCCCAAACTATTTTCGGTTTAAAAATTTCACTAATTTCAGTATTTAATGTCCAATTAGGAGTTCTTTCCATGATACTAAATAAGGTTGAATCTCACAATATAACTATAATAAAACTTGTCAAGGTTTACATATAGGAGTCGAGAGTGAGTTTGCAAACACGAGGGCTTTCTTGTAGATTTGATGTTGAAGCTTCGCGGCCACAAGGGCCTTGACCGCGGCCACAAGGGCCTTCACCGCGGCCACAAGGGCCGCTACTACTGGATAACTTTAAAAATCATTTATGCCGAAATATAATTCCTCTGAGATCGAGAAAAAATGGCAGCAGAAATGGGTTGAAACCGGACTGTACAAGACTGATCTTGGTAAAACCAAGAAGAAGTACTACAACTTAACCATGTTCCCATACCCCAGTGGCGATAAGTTGCATATGGGACATTGGTACAACTATGCGCCGCATGACAGTTGGGGTAGGTATATGCGCATGAAAGGCTTCAACGTTTTTCAACCTATGGGCTTTGATGCTTTTGGATTACCGGCCGAGAATTATGCGATCAAAACTGGCGTGCATCCCACGATCAGTATCAAGGAGAACGTGAACACGATGATCAAGCAACTTTCACGTATTGGCACGATGTACGACTGGGAAAAGATGGTCAACACTTCAACTCCCGAGTACTACAAATGGACGCAATGGATCTTTTTACAGATGTACAAAAACGGCCTAGCTTACAAGAAAAAAGCAGCCGTGAACTGGTGCCCGAGTTGTAATACGGTGTTGGCGAATGAGCAGGTCAAAGAAGGAAAGTGTGATCGTTGTGATAGTGAAGTTGAGAAGAAAGAACTCTCACAGTGGTTCTGGAAACTTTCCGATTACGCGCAGAGATTACTTGATGATATGCAGTACTTGGAATGGCCGGAAAAAACTTTGACGATGCAAAAGAATTGGATTGGCAGGAGTGAGGGAGTCGAGATCGATTTTAAATTCACTGATAGTGATGAGGTCTTAACTTGCTATACAACACGTCCGGATACGATTTATAGTGTGACTTTTGTGGTAATGGCGCCGGAACATCCTTTGATAGATAAATTAGTGCAGGGGACAAAATATGAAAAAGAAGTACAAAAAGTTGTCGATCAAATCAAGAAACAAACTGACATTGAACGTAGTTCTGAAGGAGGTAAGGACAAACTTGGAGCTTTCTTGGGAAAATATGTTATAAATCCTGCCAATGGAGAAGAAATCCCGGTTTATGTGGCCAATTTTGCCTTGATGTATGGGACAGGAATTGTGATGGCGGATGCTCATGATCAGAGAGACTTCGAATTTGCGCGTAAATATAACATCCCTCTTAAGTTCGTAATCTCTAAAGATGGGAAAGAAATAGATCCAAAAGATTTTGACGAAGCTTTCTTAGATGATGGAATTCTTTTTAATTCGGGAAAATTTAGTGGTATGGGTAACCGAGAAGCTTTGTCCAAGATTGCAGCTTGGATGGAGAAGGAAGGGTTTGGAAGTAAGACGGTAAATTATCGTCTCCGTGACTGGCTGGTTTCTCGTCAGCGTTACTGGGGCTCACCTATTCCGATCGTGTACTGTGAAAAATGTGGCGAAGTTCCGGTACCGGAAGAAGAGCTTCCAATCATGCTTCCCGAAGATGTCGACTTCAAACCAACCGGCGAACCGCCACTAGCCACTTCCGAAAAGTTTGTGAAGACCAAATGTCCTAAGTGCGGTGGAGCAGCCAAGAGAGATGTCGAGACGATGGATACTTTCGTCTGTTCGAGCTTCTATCAACTACGTTACTTGGATAACAAAAACGAGAAAGAGCTGGCGGATAAAAAAGTTCTCAAAAACTGGTTGCCGGTCGATATGTACATCGGAGGCGCCGAACATGCTTGCATGCACCTTATTTATTCCCGCTTCGTTTACAAAGCTCTGCAGGACTTCGGCTATATTCCCAAAGAGTGTGGACCTGAACCTTTCCGTAAGTTAATTCATCAAGGACTAATCACCAAAGACGGTGCCAAGATGAGTAAGAGTAAGGGCAACGTGGTCAGTCCGGATAGTTTTGTCGAACAATACGGTAGCGATGTGTTCCGCATGTACTTGATGTTCATGGGGCCTTATACCGATGGTGGTGACTGGAGTGATGCCGGAATCAGCGGTATCGTGCGTTTTGTCGATCGAGTTTACAATCTTTTTGAGAAAACTGATGGCCAAGATAGTCCTGAAGTTCTGACTAAACTTCATCAGACTATCAAAAAAGTCACCAGTGATATTGAACAATTACACTTTAATACGGCGATCGCTGCTTTGATGGAACTTCTGAATTTACTTGAGAAACAAAAGAATATTTCAAAAGACACTTTGCAAAACCTAGCGCTGCTACTGGCGCCGATGGCACCGCACCTAGCGGAGGAACTGCATGAAAAACGGGGTGGAGAGGGAAGTGTCTTTGCTCAAACTTGGCCGAGTTACGATGAGAAATTAACGGTTTCAGATACAGCCACCTTTGCGGTGCAGGTCAATGGAAAATTGCGCGGAACTTTCGACGCAGATAAGAATTTAGCTAAAGAAGAAGCACTCAAGCTTGCTCGTGAAGTTCAAAATGTAGCCGTGCACTTGGAAGGCAAGGAAGTTGTGAAGGAGATTTTTGTTAAAGGTAAGCTAGTAGGTTTTGTTGTGAAATAGAAGCTATAATCTAGAAGCTAGGGGGCTAAAAGCTAGAAGCTAGGGAGGAAGTTGACGACTTGTTGACGATACTTAGCATTTTTGATATAATATAATCGTCAACTAATTGTCAACAGAATGGATGTCAGAGACCTTATCTTGCGGGAATTGCGGAAGCAAGGAGAATTGCGCGTTGCTGAGATAGTGAAGCGGACCGGTTTCTCACGTGCCTATGTAAATAGATTCTTCCAGCAACTTGCCAAAGAAGGACTAATCGCTTTGTTAGGGAAGGCCAGGCAGAGTAGATATGTTGAGGCTAATCCCAAAAATCTTAGTCGGGTCAAAAAGGAATTACGTATATTTCAAGAATCGGTAAAAAGGAAAACCCTGAGTGAAGATATTTGTTTTAATCGTATCAAAGAAAGTACGGGCGTTTTGCAGGATTTAAAAAAGAACGTGCATGCCATTTGTTACTTTGCTTTTACTGAAATGCTTAACAACGCGCTTGATCATTCAGACTCAGACAAAATAGATGTATTTGCCAAGCGATCCGCAGACAGAATCTATTTCAGGATTAGAGATTATGGGGTGGGAATCTTTCATAACATCATGGCAAAGAAAAAACTACAAAATGAACTGGAAGCAATTCAAGACTTACTCAAGGGGAAGCAGACGACCTTTCCGGAGCAACATAGTGGTGAAGGAATTTTCTTTACTTCCAAAATGGTTGACCTGCTTAGGATCGAGAGCGGCAAGAAGCTTTTGATTTTTAATAATCTTGTTAAGGATATTTTTATCAAAGACAGAAACGTCTTTCTAGAAGGAACGGAAGTTAGTTTCATGATACTTCTGAACTCTTCCAAGCAGCTTAATCGCATCTTCAATAAATACACCGACTCTTCCTTCGAGTTCTCGAAAACGGAAGTAAAAATTAAGCTTTACCAGATGGGAACAGAATATATTTCCCGCTCACAGGCCAAGCGTGTGCTGAATGGTCTGGATAAATTTAAAAAGATTATCATGGACTTCGAGGGGGTGGAGACCGTGGGGCAGGGCTTTGCCGACGAAGTTTTCCGAGTTTGGCAAAACGTTCATCCGAAGATCGATCTCCAGGCTGTGAATGCCAACGAGAACGTGTTGTTTATGATCAAGAGGGTGATCTGATTACTCCTTCCCATACTTCCAAATATCCCAAACTAGCCAGAGATTGAGGTAGATATAAAAGGGGATTAAGAGGTTGTTGGTGGCCCCTGCTATTTGGCCAAAGAAGTACATCACGAAAGCCCAGAAGATCGTCCAGGCTAATCCCACGGTGAAGACCTGTTTGGCGTATCTTTTGTAAGGTAAGCCTTCTGATCCGGCAGCTAGACTTGTGAGCGAAGAAAGTTGCGGATGCCAGAAGGTAGTTAGAAACCACCAAAAAAGTTGCTTGTTTGAGACTTTAGAACTTGATTGCTCATGATTTGAATAACGTCCGATCAGAAAGTTCAAATGTTGTGCCATGAGACTGGGCACGATAATAGCGAAGTAAACCGCAAGCGCTCTCTGTGGATCTCCGGCGGTCATAGCCATAGCTGTCAGCATGACTACCGAACCGGGGAAATAAGCATTAAAACCAACCAGATTCTCAAAAAAAGAAACAATTAGGACGAGAGGGATTCCATAAATAGCGAAGTAAGAAGTAAGTTTTGCGCTTAATTCTTGGGGTGGAGGGATGAGGCCATAGTGTGGCGCAATCAAAAGTACAGTGAGTAAAATGATCAGTATGATCTGTGTCTTAACCTTCCAGATGATTTGAAAGTATTGATGCCTCATTTTCGCTATTTACAAGACACACTCTAGCAGAAAATTCGCTAAGTTTTGAGTCTTGATTTATACTTTCTTTGCATAAGAGAAGTAAGTTTCAAACTGTGAAGTAAATTCCGAGACAAGGGGGCATGCCCCCTTGTCCATAGCTAATATCTCAACCTTAACTCTAAAATTATGAAAAAAATTGTCGTCATGGTTTTTTGTCTGCTCCTCTCCGCCTGTAACTTACAATTTCTCTCCTATCCTGAGGGATCACCGGCCGATCTCGGACCATCTTGGACCACTTTTGAGAATCAATACTTCTCAATTTCTTATCCCATCGAATGGAAGGTGCAAGTTGAAAATATGAACGTGATTTTCAAATCTCCTGACGAGAAAAAGGAAGTTGTAGCGATTGTACAAGAAGATATTCCTCGAGTTGCCTTAGTAGATAAGATGATCGAAGATACGCGCTGGGGCAAGCTTTATCATGACAAAGACCCCAAGACCGGTACTGAAAATATTGATAAATTGATCACCGATATTCCCGGCAGTAAGCAGGATTTTTATCTGGCCGGTTATGGTGAAATCTTTGATAAAATGCTGCTTAGCTTGAAACTGAAACAGCAAGATGAATTGATTAATGTTTCAATCTATTTTGGCAATAATAACGCTGAACTTTTTAGTCCTCTAGCCAGTCGTGAAATCAGCAAGGATGATAAATACTGGGAGATCTTAGAGCTTCTGAGAGAAGGTCCCAATGAGGAAGAACAGCAAGCTGGAGCCATTAACTTATTTGACAGTTCAGTAGTTTTGGAAGATCTGAAGCTTGATGAAGGGGTGGCACATGTTTATTACACGGGTAATCTCTGCAATGTGCTCGGATCTGCTTTCAACGTTGGAGAGCTTGTAAATAAGACCTTAAAACAGTTTACGGAAATTAAATATGTTAAGATCTACTTGGACGGAGAGACCCAGGAGCCGTCTGGACTTTCAGATTCCATTCCAGTATGCTTGGAACCCTAAACACACTGAATCCATGGCTCAAGATCCATATACAGAACATCCGCTCTACCAGGAACTTTACGATTATGCCGATCAGCTTTTTGAGTTTCTGGATGAGAACTGTGCCGAGGATAGTGCTTGGCCCAATGCCCTTGATTTGGACGAAATCGAGAGGCATTTGATGGACGCGGTGAGCCAACTTTCAATCGCAATCAATATAGGTTCCGAGGATTCTCGTACACCGGAATTGCTGGAGTTACTCGGACACTCCTTTAATAATCTCCGTATCGTGGAGAACTTGCTCCGAAATATCTTGCTAGATGGAGCTTTGTCGGGCCAAGAACAGGAAGTGAGAGCAGCTTTGAATGGCTTTTTGAAGCGTGGTATCACACTGGAAAGATTATTACTCAAACTCTTGAATGAGGTTGGTGCTAATTTAAAGTTAATCTAGATGGAGCTATTACAAGAGACTGAAATAGACATCAAAAAACTATATGAATCTCCAGAAGGGACCGAAGAGTCTTTTGAGTTTGAGTTGGAACTTCCGGAACTTGCAGAAGATTTTGTGTTGAATTCCGTCCTGCAAGGGAAACTGCGTCTCATGAAGGAAAAAGAAGGGATTTTCGTATTTCTAGACGAGTTGAGTCTGGAACTGGGCTTGCAATGCGATTTGTGCCTAGAGGATGCCAATTTGAAGCTTAGCATACGCAATAAGGAAAGAGAGTATTTTAATAAGAAGATCAATGATAAGCGGTTGGGGGGCTTGGATGAAGAAAATCTTTTTCAGATTGACCTTGCTAAGATGACGATTGATATCGCTGAATTCTTGCGAGAAGAGATCTTGCTTGCTAAACCTGAGAATGTTTATTGTAAAAAAAGCTGCAAGGGACTTTGTCCGGAATGTGGCCAAAACTTAAATTTGGGGACTTGCGAGTGCGCAGAAAGTAGCAAAAATGCCGAAAATCCTTTTCAAAACCTAAAAGATATGCTAAAAGAGCAATAGTCATTTTTTATTTTCTAAGAAATTTGTATGTCTACCGTACCTGACAAAAAAGTCTCCAAATCTCGTACCAAACGCCGCTATAAAAAGTGGGCTTACGAAAAGAAGAAGAAATTACTCAACCGAGTTAATCTTGTGAAATGTCCTCAATGTGGCGAGAAAAAGCTGAGTCATACTATCTGCCAAGAATGTGGAGCTTATAACAAGGTCAAGAAAGCCGTTAGTGCTGAAACGAAGAAGCCACTTGCTCCTAAAAAAGAAACTGCCAAAAAAGTAGTGAAAAAAGAGGTTAAGAAAACTGAAAAGAAGCCGGCTAAGAAGAAAGATAAGAAATAAGCGTAAAGTGGGGAGAATTATGAATGCTGAAGCCTGAACTTGTTTTTTATTCAACATTTATAATTCAAAATTTAAAATTTCCTGTCATGGCATCCAGTCGTCACCAAATGCGAATTTCTGTTATGCAGACGATCTTTGAATGCGAGTTTGACGAGAAAAGAGACGCTGCCAAAGTGCTTGAGTATAATCTGGAAAATTTCGCTGAGAAAGTGGACAATCATGATTTTGCCAAAGAATTACTGAAGGGTGTTTACAAACAGCTGACGAAAATCAAGAAATTGATCCGCAAGCATGCTCCGGAATGGCCGATTGAACAGATTGCCGCAGTTGATCGTGCAATTCTTTACATTGGAGTTTACGAACTGGTTTTTGCCGATCACGAGGATGTGCCTCCGGTCGTAGCCATCAACGAAGCGATTGAACTTGCGAAGGAGTACGCAGGAGAAAAAAGCAGTAAATTTGTGAATGGAGTATTGTCTGCTATTTATAAAGATATAGATAATAAGTAAGGGGAGTCAGTCTTTTTGACAGTCCTTACTTGTTATCAGCCAAACAAGTAAATTAAAATTATGGCTGAACTAAAAAAACTGGAAAAAAAATTGGGTTTTACTTTCAAGAAACCTGAATTAATGGAGCTAGCTTTTGTCCACAGATCTTTTTTGAATGAGAACAATGAATATGCTGAACACAACGAACGCCTGGAATTTTTGGGAGATGCTGTTTTGGAATTAATCGTGACGGAATATCTCTATCTGACTTTCGAGAAAGAAGCTGAAGGGCAACTTACCAATTGGCGCTCAGCTCTCGTGCGTGGTGACAACCTAGCCAAAATTGCGCGTGATCTAAAACTCGGAGAATACCTCAAGCTTAGTAAAGGAGAAGAGAACTCCGGTGGTCGTGATAAGGATTATATTCTTGCCAACGCTGTTGAAGCCTTGATCGGTGCTATCTATCTGGACAAAGGATTCAAATGGGCGAAAGTTTTTATCGATCAGTATGTGATTGTGAAGTTGGATGAGATCTTGAAACATAAACTTTATATTGACGGAAAATCCCAGTTCCAAGAATTAGCGCAAGCCAAGGTCGAGATCACACCGGAGTATAAATTGGTCAAGGAAGAAGGCCCTGACCATGACAAAGAATTTACGATGGCGGTTTATCTTGGTGCGGAGAAGGTGGCGGAGGGAAAGGGCAAGAGCAAGCAGGCAGCTGAGGAGCAGGCGGCCAGAAAGGGACTTGAGGTTAAAGGATGGATCTAGTTAGCTAACTAGCTAACTAGCTAATTAGTTTAGTTATGAAGTATACGGTTGAGTCACATGAAACGGGATGGAGACTTGATCAATTTTTGGTCGGCAGAACCGAGCTTTCGCGATCTCAAATTACGAAATTTATCAAACAAGACAAGGTTAAGATGCGAGGGAAAGTTGTGAACAAAGCTGGTCTGGTGCTGGAAGAAGGACAAGAGGTTTATTTTTCACGTCCCAAAGACGAGAGTCCAACGGTGCAGGCCGAAGAAGGAAATCTGGATATCGTTTATGAAGACGAGGACTTGATGGTAGTGAACAAACCGGCCGGGATCGTGGTACATCCGGCACCAGGTTATAGGCAGGGGACGCTGGCTAATTTTATCAAATCTCACTTGGCCAAGGATCTGTCCCAAGTCGAAGGTTTTGTGCGTCCCGGCATCGTTCACAGGCTAGATCGCGATACTTCCGGTCTGATAGTGATAGCCAAGAATTCCGCCAGCCAGAAAAATCTTGCCAACCAATTCAAAGATCGTATTGTAAAAAAGAAATATCTGACCTTGGTCCTAGGTCATCTCGAGCCCAAGCAAGGCACGATCGATTCTCCGATTGCACGTCATCAGCTAGATCGTCAAAAAATGGCAGTCTCCTCCGCGGCTGGTGCCAAGGAAGCCATTACTCATTATAAAGTCATAGCTAATTATAAATTGTATAGCTTGCTGGAGGTGCGTATTGAACAAGGACGTACTCATCAAATTCGCGTGCATCTCTCAGCGATCGATCATCCGGTGATTGGCGATGAAAAATATGGAGATATCAAGGTTAATAAACATGCCGGACTCTCTCGCCAATTTCTGCATGCGGCTGCACTTTCCTTCCTGCATCCTGCGGATGGTCGCAAGCTGGAATTCGAAGCTTCTTTGCCGGAGGATCTGCAGGGATTTTTGGATGAACTTAGTTAGATTATCTTTCTTTCATTTCTCGAATCGTCTATGATAACGGTGTCTTTAAGTTTGTTTTATGCTCATCACAGTCAGTGGCTCAGCGGGAACGGGGAAAAGTACTTTGGCAAAAACATTAGCCGAAGAACTTGCTCTGAAATATGTATGTGCGGGAGAAATCATTCGTGAGATGGCCGCAGAAAAGAAAATGGATGTGATTCAATTTGGAGAATATCTAAAAAGTCATCCCGAACTTGATAAAGAAGTTGATGAGCGAATAGTCGCTGCCGGACAGTCAGGTGATGCCGTACTGGAAGGAAGGCTGGTGGCTTGGATGATGAATCAGAATAAAATCCCTGCTTACAAGATATTACTCAAAGCTTCTCCCGAAGTCGCGGCTATGAGAATAGTGGGACGCGAAGGAGGCGAGTTGAAACTTGAGATGCAAAAAGCTCTAGCACGTGAAGCTACCAACTGGAAGCGTTATGCCGAACTTTATGGTATCTCTACTGAAGACGAAGCTTGGTATGACTTAATTGTCGATACGGACGAGATGAGGATCCCTGAGGTTTTTGCTTTTGTGTTGAAGAGGGTAGAAAAAGGCTAATTGTTTCCTTGTTAAATTGTTACATTGTTGTCTGTATCCTTAACAATGAAACAAGATAGCAATAAACAATTGTTTTTAGTATTGGTCTTTAAGCCATTTGACCAGTTCTTGGTTAGTTAGCTAAGCGTAGCCAGTGTCTCTCCTACCAATTATTATCCACAAAATCCTCAATTTCATCATCCAAATCATCCAACATGTCCCCGATCTCGTCTTCTTCATCATCCCAGT
Organism: Candidatus Altimarinota bacterium; assembly: GCA_028704165.1. GTDB lineage: Bacteria > Patescibacteriota > Gracilibacteria > RBG-16-42-10 > JAQVLK01 > JAQVLK01. The sequence goes on along the minus strand of JAQVLK010000005.1, from coordinate 15,486 downwards.
CACTTGCAGAATAGCCATCACAATCGTCTTGGCAAGTATCCCAAGCGTCATCAACGGCATCTTCAAAGTCTTGGACTGCTTCAGTGAAATCAGTGATAGCTGAATGATCAATACTACTATCTGAGATATCAGTAACTATTTCAGTCACATCCTCAATCAAAGCTTTCAGATCGTCAACCCAGCTATTCCATTCACTACTACTATCAACGTCATCAGCGTCATCTTCCAAGTCTTCGACATCACTGGTCTTATCCTCAACATCTTCGATTTCATCGTCTAGATCGCCTGAACTACTTGAGGAAGATCCTGTGCTGTCTCCGAGATCATCGATCGCGTCATCTATATCATCCAGATTACTTTCAATTTCTTCTTCCATATCATCCCACTCGGAACTGGTGAAGTAACTGCTACTGCATTCATCATCACATTCATCCATAGCATCTCCGACTGCCTCACGGAAATCATCCGCAAACTCAGAGAGAGAGGTTTTGGAGCTGCTTGAGATAGGTCCATCGATGTCTTCAATCCTACTCAAAACATCAGCTGTCATATCAATCACGTCTTCTGACCAATCATCCCAATCGGAGCCAGAGTCAATATCATCAACATCATCTTTGTATTCGTCGGCATCATCCAAGTATTCATCCAAGACATCCAAATCATCTGAGATATCGTTGTAACTTGAAGAGCTGCTGCTGGTACTGGTCGCAGCGGCTAATCTCTCAGGAGATCCTGGAGGTGGGATATAAGGTTGACCGGTACTGCTCCAAGTATAACTGGGATTAATAGTTGTTGTACTTGGAGTCGTTGCTACCGGAGCTACGTAGGTAGCAGCGCGAGCTTGAGGACTGGCGACTGTCGCTGAGAGTCCGTTGCTAGCACTCTTGATTCTGCTCATAGTTGTCAAAGTATCAGATTCCAAGTCGTTGTAAGCACTATCAAGACTGGAAGGAATAGCTAATTCGAGTGCGGTCAGTAACTGAGAAACAGCATTATCCAAATCACTCACGTACTTACGAATCAGGCTGATATTGGCAGCTGTCAGACTGGAACTAGTTCTCTCTAAGGCATTTTCAACGAGTTCCAAAGCAGTCTCTAAACTACTTTCTGTGGAACTTAGTTTGCTCTCTGTTGTGACTTGAGAAGCTGTGTTCTTGAGAACATTGACGCGCGTGATAGCAGCATAGGTGGTCAAGATGGTCTTACCAGCTAGATAGACACTTGTTGTGGCTGCTGTACTAGTCGTTTCCTCGTCTTCTTCCTCATCATCCTCGTCCTCTTCTTCATCGTCAGTATCTTTGATAAAAGAAGTCGGCAAGCTCTCAAACTCATCTTCGACATCCGTTAAATCATCTTCAGTCTCATCAATAGTTCTCTCGGCACGGCCTTCGAGATCACTATCGACGTCATCTTCCAATTCTTCCAATGTATCTCTAACTTCATCAACATAATCATCGACAGCTTCTTCCAGATCATCGTACTCAGTGCGAGTCAGACGATAATGAATTTCTTGCAGCTTTTCCAAAACTTCAAGATTGTAGTCTGCAAGATCTTCTTCCCAATCGGTCAATTCAGAAGTTGTTTCAAGGCCATCTATTCTATCTTGCATGGTATCCATGACATCTGTACGAGACTCAATATAGCTTACCACACTGCTCATAGAGGGGGTTCTGCTTGCAGCTAAGGCTGCGCTGGGCAGTAGTAATGACACTACAAAAAACAGGTTCAAAAGTTTTTTCCAATTCATATTATTTTGTTTAAAATTAGTATCCTCATGATAGCTCTTTTGCGAAGTTTTTCAATCCTTCTACTCTTTCGCTTCGCTCTTAGCTACGAAGGACAAGTGGGTTAACCTGCCTGTCGGCAGACAGGTTTCCCGTTGCTTGCGGCGAGTTTGTTGATTCAGGGCATAGGTATCTTCGAAATTTAGGCATAACACCCCACCCGGGGCACGTCGCTCGCGAGCGAGCGTGCCGGGGTTCCCCATCACCCTGAACTAACGATAGCAAACAAACATGGTTCGACTCCGCTTCGCTACCCTCACCACAAGCACGGTACTAGTAATGCTTACAATAGTCATTAATGTATTGACACTTGTCCTGAGAGAGTGAAACGAATTGAAGGATTAAGAAAAGATTAAGATGAAAATCATTTGCCAAATTGGGGCTGAACGCTTACATTACTACTTGTCTAACTATCCTAATTAACTCATGAGTAAACGCGATTACTACGAAATCTTGGGTGTTGCTAAAGCTGCCTCTGATGATGAGATCAAGAAGGCTTATCGTAAGTTGTCCAAACAGCATCATCCGGATGTAAACAAAGAGAAAGGGGCAGAGGCCAAATTCAAAGAGATCAACGAAGCCTACCAAGTTTTGTCTGACAAGCAAAAGCGTACTGCTTATGATCAGTTTGGTCATGCCGGAGCACAGGGTTTCAATGGAGCTGGTGGGGGAGCACAGGGCTTTGACTTTTCCGGATTCGACTTTGGTGGTGGTGGATTTGGAGATATCTTTGAGAACTTCTTTGGAGGAGGATTTGGCGGCGGGAGAAGTAACTCTCGGACCGGAGGTCCGCGCCGTGGAGGAGACTTGGAAATTCAAATTAACATCTCTTTCGAAGAGGCGGTTTTTGGAACCAGTAAAGAGTTATCCATCACGAAAGCAGCTGTGTGTGATCATTGTAAAGGAAATGGTGCAGAACCGGGGACCAAGATCAAAGAGTGTGCAACTTGTGGTGGTAGCGGTCGTGTCAAACGTACTCAAAACACGGTATTAGGTCAGATCGTAACTTCAACGACCTGTCCGGACTGTAGAGGCCAAGGCAAGATCAATGAACAAGATTGTACGAAATGTCACGGACAAAAGAGAGTGCGTGCTGCAGAAGATATCAAGTTTAATATTCCGGCCGGTGTAGATGATGGCTCTACGATTCGCTTAGCCGGCAAGGGAGAAGCCGGTGTGGATGGTGGCAGCACGGGTGATCTGTATGTGACTATCTTGGTCAGTCCGAGTAAACAATTCAAACGCCAGGGTTATGACATAGTTTCTGACCTGAAGATCTCTGTTCCACAGGCTGTTTTGGGAGATGAGATTGAGATCAAGACTATCTATGGTGATGTCCAGATGAAAGTTCCGGCTGGGATTGAGAGTGGCAAGGTTCTGCGTATCAAAGACAAAGGAGTTCAGAAAGTAAACAGTACACAAAAAGGTGATCATCTCGTGCGCATCACAGTGGATATTCCAAAGAAGCTTTCCAAAGCAGAAAAAGAGCTCTATGAAAATTTAGCTGAATTGGGAGGGAAGAAGCTGAAAGGGAAGAAAGGCTTGTTTGGGTAAATATATTTTCAAGATTCTTGATAGTAACTTTAGTAGGTAAGTTTTCTCCCATGATCTTTCTCAGACGTCCCTTGTTTTCAGTCGTCATGCCTTCCTATAATCATGCTGCTTTTGTAAAACAATCTGTGAATTCGGTGCTGAATCAAGGGATTAAGGAGCTGGAGCTGATTGTTGTTGACGATGGATCGAGTGACGGTACGCCAGACTTAGTGGCTGAGATTAAAGATCCTAGGCTAACTCTAATCAGGTTACCAGAAAACAGAAAAGTTCATCCTCGCAATCTTGCACTAGGGCTAGCAAAGGGTAAATACATCGCTTTTCAGAATTCTGATGATGAGTGGGAACAAGGAAAGTTAATTGAGCAGTTGCAGCTTTTAGAAAATAATAAAGCTCTAACAGCTTGCTTCACTGCAGTTAAAATTATTGGAGCAGATGGTAATTTATTGGAGGGCAGTTGGGCTGATGGACTTTTTACAACGGTCAATAAAAGTAGTGCGGAATGGTTACGTAGATTTTTCGATCAAGGTAATTGTCTGTGTTTAGCTTCGGCAGTAATTCGTAGTCAGTCATTGAAATCAATTGGAAATTTTCGCGAGAGTTTAGTACAGCTGGCAGATTTTGATATGTGGGTTAGGCTAGCTGCTTTGGGAGAGTTTATGATTTTGCCTCAGGTTTTGACAAAGAGAAGGATTTTGGGAGGAGATAATGCAAGTAGTCCTAAACCAGAAAATGTAAGACGTTCTCTTTTTGAATGTGCAAAAGTTTTAGAACGTTACCAAGATGGTCTATTATTAAAAAGGTTGCCGGAAATTTTTCCGGAAATTACCCTCCCCAAAGGAGCTTCTCTAGCGAATTCCCTAGCAGCTCTCGGACAATATGCTTGGAGTCTCAATACTGTCCAGCATTATCTTTTTGCTGATCAATTATTCGAAAAATTATTCGATAAAGAAGAAATTCGTCGAGAGTTAGCGGATTTGTATGGGGCAAGCCTGTTCAAGAAATTTATAAAGAAAAGAGGAGAACTTGAGATACTTATTAAGCAAAGTACTCAATGAAAAATCCTCTTTGGCTTACAAAATGGTTCGATGAGTTAATTTGTAAATCTCAGTTTGAGGTTGAAGAGATTCCTTTCTCAGAGTCACAAAGCTGGAGTTTTGAGGAAGGAGCTTTGCGTCATAAGTCAGGCAGATTTTTCCAGATCGTCGGTGCCGGATCACAACCTTTTATTGAACAAAGAGAGATTGGTACGTTAGGTTTTTTGATGCGTGTCGGTAAATTCAAGGAATTATTATTGCAGGCCAAAATTGAGCCTGGAAACATAGGTATTGTACAGCTTTCCCCGAGTTGTCAGGCGACGGCCAGTAATCTGTCTATGGTACATGGTGGTAGTTTGCCTTTGGGGGCAGAGTATTTCAAGGATGATGCGGGACTTATTTCACAATCTTTACAGAGTGAACAGGGTACGAGATTTCTTGGCAAGCGTAACCTGAATGTTTTAAAGATGATTCAAGGTGATATTGAGGAATGTGATGCGCATCGTTGGCTCGCGGTTGATGAAGTGTTGGAATTATTAAAAATGGACTACTTGATTAATACCGATGCACGTTCTGTACTCGTGAGTAGTCCGTGGAGAGATTTAATTGATCGAGAACCTTTTACGCGCTGTGGAGATAGACTGAGCAAGGAGCTGGCTGCTTCCTTCGCAAAACCTCTTCGAAGTGACAAACTGAGTTCTCTGCGAGCAGAACTGGCTTTATTACGTTCACAAAAACATGAGGGATTAGTGCCTGTTTCTCTAGATAAGTTACAGGGATGGAATTTAACAAAAAAAGAATTAATTCCTGTTTCAGGTAGCCCTTTCAGAGTTAAGCAAATTCGTGTTCAGGCCTATGGACGTGAAGTTCCTTCTTGGGATCAACCTATTATTGATAGTTCTGGACAAGGCCTTGTCGATCTGGAAATTGTTCGTGTCAAAGGTGTTTTGTATTGTGTTTTTCGCTTACAAATCGAAGATGGATTAGATAATCAAATCCAATTAGGTCCTAGTTTTCTTGTTGAACCGGGAGATAAGTTACTGCTAAATGAAAATGCCGAAAAAGGAAAAAATCTCATAGAGGCATACCAATCAGATGAAGGAGGGCGTTTCTGGCAGGATAGTAGTCTTTACAGAATTATTGATCTGGGAGAACAACAAGATTTTCCAATAAATACCTACTGTCTTACCTTGGCTGAGGTTCAAGATTTATTATTGGAAGGAGAGCAGTTTACCAACGAAGCACGTAGTGTCTTGGCTCTTTTATTAACTTGGCTCTAGGTTCTTCCAGGAAGAAGAAAGGCTTGTTTGGATAAATTCGTTATTCTCTGGTCACTAGCCGCTATCTTGTGATAGTATCTCCCGTGTTAATAATCCTGAAATATCATGAAAAAATATCTTTGGCCGATATTGCTGACTATCGCCAGTATTTTATTTGCAGCATTGGTATTCTACAGAAAAGAACTTATGTTTGAGTATTCTTATAAAAATTTGTCGTGGGGATCTTTGGTTTTTTTGCTTTACTGGACATATCTCGTATGTGTAGCATGTCTGGCTTTTAGAGAAGCGTATCTCGAATGGAAAGAAGGCTTGTCGTACAAAGGCAAGCTTATAAAAGCCTGTGGCTTAACTGCCTTGTTTCTATTTTTTCATACCATAATTTATTACACAGACAGAGGACTACCTGAGGCTCTTGATAGTTTCCATAATTTACTGACAGGGAGCAGTTTCGCACCTCCCTCATTTCATGAAGTCGTTATTTACTTTTACATAAAAATTCCTAATCTTCTTTTTCCCATAGGTCTTTATGTAATCTTTTTATCATATTCATCAGTTGCATATAGAGAACTCAAAGGCCTGCCACTTAGTTTTACGAAAAGAATGTTTGCAATCGGCTTTTGGCTTTCTTTACTCGGCATAGTGTCTTTCGGTATTAGTGCATATGGTTATCTGTGTGCGATATTAGGAATAACGATAACAATGTAGTTTGGGTATTCATTTTTCTAGTGGGCTGGCATTTGCCTCTCTTTTTGACTCGTGCTACTATTCCCCTTGAAGTTATACCGCTACGCCTCTATGAGGCTTCGCGGCATTAATGGCTTTTATACCAAGAGTTGTTATTAAAAACAAAAACATGAACGTCGCGCCTACTTGGGATTTACTGATTACCATATTGTCTGTAGTGATCGTTGCGTACAGCGTGATTATCGGTACCAACAGTACGGTAAAGGTTATTTTGAGTACTTATGTCGGTATTCTTTGTGCTGATGGACTTGGCAATGTGCTTTATTATCTCGGCAACAATTCCGGTTCACGGATGACTTCTTTCTTATTCAACGGACCGGACGCAGCTGTTTTAATTAAAGTTATCATTATGGTCACGATTATCGTGGCTATGATGCTCAAGGGTAGTTTTTCGGTCGATCTTGGAGAAACAGGTGGTCTTTTGGATATATTATTACTCTTATTGATGGGAGTATTGAGTGCCGGTTTGATCGTCACCAGCATCTTGGTCTTTGTCTCCGGTGGTGCTTTCCTCACCAGCGGTGCGATCGGTGCCACAGATTTAGCGGTTGATATTTATAACACTTCTGAACTTGCTCAGCTCATGATCAGCAATGCTAGTTTTATCATTGCTTTGCCCGGTCTGGCTTTTATGATTATGAGTTGGTTTACGGAGTAGGGGAAAGTGAATAGTTGAGAGTGATTAGTGATTAGAGACTTGCTTTCTTCGTGTTGTTTTGGTAAAAGTAAAGCGTTATTTTTCAAAGATTGATGGGCTAGTAGCTCAGTCGGTAGAGCAGCTCCCTTTTAAGGAGAAGGTCCCGGGTTCGAATCCCGGCTGGCCCACCATTCGTCGTTTCACTTGTACTGAGTTCAGGGCAACGAAGTACTCCTCATGGCAAGCCACCCTCCTTTTATAGTGGGATGTGTATCTTTGGGTAAGGGGGAGCTAGGGCAGAAGAGAATTTTCTGTTCCGCCCTTCAGGATTGAATTTATTTATTCAATAGATCCACGCAGCATGCTTTTCGATTGCCATCGCAGAGCTCCTTACTGATTACAAGCTTACCATCTATGAGTTCTCCTATTGGATGTTGTAATAAGTAATTACAGGGATAGACTTTATCGTCGGGAGTAACTATGAATAACTTTTTTCCTGCACGACAATACTGATTAGTCTGAGATAATAATTCTCCTGCAGATCCTTCTTTTGGGCCAAAATTACCATGGACACGTATTTCTAATTTATCCTTGTCGTAAATCTTTCTCGTAGAATCTACTACACGGAAAAAATTCTGTCTTAATTCTTGACTAAATCTCTTTGTTCTTTGCTGCACTTCTTCCGCAGATATCATTTCTCTGATTAAGTAAACTGCATCAGCCCCCATATTGTAAGCTTTTTCACAGGCTCGTCCTACTTGTAAATAGTTATCTGGAGAAATAATGCAAGCAATTCTTACCCAGAAATTATATTCTTTGGCTTTTTTAATAACCTTTTCTAGTATATCAGAAGTTATCCCAACTGATCCTTTTATGCCATCAAAGTCCATACTGAGCTGCAGTTCATTAATCCCGTGATTCAACAATATTTCGTAGAGAGCAGGACGTTGCTGGAGGGCAATCCCATTGGTCAGAATATATTTTTGTTCGACCAGTTCGTAAGCTTTAAGATAATCTGTATCCAAGATAGGTTCACTCCCGCCTATAGAAACCATATATCCCTGTCTTAGAAAATTTTGAGCAGTCTTGAATGCATTTTCAGGATCTCTTTTTCCGATATTTCCTAAATAACAGATCAAACAATTTTGATTGCATTCTTTTTTACCATTCACCAAGAGACAAATTTTAGCTTTTTCCTCAAGGTGCTCTTTGTGACGATTTTTTAATGAATTTATCATTTTACTCATGTTAAAGTGTTTTAAAAAATAACCTGTCTCTGCTAGGACAAGTCTGTTTGGAGAACGCTTGGCATAAATAATCTTGCCCTAATAAAAACAATGAACAATCATCCTGAGACGACGGTAGTGCTTGAACGGCGGAGTTGTTGGGGGTAACACAGACATCTTACTTATATTCGCTGCCGTTAAATATATCATGCTTTACCGTAATGTCAAATTTGCTTACTAAGCAAGAATTACAAAACACGATCTGCCTAAGGATACAAATTTTTGAATAAATACTATTATTCTGAAAGGAGGCTAACTTTCTTCACCAAGTCTCTCTTTATGGCGGACTAGTGAATAGATTCTAGTCACTTGTATTTTGGAGATAATGAAAAAGGAGGAAACGAAATCCCACTATCGCTCACCATTCTAAGAAACAAATCATCCCTGAGGGATCAGCTTATTTTGCGTTTAATTTGTACTAGGTTATAATTGGCTGCAGGTTTGTCGCTCTGTGGATGTTGGGGCGAGCAGAGATTGTCCCTAATTAGAATTAATTAAAATTTCATGCGAAAAACTTTGTTATTAACACTAACCGTGTTTCTAATTCTCCTTACAGCCTGTGAAAGAGAAGGGATTGTAAATGACAGTGCTTTAGATGATTGTATGGAAGTTATCACTACAAAAGATGGTTCTTTAATTTCCATGTTCCATACATTCACTTGTACTTACGATAGAACTGAGAGTGAGAAGATAAGAAGTGGCGTTTGTGTTAGCTTGGATATTAATGATGGAGTTTGTAGAAAAGCGTATATGTACGAGAAAGAACCCTATAAGAACTGTGGAGAAAATAGAAAATTAAGTTATTCAGACGAATGCTTATGCGTAGACTATTATGAAGAATATGAGGGAGAATGTATCTCAATGGATAAATATTGTCCGTTGGTTTATGGAGAAGGATCAATTGAGGATTACCAAAACTACAAGTGGGGCTGTATATGTGATGTCGGATATGACTTTGATGCAGAACTCGGAAAATGTATAAGTAAACAAGAGAAAGCAGATAATTATTGCATAACGGATTTGGGAGATGGAGCCTTTGCAATTCAGATTGACTCTAAATATGGAAATCCTTGGTGCGGTTGCAAGGATGGTTATGCTATTGATATAAAAGAGGACGGAGCATACTGTAAAGAATTAGCTACAGGGGAAAATGATGTTTATTGTAGCGAGAAGTATGGATCAGAATGGAAGCTTGTAGAAGGAGGATACTGTGCTTGCAGTTATGAATCTCTCTTTGATACATATAATTATCCGTCTACTTGTTTAAGCGATGAAACAAGAAAGGAAATAGTGGAGAGTATAAAAGAAGAATTTCTATCAGTAAGCGATTATTGGGATAGAGACACAATCTTAGTGGGAATTACAGATGTTATATCTGCCTACGCAAGTGGGAAAATAGGTACTGAAGAGATGCGTTATCTAGCCACTTGGCAAGCTGTAAAGACTAATGAAGGCTGGAAGCTTCTCAATCATGGAAATAGTGACCATGATTGTGTTCCTCTAGAGCCTTATGATTTTCCTAAATCAATGTTCTACTGTATGTATTTTAACTAAAAGGATGCATGAAAAAAATATTTGCCTTTCTAATCTTATTAATCAGTATACTTACAGGTTGTAATACTCCAGAAAGTCTCTCTGTTCCTGAATTCTCATATAAGGCTATTAATAACTGTAGTACGCTAGAGATAGAGGGGATAGCTTATCCTAAAGCAAATATTGCACTGCTGATAGAAGATGTTTTTGTGGGCTCAATTAATGCTGATAGAGATGGAAAATTCTATATGACTTATCGCTTTCAGATTGGAGGAGAAAGAGAGTTTCAAATAAAACAAATATATAAGGAGGTAGAGAGTTCTCTTTCTGAGGGAAAGGTCGTCTCTATAGATGTGATTCCACCAAATCCAGTTATTACAATTAATTCTAATATACCCCAAATAACGAATAACCCCATACTGGCAATAGAGGGGACTACTGAGCCTAAGAATATAGTCTCTGTTCTTGAGAATAGGTATGTAACTGATGAAACAGGCTACTTCAAAGGAGAAATAACTCTTAAAGAAGGAGAAAATAATATAGATGTAACCTTGTCAGACTCTTGTGGTAATAACACTATAGTTAAGAACCTAATAAAGACTACTCTAGATACTAAGAAGCCTATATTGGGAACTGGCATGTTTTATACAAGTTCATCATCTAGGGGATTTACTGAAGAGGAAGTGTATTTAACTTATGGTACATTTCAAGGTTATAATAATTACTACAACATCCCAATAACAGGTTCGGTAAAAGGAGATATCAAATCTGTTCTTCTGGGAAAGACATACTTAACCTGGAATACTAGCAATCAGATTAGCCAAGTAGTCCCGATGTATCTTAGTATGGGAACTAACAATATAAATGTTCTTATTGAGGATCTGGCTGGGAATAAAAAGGAAGGGTATCTCTCGATATCTGTAAAGCCTCTCTCTTCGAACAATTACTCTGATGATTATGAGGACCTTGAATCTAGAATAAACGATTTAGAATCAGAAATTGATCGTCTCGACTAATCGAGAGGCAGGTGACGGGGATGTAGGACATAGGTTTTTATCTATAAGAATCAATAATCAACTCAAATTCTTCTCTTCTTGCTGTATTCTCTTCTATTTGCTTAATCTTTGCTATTGTACCTTCTTTGGCCTCACTAAACTCTAGTGTTTCGACTGTTCTTCTAGACAATACGTCCTCGAGATACCTGCCATCTCCAAGACCAGAATGACTCATAACTGTGTAGTCGGCTAGACACGTTTCCAGAGAAGGGCTGTAAAAAATCTCCTTAATAACTGTTACTCTAAATCCCTCATACTCCTCTGATGCTCTAAAATCTAACTCAGTTATTTCTTTCTCAAAAGCATCTTTAAGTGCATAACACTCTTGCCTTTTCTTAAAAATATCCACCTGTGATTGCGCGACTGATTTGGAGGCATTGGATGGTCCAGTAGTTGTGCATGCTGCCAACAAAAGCAAACTACAAACAAGGAATGTTACACGTTTCATAGGATTGAATTTAATAAGCTGGTTCAAGTATACAAATATATAGTGAGCCAGACTAGGGGGTAGATGTCACAAAAATAGTTCTAACGTCCTTCACTAGGGCCCACCATTCGTCGTTTCACTTGTACTGAGTTCAGAGCAACGAAGTACTCCTCATGGCAAGCCATATTTTCTCGCTTCAAGTTTTTACCTGCTCCCGTAGCACCTCAGTAAAAGCTGCTTGACTGTGCTTTAGCATTGCTAAAAACAACTTCTTGCTTGTTTCTGTAGTGAGTTTTTTCGTTTTTTCATCGTTGCTAAGCTCGAGCGTAACTGTCCCGTCGGGATTATGGCGAATTTTTATTCTAGAATCTCTTTTTAAGTCTTCAAAGAAAGTTTCCAGCTCTTCACAATCTTCTGCTAAGAGATTACCTTTTTCTTCAAATGTATCCAGAGATTTCCTGACCATCGCAGGGATAGTCCAGCAAGTAGGCCAAGGTTTAATTGTGAAGAGAGGGAGTTTTAAATCAATAGTTATTTCTAGGCCTGGAGTTTCAAGAACTTCCTGGATGCTGGTAGCTTGTGAGGAGGCAATTGTCATTTGTCCGAGATAGAGAGGATTGGGTATTAGCTCACGTGTTTTCTTTTTGGGTGACTTGCTGGTATCGATTGTCAGGTCCATACTAAGCAAACCTTTTACTTGCTCATGCAAATGTTCCGTGATCAATTCACGAGTCTTGAAAGTAATATTTGGTAACAAGAAAGGATCAACTTGGAGATTTTTCTCAGGGCTATGGGCAAGAGCCATAGCTACGGAATTTCTCGTATTATTTTCACGAGGTTTTTCTGCCAATATCCTTGTATCACTTGTAAGCAATAAGCTGAGCAGCATTAAGATCCTGACAGAATTTGAGAGAGCCGGTATTTCTAGTTTATGCTTTAGCATTTTTTAGTTTCTGAACTTTACAGAAGGTCTGATTATTACCATTTATCTGGGTTTTGTAAAATTCTGCTGTATAATAAGATCGCTTAAAGCTTTTTATTTATGTTGCGAAAATTGCTGATTGGTCTTTTCTTTTTACTATTATTAATTCCACAAGTCCAAGCCTTCGAAACTTTTACGAGTAGTGGAAAAGTTTTGGAACTCATAGATACCAATGAGCTTGAACGTGATGGGCATTTGAGTGAGATGGTGCATCCGGGGGATTCGCTAAAAATGCAGCTTTTGAAAGTAGAGGTTGCAGGACAAGAAGTTGAAATTGAAAATTATCTCGAAGGGGGGCCTTTTGACATGGAATTTAAAGCTGGAGACCAAGTCTTTTTGCAAGTTAGCAAGTTGGATGATGGAAGTATGGAGTACGAGATTCGTGATCGTTGGTATCTTGATCAGTTGTTTTGGCTGAGTTTGATAGTTCTAGCCTTGATCATCCTTTTTGGTGGCAAGCAAGCTCTCAAGGCTTTGCTGGCGCTCTTTCTGTCGGCTTTGCTGATTTTCTTTTTCTTTATCCCCATGGTTGAAAAAGGCTATACGCCCAGCTTGCTCACTCTGATTACAAGTTTCTTGATAACATTGGTCAGTTTGGTGATTATTTTGGGATTCTCTAGAAAAACAATGACCGCCGTGCTGGGAACTTTTGGCGGGGTCATCTTTGCTATCTTACTGGGCTATCTGGGCGGAATTGTTTTCCTGAAGCTCAATGGTCTAGGAGCCGAAGATAGTCGTATCTTGGCAGCCAGTTTTTCGGAATATAATTTCAGCGGGATCTTGCTTTCCGGGTTTGTGATCGGTGCTTTGGGAGCCTGTATGGACGTCGCTGTCTCGATTGCGTCCAGCCTTGATGAATTGTGCAAACATCATCCTCATATTTCTTCCGGAGAGCTTTTTTCTTCCGGTATGAGGATCGGCCGTGATGTGCTTGGTAGCATGCTAAATACTCTGATTTTTGCCTATGTAGGAGCTTCACTAACGCTTGTTTTGCTCCTTTTTAAGTCCGGAAGTAGCATTGTAGAGATCTTAAATTACGGCTTCATCGTGGAAGAAATCGTCCGTTCTTTGATCGGAGCGCTCGGACTGGCTGCGACCATACCGGTGACGGCAGTTTGTGCAGCGTATTTTTATGGGAAGAAGGGCTTGTGAAATCCCGCCTGTCCCTAATTACCGCCCCCCCATGCAATTACCGCCCCCATAAAGGGGGCTGCTATGGCTTGTATTGTTGAGAAACAAGAGAACAATGGAGTCCGCCTAGGCGGACAACAATTCTCCCATCTTTATTCGCATCATTCCTATTTTTACCTGCCGGAGCCTTTGGCGTAGGCATGGCGTATTGGTCCCATCACATCTTAATCTTTTCTTAATGTTTCATTGATATATTTAAAAAGGGGGTCCCCCCTTAACTTCAAGATATCTCAAAACATTCATGTGAGAAGAAAAACAGAGGACAGTGAAACAATAGAGCAATATAACAATACAGCCATTTTCTCTCACCCTAGACCCTGTCTTCCCGACAATTTTCTTGAGTGCAAGTGAAAGTGCAAGAATCTAGTCACTCGTCACTAGCTCTCCCCCTCTACCCTAGACCCTGCCTTCCCACCATTTTCTTAAGTGCAAGTGAAAGTGCAAGAATCTAGTCACTAGTCACTCGTCACTCGTCACTAGCTCTCCCCCTCTACCCTAGTCCCTCTATCTAGTCTATATTAAACATGTCTAAGTTTTGCTAAATGACCAAGGAAGAAGCCAAAATTCGTATCGAAAAATTGCGTACTGAAATTCGTAAATGGAATTACGAGTATTTTGTTTTGGATAATAACACTTTAAGTGAAGCGGCTCGAGACAGTTTGAAAAAAGAATTGGTGGAACTTGAGGAACAATTTCCGGACTTAATTACACCCGATTCTCCGACCCAACGTGTGGGGAGTGTGCTGTCAGGTCGCTTCGCTAGCGTTCAGCACAAAACTGCCAAAAAAAGCTTGGCGGACATCTTCTCTGAGGCAGAACTTATTGATTGGCAAGTTCGCATCCAAAAGCTTGTTCCCGGCCAAGAAATTAGCTATTACTGTGAGGCGAAGTTGGACGGTCTCAATATCACGATCTGGTATGAAGATGGTAAGTTTGTGCGTGCTTTGACGCGCGGAAATGGCGTGGCAGGTGAAGATGTCAGTCATACGGTGCGTACCATTCAGAATATTCCCCTTATCTTGAATGAAGCTGTTACTTGCGAAGTCTCAGGAGAAGTTCTGTTGCCCTCACTTAGTTTCCGAGCTTTGAATGAGAGACAGAGAGCGCTCGGTCTAGCTGAGTTCGCGAATCCGCGTAATGCAGCTGCTGGAACTGTACGCCAGCTTGATCCGGCTGTGGCGGCCGAGCGCGATTTGGCGATGTATTTTTATGCTCTCGAAGAAAATAATTTACCTGACCGGCTTGAAACTTACGAACAGAAAGTAGCTTTATTAAAAAGGCTCGGACTTCCTATCACTCCCATTGCCCAAAAGTGCGCTGATTTGGATGCGGTACAGGAATTTTACTTGGAACTGCAAAAGAAACGTGGAGATTTGCCTTTTGAAATTGATGGTTTGGTGATTAAGGTTGATTCTTTAGAGCAGCAGAATGCGATGGGCATGACGGCCAAGACGCCACGTTTTATGATTGCTTATAAGTTTCCGGCCGAGCAGGCCAGTACCGTAGTCCAGGATATTGAGGTCCAGGTTGGGCGTACGGGTGCTTTGACACCGGTAGCAATTTTGAGACCGGTTAGTGTCTCCGGTTCAACTGTGAGTCGCGCCACCCTCCACAACGAAGATGAAATTGCGCGTAAAGATATTCGTATCGGTGATACGGTTGTGATTCAAAAGGCGGGGGATGTGATTCCTGAAGTGGTCGAGAGCTTGCAAGAAATGAGGACCGGCCAAGAAAAAATCTTCCAAATGCCGCATACTTGTCCGATTTGCGGAGCAGAGACTTTACGTAAGGAAGGCGAGGCTGTCCGTCGTTGTCAGAACAAAAATTGTTATTCTCAAGTTTCGGAAAGTCTGAAGCATTTTGTCTCACGCCAAGCTTTCGATATCGATGGTCTGGGAGATAAGCTTATTGATCAACTGTTGGAGTACGATCTGATCTCAAATCCAGCGGATATCTTTACTTTAACGGCTGGAGACTTG
>JAQVLK010000031.1 GCA_028704165.1 Candidatus Altimarinota bacterium | reverse complement strand
ATCTTTGCCAGTATCGGAGAAGAATTAGGCTTTGTTGGCATTCTAATCATGTTAGCACTCTTTGCCACCTTACTCTATCGCACAATCCGCGTAGCCCATCTTTCCCAAGATAAATTCGGACGTTTTGTGGCGGTGGGAATATTTGGCTTATACTTCTATCACTTCCTGCAGAATGCCGCTATGAACATTGGACTACTCCCTGTAACCGGCATCCCAATGAGCTTTGTCAGTTACGGAGGCAGTCATACGTTGATCGCTTTTGCAAGTTTAGGGCTTCTGCAAAGCATATTATTACGCTACAAAAAGATAAAATACTAAAGTCCAAATTTTTGACAAAGATTAGCTGCTATGATTTCCTTGCTGCAGTAAGCTATTTGTTATAAATAGCCCACGAAAAAATTTAAAATAGAAGGGAGGTGAAAACAATATGACAAAGCAAGATTTAGTAGAAGCAATGGCAAAAGCATCTGGCATCACTAAGGCAGCTGCTGCACGTGCTCTTGACTCTTTCATCTCCAACGTTACTAGTTCTCTTAAGAAAGGAGGAAAGGTCACTGTAACCGGTTTCGGTACTTTCTCTGTAAGCCACAGAAGTGCTCGTACTGGTGTAAACCCACGTAACCCAAGCCAAAAGATCAAGATCCCTGCAATGAAGACTCCACACTTCAAGGCTGGTAAGACTCTTAAGGAGGCTGTTCGTTAAGCCACCTCGATCATAAAGTGATCTAGCTAGAAACACTACCCGAAAGTCCCACTCACTTAATTCCTAGGATTAAGTAAAGAGGGGATTTTTGGGATATAAATATATTTAGTGTAAATGCAAGTACGAGATACTAGTGACTAGAGACTAGAGATTTACTCTTTCACTAGATTCCAGTACTTTAAAAGGATGGTACGCCTGGAGGGATTTGAACCCCCAACCCTCGGTTCCGAAGACCGATGCTCTATCCAGTTGAGCTACAGGCGCATTTGCTTTTGTGGCTTGTCATGAGGAGTGAAACGACGAATGGTACGCCCGACAGGATTCGAACCTGTGACCTACGGCTTAGAAGGCAGTTGCTCTATCCACTGAGCTACGGGCGCATTTGGAATAATTATTTCTCGACAACCAGAGGGAGACGCAGAGCTTGTCGAGGAGAAGTCGAATGGGACGAACGACGGGGCTTGAACCCGCAACCTCCAGAGCCACAATCTGGCGCTCTACCAATTGAGCTACGTTCGTCATCTTAAGCCACTTCTAAACAAGTTTGGCCTCTCGTATATTATAGCATTTTTAGCAGGAAGCAAGCTAGTACCAAAAGATCCCTTGATGCATGAATTTGTACATCAAGAAAGAGTGGTCGTAGACCATGAACGAAGTCGAATGGTGGGTCAGCCGGGATTCGAACCCGGGACCTAACGCTTAAGAGGCGCTTGCTCTACCGACTGAGCTACTGACCCAACTACGCTGTCGCTCTGCTCCTAGCTTCGTTGGGCAAGCCTAAATCAAATGGCCTGCCAGACGTAGCCACGGAGGGCGAAGTCTGGTCGGGGTGCTGGGATTTGAACCCAGGGCCTCTCGCTCCCAAAGCGAGCGCTCTAGCCAAACTGAGCTACACCCCGATTTGTAAATGTCAAATGTCTAAATCAAAGTGGCAAACTTTTTTTAGACTGGAGCGGGTGAGCGGAATCGAACCGCCATCCCAAGCTTGGAAGGCTCGTGCACTAACCGTTGTGCTACACCCGCAAGAAACACAAACTTGCGGGAGATAAGTTAACAAATAAAGATATGCTTGTCCAGTTTTTAGATTTTCCGAAATTTTGGCATAACACCCCACCCGGGGCACGTCGCTCGCGAGCGAGCGTGCCGGGGTTCCCCATCACCCTGAACTAACTCTAGCACACAAACATGGTTCGACTCCGCTCACCACGAGCACGATGATCTTAAAAGTTTATTACGAACCTGAAAATAGATTGCTAAACTAACCACCCTGAGATTTATTGAAGGGTTAAGAAAAGATTAAGATGGGACCACAACGAATCTACGAATTTTTGATGCGAATGGAAGATGGGACCAATACGAATAAACATACCGGTTAAGACTGGTCTGACTGGCTCAAACGGTTGGGGAATAAGAAATAAACCACAAAGGGGCACCTGTCTACCGACAGGCAGGCCTTCGGTGCTACGTAAGTACTCAATCTTACCAGCTTACTTAGCTTACAAGCTTTATACTTACTATAAGCTTACTCAGCTTATTCTACTTACTACTTCGTACACACCAAATTGCCAATAACACCCAAACTCGCTAAACTAGAGCAGGTCAATTAAAAAAAACTTGTTATGTCCAAAGCACAAACCAGTCCTGAGACGCCTAAGCGAAGAAGGATCGAGCCGCGTACCTTACAAGGATTTTCAGATTATCTTCCCAAGCAGATGGTAACAAGACGTTATGTAGAGAATACACTCAGAAAAGTATTTGAAAGTTTCGGATATGGAGAATTACAAACTCCTTGTTTGGAATATCAGGAGATTTTGACTGGTAAATATGGTGAAGACGAGAAGCTGATTTATAAATTTACAGACAACGGTGATCGTAAAGTTGCATTGCGCTATGATCTCACGGTGCCACTAGCACGTGTTATCGGACAACACCAAAATGAGATCACCTTGCCTTTCAAACGTTATCATATCGAAAAGGTTTGGCGTGCTGACAGCCCTCGCAAAGGTCGCAAGCGCGAGTTCTATCAATGTGATGTCGATATTGTTGGCGTAGCAAACATCGCTGCTGATGCTGAAATTTTGCTAATTTTGCATACTGGATTCGCAGCCTTGGGACTTGATGATCACATCATCATGTTGAATAACAGACAAATCACCAACGCTTTTATCCGCACTTTGAATATTCCTGAGGACAAGGCTATTGAAGTTTTTCGCTCCATTGATAAATACGACAAAGTTGGACTGGAAGGGGTCGAGAAAGAATTAAAGGAGAGAGGAATCGAGCAGAAAAATATTCCCGAGATCCTGGAATTCATCGACTGTGATGGTAAAAGTAACCAACAAATTCTCGAGCAAGCCGAGTCACGAGTTGGCTCTGATCCTGATGGACAAAAAGGAATTGAGCAAATAAAAAGTGTCTTGGAAATCTTAGAGCATTATGGAGTTCCTGAAAAGAACATCCGTTTCAATCTACGTTTGGCACGCGGCTTGGATTATTACACCAGCCTGGTATTCGAAGTGCTTGTGCCTAAGTTCGGAGGAATGTCACTAGCAGGTGGCGGACGTTACGGTGAGCTCTGTGGCCTTTTCGCTGGCAAGGAGATTACAGCTACCGGTGTGGCTTTTGGTTTTGAACCGATTTGTGCTGCGCTGGAAGAATTTGGATTGGGGCCAAAACTTCACGTTGCGGATGTACTCGTCACAGTTTTTGGTGAAGCATATCTCAGGGATTCTTTGGAAATCTCCCAAAAACTCCGTGCAGCCGGACTCAAAGTCGAACTCTATCCAGATCCAACGGCCAAGCTCGGCAAGCAATTCAAGTATGCCGATGCCAATAATATTCCATATGCAATAGTGATTGGTGAAGATGAGAAAAAGAAAAAAGAAGTCATGCTTAAGAATATGCAGAGTGGAGAACAGGAGACAGTGAACCCTGGCGAATTAATAAAAAGACTAGCGAAATAGTTTAAGCTCTGAGCTTCCGGTAATCCAAGCCATCGGCGCCCGTGCAGATTTCATACCTGCTATCATCTCTTTCTGGAATCGTAGAGTTAGTGACATGGAAAGCCAAACATCCCCCTCCTATTTCCACCACGGCACGCAGAAACTGTTGTCGTTTTTTTGCGACAAATTGTGGCTCGGGCACAATGGGAGTTTTTATTTGCTCCTTAATAAGAATCGGCCGGAATGATTCAAGCTCTCCTTGCTCTCTCTGAAAACGTCTTAAAACGTCTTAGACCACGAATTCCTGCTTCTGGATTTAAGCCAGCTCGTAAGAGTGCATTAAACCACTCAGGATTTCGTCTCTTAATCTGGTATATCTCAACAAAGTTCATAGCTGTTTTATTTAAAACGACTTAAATTATAACAAATGCCAATCTACTTGCCAACATCTGCTAATCTTCCCAAAATTACTTTGCATTCTCCTGCCTTTTCACGTATATTGGGGCACGTAATAAATGGAAATAGGGTCAGAGGGATTTAGGGGTATAGGGTATGTCCAAAGCCCAAAATCTCAAACTAAAAATCGCAAAACCGCTTCATCATGGAAACAAAAGAAAATCAAAACGAGCAAGTAGAGCCAGTAAAAAAGCTCTCTCTCTTAGCAAAAATATCTATTGCAGTTGGAGGATTGATTCTCTTGAGTGGACTCTTCATGATGTTTCGCATCGGATCTGCTACTTATGATTTTGTAAAAAATCCCGAGGAACTTCTGAAGCAGATTCCGAAATTGGTGGGTAGCCCACTGGAAAAAGACAAGGGACGTACCAATATTTTGTTGATGGGAGCAGGGGATATGAGCTACGACGAAGGATCAGAGCTAACTGACACGATCATGTTAGTCTCTTTGAATCATGAAGATGGATCTATCTCGATGGTCTCTGTGCCACGTGATCTAGGTGTTGAGATTCCCGGTTACGGTGTTAGTCGGGTCAATGTACTCTACAAGTTAGCCAAGAATCGTCTGGGTGAAAATAATGCTTTTGAACTGATCGTACCGACTATTGAACAAGTCACTTGTCAGCCGATTCATTATTACGTCAAAGTAGACTTCATTGGTTTCAAGAAGATTATCAATGCGCTCGGTGGAGTAACGGTAGATGTCGAAAGAACCTTCACGGATTATCAATTTCCAAATAGCAACTTTGGTTATATGACTGTCAGTTTCGAACAAGGAGCACAGTGGATGGATGGTGATCGCGCACTCCAATACGTACGTTCACGTCACGGCAATAATGAGGAAGGAAGTGATTTCGCTCGTGCCGCACGACAACAAAGGTTGGTAGCTGCACTCAAAGATAAATTGCTTTCGGTAGACTTGATCAATGACGAAAAACGTATGATTGAGATTATCGATGCAGTGAATACGCACTATGAGACAAATCTGATACTGAAGGAAATGATTTCTCTGGCAGCTTTTGGTAAAGACATAAGCAGTGAGAAGATTCATCAAATGGTACTAAAAGACGGTCCGGGTGAACTGCTCTATACCCCGGATGACGTAACACGTAACGAATATTATGACGGTATGGCCATTCTTTTGCCTGATGGAAACTCTTTTCAAAACATTTGTCGCAATATCAACGGATTCTTGGCAGACCCCAGTATTCTCGATTCAGGCTTACAAGTGGAGATCCTGAACGGCAGTGGAGTCCCGGGCTTGGCAAATAAAGTAGCTACCTTGCTTTCACAAAATGGCTACAAGATTTTCCCAATTTACGGTATCCGCAACACTTCTTACGGAGCTTATGAAAGCAGCTATCTTTTTGACCATGACGTAATGAGTGCCAATCTTTTTATCGTTGAGAAGCTTTCAAATCTACTTGGTATCAAGCGCATCTTGGATCAAAATCCTGAGCCACGTTATCACAATGTCGATATTACAATTGTGCTCGGTAAAGATTTCTATTTGGAAGGATTGGATGAACTTTACGAAGGCAAAGCCAGTATTAGGATGGATGTTGATCTAAACGAACTGACTAAAAAGTACGCCACCAAATCAGAATGAAAACCCTGAGACTTCCTTTCGCAATCGCTTTTACGGAGAGCTTTCTCTTTCAGTTACTTGTCTTCTTTACGCCTCTTTTGTTACGAGAAAAAGGACTAACCGGTAGTCAAATAGGTATTCTCTACGGTATCTTCTTGGGGGCAGGATTGCTTTTTACCCTACCGACCGGAATCAGTAACGATAGATTCAAATCACGCTATTTAATCTCGCTGGGTTTGATCTTAAACAGCATCTTCTTCTGGGGAATGGCTTACTTCTCAAGTTTCTCTGTGCTTTGTCTGCTGTATTTCTTGTACAGTATAGGTAAACAATTTTTTGGGGTTTCCCTCAACGCCCTGATCTACAAGATCATTCATCCCGAGCAAAGTGCCCTCAAACTCGGCCAGTTTATCGGTGGCAAAACTTTGCTAGCGGCGCTGGGTGCTTTCCTTGGTGGAATTTTACTCGGCATCTTTGATTTCAAGATTGTTTTCCTCTCAGCCGGTTTTTTCTCATTGCTACTCGCAGTGGCAGCCCTCTTTTTACCCAATCAAGAAACCTATAAGTTTAGCGTGCTTACTTACAGAAAAGATATTTGGAAAAAAGAAGTTCTTTTCTTTGCTTTGGTAATGTTCCTTTTCGCCTTACATTATGGAGCAGAGCAAACTTCTTACGGTTTATTCTTGCAGGAAAATTTGCACTTGGATAAAAAAGGCATTGGTATCTACACCGGATCGACCATCGCTTTTCTAGGCATCATCGCGATTTATTTTGGCTATCTGACTCAACACGGGAAACTGAATGCCATCAAAACTTTGCTTATTGGATTCTCACTTTCTGGGATCGGACATATCCTCATGACCATCCCTGATTTTTATACTTCCATCTTCTTTCGCAGTATCCATGAGATAGGCGATGGCGCCACTATTTTCTTCATGCATTACGGTATCTACAAACTCTTCCCGATCGAAAGAATCGGCGGCAATTCCAGCTTAATCACTCTCATCTCAGCCATGGGCGGTTTTATCGGAGCACTGATCACCGGACCACTCGGAGCAAATTTGGGCTATCAGTATCCCTTGATTTTGTCCGGGGTAGCGATTCTGGCGTCCTTGGTACTGGTTCTCCTGAACAAGAAGCAATTATTAAACTAAAACTATCCAGAAAAAAACTTAGGGTCTGGAATCTGCAAAGCTAGTAGACTATTGAGCCAAAGAGATTTCCTCAGGCTCTTTTTCTATAACTTCATTTTCAATTATCTCCATTCCAAGATCCTCTTTTACTTGAATGTTCTTTAACGCAGATACTTCAATTTTTGCTGGGATATCCTCAGTCTTCGTTTCAAGTGGAGGGAGCATCCTTATGATCGTTAAAAAAACAATGGAAGTAAGTGTACTAAAGACCATGCTTCTTTTTATATTTCGGGGAAGTTGACTTCTAGCTTCTTTGTTTGGAAGCAAAATCCATCCGATCAGTGGCCAGAGTTTATCAAGAAAGTGTAAAAAACTTAAAGCTCTCATTTCAAACCGAGATCTTGCTACAATTTTTGAAATTTCTCCACTTCGAGGATCTTGTTCAATGTCATAATAGCTAGAGAAGTCTTCGGAGCTTACAATATTTGCATACTCCGTGCTATCTCCTTTCTTATATTTATTCAAAAGAACCTTGTATTTATTCTTTAGCATTTCACAAGCTTCCAGAAAGACCCCCTTAGCCTCTTCAAGTTCCAGAGATAATCCCTTTGTCTTGTCTGCAACATCAGGCTGATGATATAAAACAGTTTTAAGCATCCTCTCAATAATAGGAAAATACAGTTCCGCCATTGAATTAATTCCTCTAATTTTATCTTTTGCATCAGAATCAATCGGGAATGAGTCTCTGTTGTAAGGAATGTCTAGGTACAATCCTTCCTTATGTTTATCCATCTTTGCCAATAAAATCAGGTTTTTAAAAAAAGATCTCTGTTTACTTCCTGAATCCTCATAAGACGCACGTATTTTATTCAGTTTCTCATTGAGAGACCTTAAACTGGAATTGCTAATTAAAGTTCCTTCTCCAACTTTACCCCTATGTAAATGCTCAAATAACTTAATAAGCTCATCTAATTCCTGCAAATTAGCCCCTTTCTCTTGGTCGGTTAAGCTATCTAATTCGATGTGTTTTTGCATAATCCCGATAAAACTATTAAAGGCTGTGGCAATTATCACTGTGAACAAAGATATATGCAAGCCTATTTGCAGGCCAATTTCTTTTTTTAAAGAATCTAATATATAATACCACCTTCAAAATCCTAGATATATGGAAAACCCAGCAA
The DNA here is from genome assembly GCA_028704165.1 of Candidatus Altimarinota bacterium. Taxonomy (GTDB): domain Bacteria; phylum Patescibacteriota; class Gracilibacteria; order RBG-16-42-10; family JAQVLK01; genus JAQVLK01. The sequence continues at coordinate 7,219 of JAQVLK010000031.1, read as the reverse complement.
AACTAACTGAAGAGCGAGCTGCTGTCATCAGTCGGATTCTGAGCTTTGGATTAGATTTCATACCAAAGATCGAAGCTATGATAGAGCCCCCTCCTATAGCAAAAAGAATAGATACAGTTACAGAGTCAGGTTTGTTGAGTTTACTTCAATTTCATACAGAGCCTCCTCCAAGAGCTGAAATCCCAATCCCAAAATTCATAAAAGAAGAGCATCTTAGAAAAATATTGATAATGTTAGAAGACGGACTGAAAAATATCTCTGATATTAGAGAAGAAATAAGTGCCACCACTTTATCAACAGATAAAACTACTCTTGATCTTAAATTGATTGAAGAAAGAGCAGAAATATTAAAAAAAGTCATACTCTCAAGACTCCCTCAATAGTCTTCCAAAAGCCTTTAAAATATGCTATAATTAATGGACATATTTATTTATGGCATGCCAAAAAACATCTATCAACAATTAGGAAGTTCCAAACAGGGATTAACTCATTCGAAAATTTCAAAACTGAGACAGCAATATGGCCCAAATGAGATTGTGCATCAGAACAAGACTTCGATTTTTAAGATGTTATTGAGACAATTTACCGACCTGATGGTGATCATCTTGCTAATCGCAGCCGGGATCTCGTATTTTTCCGGTGAGACCAGTGACGCCATCGAGATTATGGCCATTGTGCTTTTGAATGGCATCATTGGTTTTGTACAAGAATTTAAAGCGGATAAAGCCATTGCAGCCCTCCAGAAAATGCTCACTCCTCATGCCAGAGTAAGAAGAAACGGCCGAGAGGAAATTATAGCAGCCAAAGATTTGGTTCCGGGAGACCTACTGGTGCTTGCCGAGGGAGACGCTGTCCCGGCCGATGCCTATGTTGTTTCTGAAAATGAACTGGCTGTACAAGAAGCAGTGTTAACAGGCGAATCTATCCCGGTCACCAAAGATGCTCTCAGCACCACAAGTAAGATCAAAGACCGTCAAAAGATCTACATGGGAACACTCGTAACCCATGGCCAAGCTACGGCAGTTGTATTTGCAACAGGCATGCAAACCGAGTTTGGTAAGATTGCCTCCTTGACCAGTAAAACTGAGAAGGAACATAGTCCTCTGCAAAAAGAGTTAAAAACTATTGGTATTTTGGTTAGCAAAATCACGATTGTCATCTCGCTACTCTTGATCTTGGGAGGAATCTTCTTACAAGGAAAAACTTTCCTCGAGACTATTATGTTCGCGGTCTCGGTCGCAGTCGCGGCCGTACCGGAGGGCTTACCGGCCACCATTACCATAGCCCTCGCACTTGGTGTACAGAAACTTGCCAAGCAAAATGCCATCGTGAAGAAACTTTCTTCAGTTGAAACATTGGGCAGTACCACGGTGATCTGTTCGGACAAGACCGGAACCCTGACCAAGAATGAGATGACCGTGAAGGAGATTTGGACCAATAATTATTTACTAGCAGTTGAGGGCAGTGGCTATGAAACGGAAGGCGTGATAGAAATCGTGCATCCCATCATCAACAAAGCCAATGGCACAAAACTTATCAACGGGAACTTGGTCGGTGGTGGACAGAGTGTAGATCAAGCTCAAGAATTATTACCGGCCCTAACGCTCTTGGCACAAGCCGCCGCACTCAACAACAACGCACGCCTTATTCTAAAAAAAGGGCAGGTGCAAATCTTAGGGGACCCGACTGAAGCGGCGCTCCTTGTGATGGCTGAAAAAAATGGTTTGAGCACCAGCAAAATAGTCAAAGAGTATCCGCGCCTTAAAGAAATTCCTTTTGACTCAGATCGTAAAATGATGAGCACCTTACAAAAGATTGAGGGAAAATTGATTTCCTTTACCAAAGGTTCGCCTGATCAAATTCTCGCAATCTGTAAATATATTTATCTAAATGGACAGAAAGTCCCTCTCACGGCAGCACTGAAGAAAAAATTAAAAGACCATTACGAGCAAATGGCTCAGAAAGCCCTGCGCGTTTTGGCTTTTGCTTATAAAGAGCTGGAGCAAGTTCCCCAGAATAAGAAGGAGCTCGCCCAGATGGAAGAAGGCCTGACCTTGCTCGGACTAGCCGGCATGATCGATCCTCCCCGTGAAGAAGTTGCAGCTGCCTGCCAGCAAGCCTTAAGTGCCGGTATCAAGATCTATATCGTCACTGGAGACTACGGTCCTACTGCCGCCGCCATCGCCAAACAAATTGGTTTACAGGATTTGGAGATTGTAAGCGGTGCCGAACTGGATAAATGGGATGATGCAAAACTCAGCAAATTCCTAAAAAAAGAAGGCCGAAAAAATTTGGTCTTTGCACGGGTCCGAGCTGAGCACAAACGTTGGATCGTCGACATCCTCAAAAAACACGGTGAGATCGTCGCCGTCACTGGTGATGGGGTGAATGATGCACCAGCTTTGAAGCGTGCCGACATCGGCATAGCTATGGGCCTGAGCGGTACTGATGTCAGTCGCGAAGCTGCCAATATGGTACTGGCTGATGACAGTTTTGCTTCGATCGTGGCCGCTGTACGTGAAGGTCGTCGTATTTACGAAAATCTTAAGAAGTTTATTTTCTACATTTTTTCTTGCAATATCGGAGAGCTACTCACAATTTTTGCCGGGCTCTTGCTGGGCATGCCGGCACCTCTGACGGCGGTTTTAATACTTTCAATTGATCTTGGTACTGACGTACTACCAGCCGTAGCACTCGGTGTTGATCCGGCTGAAAAAAACATCATGCAAAAAGCTCCTCGTGATCCGCAGAGTAGAATTATGAACAAAGGATTCATCGAACGTTTTGTATATCTCGGAACTATCATGGGACTCCTGACGCTCGGAGCTTATCTCGGGAGTTTATTCCTCTCAGGCTGGCAGTGGGGCACAGCACTGGCTGATGATGACTTTATACACCGCCATGCTTCAACGATCGCTTTCTCTCTTTTGGTCCTAATTCAAATCGTGAATGCCTACAATTCTCGTAGCGCAGAAACTTCCTGCTTCCGTATGAACCATCTCAAAAATCCTCAACTACTGGGAGCTTCCCTGATCTCTATATTGATGGTCATCGTGATGGTTGAAACACCCTTCATGCAGAGAGTACTGCACACGACACATTTGAGTGGCATGGAGTGGCTGACCGTGATCGGACTTTCGTTCTCGGTGCTTATTTTTGAGGAGGGAAGAAAATTAGTGGCAAGAAGTAAATAACATTCGTAGCGGCGCAAAATTTTGCGCCGCTACTTTAATTGACAACCCTTTTATAAGGAGTATACAATAGCCCCCTGTTAATTAAATTATTTTTATGACAAGCGCAAGACCAAAAATTTGTCCGGGAACAAGACCGGATTGGGAAGATCTCAATAAGCAGATCTCATGGTTAATATCAGAAATTCTGTTGCATCCCAAATGGCAAGAAACATCAGCAGAAGAGCGCGACTTTCTAGCTCTAACAGAACCTGTGAATCGTTCACATATAGAGGCGCAAAACTTATTCACATTCATTACCGCTGGGATAATGAACTGTACTTTTATAGAAGATGGTGATATTGAGGAAGCCAAGAAGCACGTGCCCTTGGACAATATAAAAGTAATTGCACCAACTCTCCAAACACTATTAACTGAAGATTTCAGAAAGGAATTCGAGGAAATCTTAATCATGACTATTGCTGTAAAAAACGATCTAGGACAAGAAGAATATCACAGTCAATATCACCAAAGTAACCGTTTTACGCGTGATATCCCTGGTTTAAAAACTGACTTCCACCAATAAGAGACACAAGCTTTCGCAATACTATACTTGCTCAGCTTAGCAGCTTAATTCTTATTTTTCAGATACCCAAAAAACTTCGTCTTAATCTTTCCTTAATGTTTATCTACTAAAATAGAGGGAGGTAGGGCGGGGGGTCCTTCGACAGACTCAGGATGGTTAGTTTAATAACCAAGTTTTCAATTCGCAATAAACTTTCATCTTTACCGTGCTCGTGGTGAGCTGAGTCGAACCATGGTGGGCCCGCTCTGTGAGAGTTTGTTTGCAGTCCATACCTCCAGCAAGTACAATACGGGCGTCTTTAATGAAAAAACATGCCCGGTGTAGATGATATGCCATTTAATAAAGGAGCTCCGCCAGAGAAAGTAGGGGAGAAGGGTGGTGAGAGTTTGAATCAAGCAGGTGACCAAGTCGGTGAGGCTGCCCGTGAGACCGCCAGCGAGAGTTGGGGAGGTTTTGCTTCGGCCAGCCAGTTTATTCAGGCCATGCAGAAAGAGGAAGGCAGGCAACGTGAGAAAGAGGATGAAATTGTAAAAATCTTGAGAAATTATCTGCATAGTAATAAATATCCTGAAATCTTGGAGCAGGTGGTGAAACTACTGGCACTCAATGTTTATGCCGGTTTTCTGGTCACGGCTCTCATCCTGATCGATGAGGATTTGAAACAAGCCGTGATCCGTCAGTCTCTCCCAGCCGGAGAAAGCGCGGCAGCAGCAGATCCGGAAATGAATAAGTTACCCACTTATACACGCTTTGACAGTAAAAACATCCCCCCGCAAGTCCGCGAAAACCTGGAAAGTTGGATTTATAGCCTTAGTGAAGTTGCCTCCGGCCACCCACATCGTTTTCTCGAAGAACTAACCGATAGCAATAAGCAGGCTGATTACGAATTCCAAGTCTTGTTGCGTCTTGTCACCAATCAATTTTTCACAGAGCATGCTATCCAGGCTGAACTAAGTGAGATCCAACAGTTCGCCGAGTTTATTTTTAACGGCATTACTGATAAGCTACTGAAGCAGATTGAAGGACAAAAGGAGATAAAGTAAAGACGCATTGCAATGCGTCTCAACATGCGTCCCAACATGTATCAGATATTTAAAAATTGAAATATGAAAAAAATACTCTTATTCCTCCTCCTCCTCGCCTTCGCTATCGCAGGTCTACTTACCATGCAGTACTTTCATGACAAGGTCGATCCGCAAGTCTTCCAAAGCTCTCTCAACACTCCACTTTCTAGCTTGCTTGAGTAAGAGACAGACAAAATACAATTGATACATTGTTACATGGTTATATTGTTGGGAAACAGGGTAACAATACAACAAGAAAACAATGTAACCATATAACCATTTCAGCAATTTATTCCCCTTAGTTCCCTAGCTAATAATTACCATGTATTACTCCCAACTTTTCGGCAAAACCAGCAAAGAAGTACCTGCTGAAGCTGACAGTGCCAATGCCAATTATCTCGTACGCGGCGGATTTATCAATCAGGTTATGGCCGGTGTTTATGAATATTTACCGCTGGGCCTCAGAGTACTGAAAAAAGTTATCAATATCATTCGTGAAGAAATGGATGGCGTCGGTGGTCAGGAAATTTTGATGACTGCTCTGACTCCACGTGAAAACTGGGAAAAAACAGGTCGTTACGACAATATCACTATCAAATACACTCCGACTGAGACAACCGTGCTGGGTTGGTCACACGAAGAAAGCGTCACCCCACTTGCCAAGAAACATATCGATTCTTACAAGGATTTGCCACTGATGCTGTATCAGATCCAGACCAAGTTCCGCAACGAGGCACGCGCCAAAGCAGGCATCCTGCGCGGTCGCGAGTTTGGGATGAAAGACGCTTATTCTTTCCACACTGATGAAAAAGATTTGGATCGTTACTACGAAGAAGTCAAAGCCGCCTATCAAAGAGTATACGAACGTTGCGGGCTGACAGCCTACGTGATCGAAGCCTCCGGCGGAGCTTTTTCCAAGAATAAGTCACATGAGTTCTCGGTGCTGACCGGTGCCGGTGAAGATCGCATCTTGATTTGCGAGGCTTGCGCTTATGCTCAGAATGAAGAGATCGCCGAGGGTATTCCGGATGAAAAAAATCTCAAAGATAAAGCAGGAAAACTTGAGATACGCGAAGCCCAGCATGGTAAATCCGTTGACCTGCAAGCTAAGTTTTACCAAGTTGAAGCTTGGCAGATTTTGAAGCACGTTGTGCTCCTCGTTGAAGATAAACTGACTGCTATCGTTTTCCGTGGCGACGTCGATCTCAACGAAGAAAAAGTGGCACGTTTCCTAGGCCCGGACAAAAAATTTCGTGCGGCAACCGAAGAAGAAGTTCGCCAGGCAGGGCTCGCTCCCGGTTTTATCTCTTGTCTCGCCGGTGAACACGCCATCAAAAACGTGGACTTCCTCTATGATATTTCCGTTCCAACTGTCAAAAACTACATCACGGGCGCCAACCAAGTAGGACTGGACGCCCTAAACGTCAATCCCGGCCGAGATTTCGAGATTCCGGCTGACAAACTGGCAGACTTTGGCAAGATTCCTACTTCCTATATTTGCCCACAGTGCCAAAAGAGTAGTTTCAAGGAAGAGAAGGCGATTGAAGCCGGTAACATCTTTAAACTCGGCACCAAATACAGTGATGCTTTCGGTCTCACTTTCCTGGACCAAGATGGCAAGCGCAAACCGGTTGTGATGGGCTGTTACGGTATCGGCACGACGCGCATGGTCGGCACCATCGTCGAAGCTTCGCACGATGAAAAAGGCATCATCTGGCCAAAATCGGTAGCCCCTTTCCGTGTCGAGATTGTCTCGCTGGGCAAGGAAGACGAAGTCCGTAAAGCCGCTGAGAAACTTTATAAAGAGCTCACGAAAGCCGGCATCGAGGTACTCTATGATGACCGTGAAGAAAGCGCCGGCGTGAAATTAAACGACGCCGATTTAATAGGCATTCCGACGCGTTTGATTGTCAGTAAGAAGACCTTGGAGCAGGGAAGTGTGGAGTGGAAGGAGAGGGGGGAGAAAGATTTTAGTTTGATTGAAATGAATAAGGTTATTAAGAAGTTAGGAGAATAAATGTAATATGTCTGGAAGCAAAATCTTTTAATCATACTTTTATGCCAAATGAGAAGATTGAAACCGAAGAACAATTTGATGATCTATCCGATGTTCCTGGAGAGTGGAAAAATGCTACTCCAAGAGCTCTCTTGGCACCGGCACCGGGAGTAGAGGAAGACCCCGTAGAAAAAGCTTATCGTTTAAGAGTAGCCAGAGCAAGAAGCAGGAAACTTTGTCTTGGACGGAAAGGAGAGGAAAGAGGGAAGAGGTTGTGAAGAGGCTACAGAACTAACTTACCAGATTAATACCTGTCTCTATCCCGCATCCCAAAGCATCTTAATCTTTTCTTAACCCTTCAATAAATCTCAGGGTGGTTAGTTTAGCAATCTATTTTCAGGTT
>JAQVLK010000004.1 GCA_028704165.1 Candidatus Altimarinota bacterium | reverse complement strand
CATCATGGCGGCAGTGTTTGTCTCCGGGTCACGCATTTCCGAAATAACTACGATATCCGGGTCTTCACGTAGCGCTGACTTCAAAGCGTGGCGGAAACTCAAAGTGTCTGAGTGTAATTCACGTTGAGAGAAGATGCACTTCTTGGATTCAAAGATATATTCGATTGGATCTTCAATCGTGATCACATGTTTAACCTGTGTCTTATTGATTTGTTCCAACATGGCAGCCATTGTGGTAGATTTACCGGAACCGGTTGGACCGGTGATGAGTACCAATCCCTGCGGAGCTTGGATAAAATCCTGACAAATAGCAGGTAAGCCCAGATCCTCCATTGTTTTGATAACTTTGGGGATCAAACGTAAAGCTACAGCCACTCTCCTACGACGAAAATAGGCGTTACCACGAAAAACGGAGCCATCTTTATGTTGATATGAGAAGTCTAATTCTTTAATTTTGAGATATTGGGATTTTTCCTCAGTTTCAAGCATTTGGAAAAGAAGTCTCTCAGCTTGTTCATGCGTAAGTTTCCCAACTCCATCAACAGGCACGAGTTTACCTGAAAGACGTAAATAGATCTTGGACTCTGCTCCAAAATGAATATCTGAGGCATCTTTCTCGATTGCTAAGTCCAGTAGCTGATCGAGGTCTACTAATAGTTGCTCAGCTTGTTTGGTTGTGTTTTTTTGATCTGTAAGATTTTGGTTTTCTTCAGACACTTTGGTGAAATTTATGAAATTCTTTATATTATATCACAATTTAGAATACTTTTAAAGCCTTTTATCGCCTGTCTCTTGTTATCCCTATGGGTTTTTTGATAAAGTGGATACGTTGATAGGAAAAACAAGCACAAAAACCCCTGAAAATGCATATCAAAAAGGCCAATTTAAAGCTTGCTTTAATAAAATCTTCTCTTAAAGGTCTTCTTGGCATCTCTCTCTTTATTATTTTAGTTACTCAAGTCACGGCTCAGAGCATTGGGCCAGCTGTGGATTGGAATAGGCCTTATGTTTTTAGTGGCTTTTTTGAGAGTCCTGTGATACATACTCCCGGAGATGTTTATCCTGTTGAAAAAGATCGTATTGAGATAGGTGATAATGTCTATCTGCATTGGAATTATCCGGATGAGAGCAGTCCACATGCCCCGGTTGTAGAACATGTACGTGTGGGAACTTGGTATTATCCGGCTGCTACGGATTTTTCGGATATTAGTGTTCATCCTGATGAGCTTCCAAGCTTTATTTGGAGAGTTTTAAACGGAAATCCCGAGTTTGGTAACGGAGACGAATTAATTGAGGGCATTCGTCAAGGAAATTTGTTGTTGCAGTTTATAAGTTGTTATGGAATAGAGGACGATGCCTGTGATTTGGGATCTGGTTATATTGTTTATTACTTTGAAGCAATTTGTAACGATGGCGTCGAAGATTATGCTTGTGCTAATTCTTACTCAGTTTTGCACATTAGCCAAGCTGAAGATATTCAAATTAATTCTTCGTTTGGTGCAGGATACTTGGCCCAAGGAGAAGCAACTGATTTTAGTTGGGAAATTACAGGAAGCGCTCTCGGTGAATATGGTGCAGATAGTTATTACGCCGAAGTTGAACGATCTTTTGAAGATATCTATAGACAGGCTAGTGCTTATCCTGACAGTAAAGTTCCCGGTGATGCTTGGGTTTTTGATACTATCTCTCCGGTGGGCTTTGCGAATGAAGTTTCCGTGTGCAAGTACGGCACTACAGGATGTAACAGTCAATATGCTTACACCCAAGGGCCCGGACGCTATACCTATACAACGAGGCTTTTTAGTAATCTGCCAGGGGAAACTTTGACTCTATTAGCAAGTGATAAGGTAAGTCTTGACGTCACGCCTACTACAAACCCTGAACAGCTAATTGATTTTTCCAGTACCAACGAAAACTTTCCTACTATTTTGAGTGGCGCTGAAGAAACCATAACCATTGATAATTACCAAAGCAGGAATGTCTTAAGAGTTAAGAAGTATTTTATGCCCGAGGGAAATACTTCTTTCCAAGAAATAACCTGTATTGGAACTGCGTCTACTTGTGAGACAGGATATGGCTTTGTTGTTTCTTCTAATCCGGTTCCTCAGTCTTTTACACTCTCTCAGGCCGCTAGTTTGGCGGCTTCACAGAGCTCGCTTTGGACTTATTATGCCCCCGGTCTATACAAGTTTGAGTTTAGTGTTTATGAAGATACAGAAGAAGATGCCGCTTTGGTCAAGCAGGCTATACTTCTCTTCAATGTTACTATGGATCCTGATCAGAATGTTAGTACCTTACGTTTTAATAATAGTTCCGGGACCTATTCTGATGAAATCAAGAAACTTGAGCTGGGAGAAGAAACAAGTGTTAAAGCTACGATCGCTACTAGTGGTGCCCGTGCAGCTAGAATCAAACAATACTATCGTAGTTCCAGTAGCGTAGACTGGCCTGCTACTGCTTTTGCTACGGAAGCAGTTAATATCAACGCTATTGAATATGGAGATAGTGCTGAAGAAGAGGTTTTTACGATCGGGCCCAGTGATGGTTCAGCAGATTTCCAATATGATGAATACGGCGAATATAGGTATGTTCTGGAAGTTTTCTCCAACACAAGTTATTCACAATTGTTAGCGCAAAGTTTTGTGAGACTAGAAGTTATAAATCCTGAATTAACTTCCGAGAGTTCGGATAATCCGACTCCCCTCTTTATAGTTAGTCCCGGAGGTGGATATCTGAATCTTAACAGAGAGTTTTATTTTGATGCCAGTGCTTCCTATGATCTTTATGACTCAAATCTAGAGCTTAATACCGAGACTGAAGCCTTGGATTTGGAATATAAATGGGACTTTGGAGATGGATCTGATGTTACCAGTTATTCAAGTGATCCGACGGTAAAACATACTTACGAACGTGTTGGCAATTTTGCTGTCATTCTGACCGTGAGAGATGCTGAAGGTAACGAGGCCAGTAAAACCTTGCAGGGAGATGAGAGAGTGAAGATCTTAGATCATAATTACACTCCTCAAAATGGAGCAGCCACGTTTGTTATGGTTAGCGATATCGATCCTGAGGACTATGATCCGAGTTCTTGTATTGATCGGTGCGGCATGATAAATAGTACAAATCCAATTGAAGCCTTTGCTCGTAGTAAGGAATACAATGAGCTAAACGCTCCGGTAGAAGAAACTGAACCAATCTATCAAGTTGAAACTGTTCATTCTGATCTAAACGGTTATGAGGATATTCATTATGCTCAGTTGAAATTTATTGTAGGCGAAGACGCTTCTCCTGAAGTAGAAGTTCTCTTATCTTTTGATGAAGATACAGAGCGTTTTATGGTTTGGGATGACACGCTTGGTGACTGGGATGTGGGAGATCGGTTAAGTGATATTGTTCCAGCTGGAGATATTATGGTCAGTAACGACTACATCGAATTATTGGATACCAGCACTGTGACTACGAATAGTTCTTTTGGGATTAACGTAACTTGGGACTTGGTCTTCCGCTATGACAACTTCAATGCAGCTCTTTGGAAGAACACCGTACCAAAAGTTAAAATTGCTACCGTAGATGCTTGGGGGGCTTATGCTCCAGCTACCTGTCAGCAAATGTTTTACGATGTGGCTGAGCTTGCCGGCATTAATGAGATTGAGACCACTGGAGCTAATCTGGATTTCTCTACAGGGGCTTCATGGGTTGATATTGATGATGATGGTGATCTGGATTTGTATATAACTAATGGTAATGATTATGGGACAGAAGTTCCGGCAGAGCTCTTGGGAAGATATGAGTTTAGAGATAGCTTATCTACATCTAGACCAAGTTATGATACGGGCAAGAATCTTCTCTATATCAACAATGGAGATGGGACTTTTAGCGATGAAACTGAGAGTTTTGATGTAGCCGGGAGTCCATATGGCATTACTTATCAAGCCACTTTTGCGGATATCGATAATGATGGTGACCAAGATCTTTATATAGCTAATATGTTGCCGTTAGCTGTCGAGAAATATTTGGATCTTGACGAAGATGAAGTTGAAGAAGGACGTGCTAATATTCTCTATATCAACAATGGAGATGGGACTTTTACCGACAAAACAGCTGAATATTTTAATCCCAGTCCTGAAATACTGAATTCTTCAAGTGCGGCTTTTGCAGATTACGATAATGATGGTGACTTGGATCTAATTGTCACGAATACAACGGAGTACTACAACGATGAGGGTGAAGGAACACAATATACCTTGCCGGGTCCTAACATGCTTTATACCAATAACTATCCTTCTGCTAGTTTCAGTAAAGCTGCTTCATTAACCGGTTATGCTGGAATTGCCGATGGTGGTGATGGTCCTGCTACTTGGGTAGATTACGATTTGGATGGTGATGTTGATCTCTTTATTGCCAATAAATGTAATGATCTAAATGACAATGATATTTGTGAAGAAAGTGAAGCTCGTTATAATACCTTCTTTGAAAACACAGGAAATGGATTTGTAGAAAAAGCAGGAACTCTTGGTATCTTAAATACTAATGGCGGGAATTTTGCTGCAAACTGGGGAGACTTCAATAATGATGGATATCTTGATTTATTTATTACCAGTTCAGATCTTGGCATTAACAGGCTCTATCAAAATAACGGTGCCGGTACATTTACGGATGTAACTTCTCAAAAAGGATTGCCAACTAGCGATATTACTGCTTATGGGCAGAACTCAACTTTTGTGGATTATGATAATGATGGAGATTTGGATATTTTGGTAAGCAATATAGACACTGATCATGCTAATTACCTCTACGAGAATCAAGGGGCTGCTGCCAACTATGTCTTTGCTGAAGCGAGTATGTCGAAGGGCTTGATCGATAGTCCCTCCAGCAACTCTCAAGCTCATGCCTGGGCAGATTATGATAATGATGGTGATTTGGATCTGTTTATTGCCAACTCCCTAGACGGTCATGGAGCAAATAGGCTTTATCAAAACAATCAGGCTGGCTGTACTGATCAGAATTATCTTAAACTAAAATTAGTAGGGGCCAGAGATCGTTCCGCCAGTGGTAGCAATCTGGACAGTCTGGGGGCCTTTGTAACTTTAGAGACATCTTCCGGTACTCAATTGCGTGAGGTATTGGGGATGAGTCCTTATGCTCAGGACAGTAGTGAAGTTGAATTCGGCTTGGGAACAAATGAAGCAGTAAGAAATCTGGAAATTACTTGGCCAAGCGGTATTACTAAAAGTATCTCTAATCTGAGCACGATCAATCAAACCCTGACCTACAACGAGATCGATGAGCTACTCTTCTCCGCAATCTCATTTGGAAGATACGATGCTCAGGCTGTAGCTGTGGGAGATCTAGATAATGATGGATTGCCAGACATTGTGCTGGGAAATAGAGGGAAAGATGGTGCTCAAAATTTTCTTTACCAGAATATGGGGAACAATGAATTTAAGGAGTATCCTGCTTTCGGAGAAAAGAGTATGACGGGTGCTATCAATTTGGCCGATCTCGATAATGATGGAGATTTGGACGTTCTGGTTGGCAACAACGGTCAAAACTATCTCTATCGTAATGAAGGAAAATTTAAATTTACAGAAATTCCTTTAGGCACATCTATGGGAGATACATTCGGATTGATTCCTTTTGATCTCAATGGAGATGAAGTTTTGGATATCATAGAGGTCAACTTTGATGGTAGCGGAAATCATATTTATCTAGGAGAAAAAGATGCTCTGGATAGATACAAGCCTCTGGAAAATGCTCTCGGAACTTACAAGACAAGCTCTGCTTGTGTGGCAGACTTTGATGCTGACGGAGACAGTGATGTGGCACTGGCTACTTATGGTGGAGGCAATATGTTATTCATAAATTCAGACGGGAACTTAAAGGAAAGTAGTTTATTACAAATGCCAAAAGGAAATTACACAAGTTGTGCTTGGGGTGATTATGATAACGACGGATATCCTGATCTGGCCTTTGCCGGACTGGAAGGAAGCTCTGTGCAAGTTCTAAGAAATAATAACGGAACCAGTTTTACTTCGGTCTATAATAAAGAAAATAAGAATGTGGATATCATGGGTCTTTCTTGGGCAGATTTCAATAATGACGGCTATCTTGATCTTTTGACTAACGCTGTTAGTGGAGATCCGAGTTATATTTATCTTGGTGATGGAGAAAAATTTGTTCCAAGTACTTTCTACGAAACAAGTTCAGATATTACAGCTATTGCTTTGGCAGATTTTGATAGTGATGGTGATATGGATATAGTTGCCGGGACCTCAGATGATAATCCAAACCTAATCTTGTTAAATCAAGTTAATTCCAGAAATTTCCTCAAAGTTAAATTAATTGGATTACGTGGAGAAGAGGAAGGAACATTGTCAAATAGTTATGCTTTGGGAGCTAAGATTATAGCTACTCCATCTCAGCTTGGTATCGGAGGTGATACTTGGTTGCGTAGCTTGGATGCCAACAGTGGTAGAAGCAATATGCTTTCCTCACCTATCCATTTTGGATTGAATGCTTCAGATGCTTATGATGTTAGTGTCACTTTCCCAAGTGGTACTATTATCGATCAGACTGACAATGCCAAACTCGGATCATTAACTCCGTCAGAAGTTGGTATCTCCGGTTATATAACAATAGACGAAAAAGGTAATGTTTCAGGAATCTAAGAAAATTATGAAATTAGCTAGGCACATACATTACGGAATATGGAATCTTTTACTGGTATTTTTTGCCATTACAGCTAGTAGCAGTGTGTATGCCGCTGCTCCTGTAATTGGCAGAATTTCACCACATTATGAGTTTACCAATACAAGATTTCCTCTCTCTGCAGAAGGCAATGCTAGTGGAGGATCAGGGAATTTGTCCAAACAGTGGTGTTTGCAATATCCGGCCAGCACAACATGGACTAGGGTGGCAACGACCGCGAATCTAGATGATTATTATTTGCCAAGCTATCCCAATGGGATCTTTCCCGGCTTGGGTTATCTGAAATTTATAGCCAACGCTGGTGCCATGGTGGATTGTTCAGTCGATGACGATGGACATGATATTATTACAATACAAACTCCGGTGTATTTCAAGAATAACACTCCGATTTGTGATGCATCTCCTGAAATTCTAAGAATTCATCGTGGAGATGCGTTAGCTAGTTGTACAGGTGCAAGCGGATATGATGCCAGTTCCGAATATTCTTATACTGAATCTTCTTCTGATCCAGATGATCCGAGTTCCTTTTACGATCTGGCCTACAAATGGATATTGTCCGAGAATGGTACTCAAATTGCTAGCTTTGATGATATAGGAGAGCTAGGTTGTTTTAACTTAACTAGTGCTCAGACAGGTGCGATGGATCTCGAGAAAAATTATAAAATAGAATTTAGGGCTTCTGATTGTGGTATGGGGCAATCAGATTGTAATACGGTTCCGAATACTCTCCCCTATTGTAAGGACACTCTCAAGATCGAGCTTGTGAATCAGGCTCCAATAGCACAAATCGAACCATCGTTATCGTATGTTTTGTCAGGTGAGACGAAGCAATTCACCGGTACGATTACTGATCCTGAAGATGACTATAACCTTAATTATGAATGGCTTATTAATACGACTCCTAGGAATGACGATTTCTTTTTACCTGGCGAGACCACGACTACCATGACTATTCCAGCTAATCTTGCGAAAGGCAACCATGTTGTTAAGCTCCGTGCACAGGACTTGAATGCTACAGGAGAGATTACAGAAGTTCATGCTGGTATCCAAGTTGTAAACCATCCTCCTGTGAATGTTAGTATCACTCCCAGATATTTAGAGACATATCTTGAGGAAACCGTTTCTTTCTCTTCATCCGCTGCGATTGACCCTGATAGTGCGAGTTTAACCTACACGATGTATGCTTTGGATGATGTAGATGAAGAACCAAGTCCCGAGACACAGATCTGCCAATCCAGAAATCATGCGTTGGATTGTAATTATACTCCGGAAAAAATCGGAACTAAGTATATTCTCTTAAGAGTAAGCGATAACGAAGGACTCAGTGTACGTCGTGTTGATACTTATGCAAAGCTAGTTGTTAAAAATCATAGTCCTTCGGTTTATGTTAATCCGGTAA
Source organism: Candidatus Altimarinota bacterium (assembly GCA_028704165.1). Lineage (GTDB taxonomy): Bacteria > Patescibacteriota > Gracilibacteria > RBG-16-42-10 > JAQVLK01 > JAQVLK01. Next base: position 47,518 of record JAQVLK010000004.1, on the reverse strand, counting down.
GCGGCATTCCTGACCTTGGGACTCCACTCACTCTTACAGCCACTGCTAGCGATGAAGACGCTACAAATCTTTTGATGAGCTATAGTTGGAGTGAGGGTGGATCCCCTATCTTGGGATGTATAAATACCACTTCCAGTTCCTGCACCATCCCGGTAGCCGGTCTGAGTCCCGGCATTCATACTTATACGGTTCTTGTAAATGATAATAGCGGAGCCATTTCTGAGCCTGCGACAGCGACAGCTGATATTACGGTACGTTTCTACAATAGTACTCCGCGAGCTGTCATTGATATTCCCGCATCACAACTTTTTGATAGAACTAAAGTTATTGGTGTTAAAGAGACTTTCTCTCTTTCCGGATCAGCTTCGGATGTTGATGGTCCGAGTGCCTTGAGCTATGTTTGGAGTTTAAGAGATACGGATGATACTTTGTTGGGAACTTGTTCCGGAACCTTGGATCTTAGCGGACAGCTTTTGCCCACCTTGCCGGATTGTACTGGGCTCACTGTTCCAGAGATTGGACAGTATTACGCTACCCTTGAGCTAAATGACAATGAAACTTTCCCCAATCTCACTACCTCTGTAGAGCGTGTTGCTATCTTTGCAGTTCCCGGTGATGTTCAGGCTTGGATGGACAAAGGGACTGTCACTATTGATAACGAAGATCCTGTTTTTACAGGCGGTACTTTGGAGGGGTTCGTTTCTGAGGGAGATATGGAATATATTAGTGGAGATACGGGAGAATATTTAAGTCAATCTTCAAATATTGCTGAGACGAGCGGTACTGCGACAGACCAATACAGCGGGATCAGGTATGTAACCTTGAAACTCATTGGAAATGCTCAAAATAATTCTTGTAGTGAGAGTAGTCCTTATAGTGCAACTTATGATGTACTAACAGGAGAATGGTCCAGATCCGATGGTGGTATTTCTCCAATCATTGGATTCCTTCCTAATCCCAGTTTTAATACTAGTACTGGAACACTGTCCGTTGATATTAGTGCCGGACCATTTGCCGAAGATCTCGCTGCCAAATTTGATCTTTGTTATCGTTTCGAAGATATGACAGCTTATCATCCGGTGCTTGGTAACTTAAACAGTTGGAGTAGTGGTAGATTGGATCAGAATTTAGTTTTGGATGCCAAGAAACCTGAAATAGAAGATACTGCGTTTTATCAAAGCACTGCTAATAATACTCCCCTAGCCTATTGCGGTGAGTCTAATTGGTGGACCAATCAAAGCGATTTAACACTAAAAGGTTCCGTAGTGGATATCGAAAGTGAGAACTGGGAAAGCAGCGGAATAGTTGCTGACTCCTTAGAACTTGCTATAACTCCAGATGAATACAATGCAATTAGCTCTGATCCGATCTATATCAACTTGGATAATAATAATGAATGGTTATATCAGGATACCTATGGTGAAGAACATCCTCTTCTGAATTTTAGCGTTCTCGACAGAGTTGGTAATCTTGGTTATTTGCAGTGTATCCCCAATATTGATCTGACCGCTCCTTCTCTCTTGAGTTCTAACCCGGAAGATGGTTGGCTACTACTGAACCTTGGCTCAAAGCTTGAATTAATACTTTCAGAACCGGATAATAGTGCTCATTTGGACCCAAATTATGATTATCCGGAGCATAATCTTATGCCGGACAGTGTTCAACCAAATATAAATATCAATCTTTATGATGTTAGCGATGATTTATGTCAAAAAATTGATTTAAATACTGATGATTTTCAAGTTATTAGCAGACTGGAAGATTATACTCATATTATACAATTAGAGCCTGAGAATGATTTGGCTTACAATAAGAGTTACCGACTCGTCATTAATGGAAGTGACTGTCCTCCTATTTCTGTCTCAACTGCATTAATTGTTGATCTTGCCGGGAACGAACTTCCCCGAACTGAAATAGAATTTAATACACCATCAGGCCTAAGCGTCTTGAGTCTCGACAAGAAAGCTTTGGATCCAGTTACGGGGAATGAGTTAAAAGAGATCATTCCTTCAGAGACAATAGCCGGTCAGCAACATGAAATTAAGTTTGAGATTACCTTAAAAACTGATCCTGATGAGACTTTGGAGAGTGACTTTGATGGCCCATTCATGATACGTGATCTCTTGCCACCTTACTTTGAATACATTGAAGAATCAGCAACATACCAGATAGGGACTGTCTCAAGACCTGTTTCTATTACTCCAACTCCATCTACGCCAGGAGAAACTTTAGATCCTATTCAGGGTAAATTACTATTGTGGTCCATCCCGGCAGGAACGACTGTTGCTCCAAACGAAAAGTTAACAATTACTTACCTAGCCAAGGTCAGTACAAATTATATTCCAGAAGCTTTTAAACAATGATGCACAGACTCAAGCCACATTTCGGAATTTTGCTGATTATCGGATTTCTTTTTGTCCCTGGTTTTGCAAATGCCCAGCTAGGGCCGAGTGAACCTAGTCCGGGGAAATTAGATATAAATTTCCTAAAATATCCTGCAGGGAATTCTGTCGAAAATCCGGTGCTATGGGAATTTTATACTGCAGGAAAGACCAAGATCGATTATTACGAGATCGTAGGAAATATTGGTAACACAGCCTATAAAAGCTGGACTAGACTTTCTGAGAAGCCGTTAAATCCGGACAAAGAAGATCGTTTCGGATATGTGCTAATGCAAATGAATAAGGATAGTCTCCTTCCCGGATCCATAAGTAGAATTCAATTCAGAGCTTGTGTGGAAAACCTTTTTAGTCCCATTTGTGATTCTCAAGGTAGCGAATCAGAGATGTTTACTTGGACCATGGCTGCTAGCGCAAATCAGGAAGCAAGTCTCGACTTTATTAGTGTCGAAACTGCTGATAATGAATATAGTTTTCAGGATGAAGATACTATAGAGATTTCCAGTAACGTAATATCGGCATTCATAGTCTCTGCTGTCGCGGCTGAGAACAATGAAGTTGAAAAAGTCAGGCTGACCAAAAAAGATGGTATTCAGTTACAGGGAGGGCCTCAGGAATTTAGTCGAGATGCTAATGATCAGTGGTTTATTAGCAATCAGCTTTTGAATGACAATTATTACAATCACTCGCTTACAGTAGAGTTAGTTGAAAGTGACGGAGAAATTTTAGAGAAGACTGCTCTCCTCAAGTATGTTCCCCCTGTTCATCTTGATATAAAAACCCATACGAATTCACTGGGAGGACTGACTCCGGCTCAGGCTGCTATAGAAAGAGGTGGTCTGAGTGAGGTTCAGTATGAAATTGATCTTAATGCAAGTGCGGCACAGGGACTGGTGGCTGATTATTATATGTGGGACGAATCTTCTCCGGGACCAGAGCGTTATAAATTAATGACTAGTAAATTGGTTAATATTGATGCCAACGAGGATGGTACGGAAGGAGTTTTTGTGCCTAATAGGAGTTCCGTAATGCAGAATATTTTTCATTTTTCACCAACTGATACGGAATATGACGATGTTTACATGATAGAGTGGCGCGGTCGTGTTCGGTTTTCTGAGGACGACTGTACGAGTGAATATTGTGATTATCAATTTCAGCTCACTGATCCCAGCGTATGGGAGGATATAGTAGAAGTATATCTCATAGATACTGGTGCTTCAGCTACTCCACTAATTAAGTTTCCTGAAACAGAAAGTAATGCTGTGTCTCTTAAAACTAACCAATGGTATGGTTTCAGAGTCAAATATAATGCTGCCAGTGAAGAGAATAGTTATCTTTCTCTAGGTTATACCGTCGACGAAGGAAACCCAAAGGCTTTAACCAATAAACAACTCGGTTCTTCAATCTTGGGGATCAGTAAATACATAGACCGGCACGAGCTTGAGATCGCACTCAGCAAGGAACAAGTTATGAAGTATGAGGATGAGAGCGGTAATCCTCTTGCTCCTGAAATTTTTGTCACTCCGGCTGGTTCTAAGCAAAAGTACAAACTTATGGATTCTCAGTTTACTATTTCCCCTGCTAGTGCAGACCTATTGTCTCCGGATAATTCGACCCAACAAGTTATTACTATCTCACTCAACGCTCTAAGCGACATGGGATATCGAGTTTTGGAGGTAGGTCCCTATGGTATCCCAGAAGCGTTTAATACCGCTGTGCCAGTTGGACAAGATCTGCGCATAGAGTTTGAGGCGGTCGCGGCCAGAGCCTACGAATTCTCAGATATAGATCCTGAAAAAGATACCGGATCAAGTTCTCATTTTGAGATGCAAAGTTTAGTAGCTTTGGAACTGGATCCTGTCAGTCGTGATCATACCCTGATTGATAAAGCTTTCAAAGCTCCTGCCACAGCCGGCCTAATTGTAATCAATAAGGAAAATAATCCGGACGAATTGTACTATCAAGCGGTTGTTGGTCCCCAGCTCGATACGAGCAGTGTACATAGTAAAGGACAAGCAAATACTAGTTACTTCTACAGCCCCTTCTCAGTCCGTCCGCGTTCTTTGCTCAATGTCGATATTCCCAATCTTTACATCAATAAACGTTTCATAGCCGGTCAAGGAACCTTCTTCAATGATCACAATGCTCAGTATAAGGATGCTGATTTCAAATCCTTGTACCAGATTCTAGATAACACCGGCGAAGTTCCGACCTACGCGAAGATTAGTATCAGCCCTGCCAAAAAAGCTGAGATTGTTGAGTTGTTAGGAGGAGCTGAATCGGATGATTTATTGGTTGAAGGAATCTGTAAGCCTAGTGACACTAATTGTACTCTTGATGAATTCTTGACTCTTGTTGACCAAAATGATGAATCCGACCCAGTCATCCCAATCGAAATTCTAAACAATCGCAACTTGGCGGCTGGTCCGATGGGAGCTCATATTTTCTATACTGTTTCCGAGATGATGGATCTTTCGCAAGTCACTTTTGCTGATTATGTTCCAGCAGCTAACTCTCTCCTACCGCTCTTGCCTCACACAGGAGGATTAATCATTGATACTCAAGGGTTGGGTGAAGTCTTCTCGCTTTCTAACAAGGGGGCGCTGGCTTTCGGACTCACTCCGGCTGACAGTCAAGTCGCTTGTGGCACGGAAGAAACTTTCAATTGTGTCAGAGCCTTTGTCTCGGCTCAGATGGTGGTTGCAGATTATACGATAGATCTTGGTTCATTTATGATTTACTTCACAGTAGACCCCGGAGCACCCACTACTACTCCAAGCGAGGTTCCCGATGAAGGAAGTCATATTGAGTTAGAGTAAAAATAAAAAATAAAAACAAACTAAATAGATTGCCAGCAATTGGTGATCTATTCCAAGCTGGTTTGTTAAAATTTTACATAAATTTAAATAAAGCGACCTTCCCATGAAATACAAAAAAAATACTTACCAAGGACTTTTTCTAAGTCTATTGATTGTAGCGACACTCTTCGTGAGTTTCTGGCAATTACGAGAATTTTCTTGGGCTGCCACGACCTATGTTGTTTGTCCCACACTAACAGTTGGTTGTACACATACCTCAATTGCCGCGGCTCTTACTGCTGCGCGGACTGGGGATGTCATCGAGGTCAGAGCTGGGACCTATAAGGAGGAAGGGTTAAGTACGGATACAAAAGATTTAAAAATGACAGGTGTCGGCGGGCCTGTTATTTCCGGGTCAAATACAGCTCCGATTCTCACCATTAGTCGCGGCACGGTCAGTATAAGTGGAATACGCTTCCTTGCCTCAGGCAAAGGCAAGGCCAATGGTATCAATGTTAGTTTGGCAACTGCAACTATCTCAAACTGTATATTGACAGATCTTACTGGCACAGCCATTGCTGTCGATCAGGGCACAGTTACCTTAAGCGACAATAATATTTCAGGCAGCTCTTACGGTGTGACAGCGAGTACTACGAGTACCTTGACCATGAACAACAACACAATTTCGGGAATTGCCAATGCTGGAGTTGTTTTAAGCTATACAAGTGTCCTAAATAGTTCAACCGGCAATAACATTAATACCAGTGGGGCAAATGGTATCGAGCTCTCAAGCAGTTCTGCTACACTCGGGAATAATAACCTGATCTATAGTAATGCTGACAACGGAATTGCTGTTGCTTCCGGCACATTAAACATTACCGGCACCGGTAATCAGATTTATAGTAATGGTAGCGATGGTATCGAGACCTCGGGCGCGACCTTCACGGTCAAATATAGTAAAATCTACAGTAATGGTGCTGCCGGTATTAATGCAACAGCTGCTTCGACCTGCACCAGTATCGATCAAAATGCAATCTATGCTAACGGTACCGCCGGAATAGAGATGGATGCTGTCACTGCTTGTACGATCGATAACAATACCATCGACGGGAATGATAGTGGGATCAGAGCCAATTCTGCCAGTACCGCTACGGTAACTGATAATGCTATCACCTATAACACCTCTTACGGTTTATATAATAGTAGCTCCACTATTACCGGTAATTATAACGCTTATTTCGGGAACGGTACTAATCTTTCTGGGCAATCCGCAGGTGCCAATGATCTTTTTGTAAATCCTTTTTATACTGATCGTGATAGTGATGATTTCACATTGCAGGCCAAGTCGCTCTTGGTGGGAACTGCTGACGAGGGACAAAATATTGGTTGGGATCAGACCCAGAGTACGGCGCGCTCCGTGACGGAAGGTGTGATGGTCCAAGCCAGTATTAACGGTAACACTCCCTTAAATGGCGGTGATAGTGAAATTCCGAGCGAGGCCATGGCTGCTCTGACTGATGTTCGTAGTGCCTTGAGTTGGGCGAGTTCACTCCTTTACATCGAGGAAGGAGAGTATAGCGATCAAGGTATTAGTGTTACGCAAAGTAACACCACCATCCAAGGGGAGGGTGCTGAACTTGTTACGATCACGGGTGATACCAGCGCTCCTATTATCAGTGTAGCCAACTCACTTTCAGATATCAGCATTGCCGGTCTTACTTTCCTTGATTCCGGAGCCGGCACTGCGCACGCGATCTCGATCGGTACCGGAACAGGTACAAAGACTGTTTCGAATAGTGTTTTTAGTGAAATATCAGGCACTGCGATTCTCTCGCTGGGTAGCTTAACTGCGACAGGCAACACTATTCACGGTGTAACGACGGACAATGGTATCTATGTGAGTGGAGCAAATATCTGCTCCATTACTGAAAATCTGATTTACGATGTTGAGAATGGTATTTATTTATATAATCTACCGGTTTCTTCTGTTTGCACTATTACTAACAATACGATTGATAATACCAGCAATGGTATCGTCGGATATAGGTTTGGAGGCTTAACATGTAATACTGTTCCTAATATAAAAACCGGGGGGTATTTAGATCCCTGTCCAATTCTAAGACCAAAAAATAACGCGATCAGTTACAATACGACAGGTATTTACATTACTGACGAAAAGTTAGCTGTTGAGTCAAATTACAATAATTTCTGGGGCAATAGCGTAAATAGTCAATTTCCTTTTGGATTACCTCCTCAAACACTTGGCACCAATGAACTTTATGTAAATCCTTTTTACACTAACCTAGACAGTGATGATTATAGCCTGCTGGACTATTCTTTGCTAGCAGGGACATCCGAGGCAGGAGCAAATATCGGTTATGAGTCAGACGCGGTGGTGGCAGTTAGAGAAGAGTCTACCGGCGTGATCTTGGGAACAAGTATCGATGCTAACACTCCCGGAGTCACAGCTGACAGTATCGTAGCTTCTCATGCCTACAACGCCACCAAGGCTGCCAAGACCAGACTTACTTGGACTGTCGGGACACTCAATTTTCTGGCAGGAACTTATAATAATTTTACTTTAACAGCTGATGGTGCAGGTACAACTTTACAAGGGGAAGGAGCTGCTACTACAACTATTAACAATAATGGTTCTAATCCCAATTTCACAGTCAGCGCAGCCAATATCACGATCGACGGTTTTACTCTGGATAATAGCGCTGCTGGTTCAGTGAATACGCTAAGTATCGGTAATTACGCCGGCGCTACGGTTTCAAATAATCTCTTTACTAGTGCTAATTCCAGTTCGATCTATCTGACCGGCGCCAATAATAATACGCTGATTGAGGACAATATTTTTAGAGAAAGTGCCGGAGCTGCCATCTCTATTACTTCCTCAGCTAACCCCACTATCCAAAGAAACTTAATTACTTCAGGTGCTGGTGATGGTATCAATATCAACGGAGCAAGTGCGACCATCGACAATAATACCATCGTAGCCAACAGTGGCGATGGTATCGAAATTACCAGTGCGAGTGCTGCCGTAGTTATTACGGATAATACGATTAACGAAAACGGAGTTGGTATAAATTCAAGTGATGCAGATTCAAGTAATAGCTACAATAACATTTGGAATAATACTGTCGACTTTTCTGCTGGTGTTGCTGCTGCTGCGAGTGATCTCTCGGTCAATCCTTTCTTTGCCGAGACCGTAAATTATACTTTGCAGGACTACTCACTCTTGGTCGATACTGGTCAAGATGGTGTCAATCTTGGTTATCAGCCCGCTGCTTCTTTGAGTGCTCGTGCGGTTGAGACCGGCGTGATTGTGGACGATGAGCTCGTCGGCAATACTCCTGGAACTAGCGCCGATAACACGGATCCCGAGCAAGCTCTCAAAGCTTTGGATCTCGTACGAGGCAGACTTCTTTGGGCATCCGGAAAGTTGTACTTCGCAGCGGGAACTTATGATGGTTTGGCCTTAACCATTTCCCAAGCTAATACAACTTTGCAAGGCGCTGGAGCTGCATCTGTTACAATTACAAATAGAGAAACAACAGATCCAATCCTGATAATTAGTGCTGATAATGTGACAGTAGATGGCTTGAAATTTTTGAGAGAATTTGAGGGAGGAGAAGACCTTACACGTATCATAGATGTTTCCGGATGCGTCATTTCTAATAATATTTTTGATGCCTCCATCTCAGGCTTGGCTTTTGTACAGCTTTTTGGAGCAAACAACAATACTATACTGGAGGATAATATCTTTAGGAACGTGGGGAATACTGCTTTAGATGTTTCCCTCGACTCAAATCTGACTATACAGAGAAATCTTTTCTACAACGGTAGTAATAACGCTATAAAAATAGCAGTCGGAGCAACTGCCACAATTGATCAGAATACTATACACTCCTTTGGAGTTCATGGTGTCTGGATAACACAAACACCAATCTCTCCGGTTGTTATTACTAACAATATTTTTAGTAATAATGTCACGGCGATTTCTTCTAGCGATGCCAATGTAGAAAATTCTTATAATAATTTCTGGAACAATACCAATAATTATTTTAATGGTGTAAGCACCGGCACCGGTGAAATCTACATCAACCCATTCTATACTGATGCCGCCAATGCTGACTTTAGTTTGCAGGACTATTCTCTTTGTGCCGGAACAGCTTCTGATAACTCTAGTGACTTAGGTTATGCTCCAAGTGCAGGTACAGCCCAAAGAACTGCCGATCAAACCGTCTATGTTGCCACGACAATTAATGGTAATACTCCTCTCTCCACAGCTGACACGACTATCTTACAGGATGCCGAAAATGCAGCCCAGAGAGTTATAGTAGCTTTGGGCTGGGAGACGGCTGATATCAATGTCGCTAGTGGAACTTATGCTCAAACTTTGGTAATCGATACTCCCAACTTATCTCTCACCGGAGTCTCCAATCCTACCATCACCAGCAGTAGCAACCCCACTATCCTGATAGATGGCTCAGAGACTTCGACAATCCTGGGAGTAATCAGTGGTTTCGGTCTAGTAAATAGCGGTAATGGTCATGTCGTCAGTTTTGACGGCACTATGGGAATGCAGGTTTCAGGCAACACTATCTCAGGTGCGGGCGATGGTTCTTCCGGTTCAGGTATTTATATCGATGCTTTCGCCAGCGATATCATGATAGCCGACAACAATATTAGTAATATGGGTGGAGATGGAATTGCCTCTTCACCTGATTCTTCAGCCTATGCTGAAATTACCGGCAATATCATCCATGACAACTTTGATAATGGTATCAATTTGCAGGGACTGGGAGCGGAAATGACTCTCAATCATATTTATCATAACGAGCGACATGGTATCAGGATTGCCAGTCCGGAGGCGCTCTCTCTGGTCAGTCAGAACACCATAGACCGCAATGGATCTTTTGGTATCGAACAATCTAATTCCTCGGCACCAACTATCAAAAATAATATCCTAAGTTTAAATGAAGAAGGAGGAATTTACTGCTCAGACTCTACGACCTTTGATTACAATAATATTTGGAGTAATGGTATCTTGGAATACAATGACGAATGCAGTCTCGGGGAAAATATGATTTCATCCAATCCTCTCTTTCAAGATTATCTGAATGCGGACTATGATCTATGCAGCGCTTCCAGTTCTCTAGACGCTGGTGAAGGCGGCGTTAACATCGGAGCTTATGAAGGAGCTGGAGAATCAGGATGTCCTCATCGTGAGAATTCATATATTTCAACAACAGGAGATGATTCAACAGGTGATGGATCAAGCGCATCTCCTTGGGAAACTCTAACTCACGCTGCACAATATACCAGTACCGGTTCTGTAAGTGTTGCAGCCGGCACCTACGATGGTAGCGGAGAAAGCTTTCCAATCAGGTTAGCAAAAGGAATCTTAATCAGTGGTGATGGCAACACTACGACTCACTTCAGTTTCGGAAATCCTATAAGTAACGGTCTGCTTCTTTACGGAGACCAGACCATTGAGAAAATTAATTTTGAAGGGATTCCGGATGATGGAGCTTATTATGCCTTAAAAGTTATTGGGGATAATACAGTTCTTAGAAATAATATCTTTGACGGAAACTCCATAAGTGACGGTGTGAATGCTCTGCTCGTGAAAGATGTCGAGGATGTGGAAGTCTTTAATAATTTATTCTTCGATCTTTCTAAAGGAGTATATTGTTTGGGAACAACTACTTATAGTGGATGTCAAGCTAACGTCAGCAACAATACCCTGTACAGCATTGATGCTGTGGCAATAGAAGCAGAATCAGGTGAAGTGGGAGCTGCTAACATTGATGCCCAGAACAATATTATTACAGATAGTAACTTGGGAATCAGTCGTTCTTTTACGGCTACCGTCTCTTCAACTTACAACAATTACTACAACAATAGTACAAATTACAGTGGAGTGAGTCAGGGTACTGGCGATATCTTCACTGATCCCCTCTTTGTCGCTGCCGAGAATTATGATTTTCACCTTTCACATGTTGAGGCCGGTCAAGTAAGTACATCAGCCGCTTTCGATGCCGGTTCAGCTACGGCTGTAAGTTTGGGATTGAATACTACAACGTCTAGAAGTGACAGTTACCCTGATTTGGGAACAGTAGATTTGGGTTATCACTATCTCGGAAACACAACTCCGGTTGTGACTCTTGATAATGATTTTGATAGATGGAATAGAGGAGAGTTAACTATCAACTATAACTTAATCGACGAAGAGGCTGCTACTCTCAACATCAGTCAAACAGCTTCAACCGGTATCGAGTATTCAACCGATGGTAGTAACTGGTACGATGCGACTGATGCAGGAGGTGCCAGTGAAGGACTGACCGGACTGGCGGGAAGTTCTTATCCTGGTACTGATCATGTTTTTATCTGGGACACTGATACTGATCTTGCCAACACAGAAGATGATGTGGTTTATATCAGAATCAGAGCAAATGATGGTAGTTTGAACGCTGTTTCCTGGGTAACTTCAACTTCTTTTGGAATAGATAATGTAAGTCCAACAATCTCTACTGCTAGTGTTTTGAGTGTACCTATATCAACAGACGATGCTCTAACTGTTGTTCCGGGAGAGATCACTGAGGGATATCCGGACCGTACTCTCTATTATTATAAAAAGAATGCCGGTAGTTACAGCACGCCCATAGCTGCTGATATTGTTGAGGGGGATACTACGAGTCCGGGAAATATAGAGATTGGATTAACTGAATATACTGATACCGCCCTGGATGGAGATGATTCATTGCAGGTTAAGGTCGAACACCTAGATAAGTATGGCAACAGTACTAGTGCTGAATCTGAAGTTTACTATGTGACTCCACTTACACCGGAAGCGCCAAGCCTTAGTAACGCTGATACCTCAAGTATAGATATCTCCGTTGTTGAGCATGAATCCGAACTAGGAGACGTAGACTATGCAATCTATGTGACCAGTGCCACTCCTCAAAATGCATATGCTCCGGAGGACACAGCTTGGGTTGGGAAATACGTTTCAGCTGATGGAACGCCTTCTGTGACACCGGTCTGGCAATCTCAATCCGAATGGGACACCATCACTCTAAGTGATTTGCAGCAATATAATGAATACTGTCTCAAAACTAAGGCAGCCAACCCAGCTAGCGTTACGGCTAGCTCTGATTTTAGTGAGGAAGCGTGTCAGGCCACTACTTACGAATCTCCAACTCTGAACATTAATTCAGCTAGCCAGAGTAGCAATGGTGATGGAATTGTAAATATTTCCATCACTGCAGCCAACGCCGTTGGTCTCGATTTGCAAGCTAAGATTGAGTATTCAAGTAGCTTAGAAGGGACTTATACAGCAACAACTCTCACAGGTACTGCTACCGCTAGCTATCAAGATTCCGGTGGCCTTCCGGATATCAATAACAGTTCCAGCTACCAGCTAGGTTCCGGTACCAACACCCGTATAGTAAGTGCCAGTGCTGAAAGTGTGGTAAGTAATAATGTGACTTTTGCTTGGAACAGCAAAAGTGATTTACCAGATCGCGAGGGTACTTATTATCTCAAGGTAACATTGAGTGACGGAACGGTGGAGGTTATAGATAGCACGTCTCTCACTATTGATAATATCAATCCTGCTGTCAGCTCAGCTGTAGCATTTAGTACCGGTACATTGACCTCCGGCACAACCTTTGCTCTCACAGCCTCCTTCACAGAAACAAATCCGAATACGAATGAATTTGCCTACAATTTGAACAATGCTGGCTACTCAGTCTACAGTGCCGGAGACAGCAACACTGCCAGCCCTGCTGCAAAATCTTTCTTGACTACACTAGATGGTAACGACTGTTTGAATGGTATTAAGGCCAAACATACTGATGATTTCGGGAACTATATTGTTTCTGAGAACACTACTACAGTTTGTGTTTATCCACTTGTTCCGGCCGCCCCAACAGTTAGTAATCCTACCTTGAGTTCACTTGATGTTAGTGTTAATGCCAATGGCAACGAGGCAGCAAGTGAGACTGTTCTTTACGCGATCCAAATTTCCTCCAGTACTCCGACAGATAGCAACTGGAATGAGAAATATATCAATGCTCTAGGTCTGCCTTCTGCTACGCCGGTTTGGCAAACAGCCAGTACTTGGGATACCGTAACTCTTTCCGATACAGATCCTGATACCAGTTATACCGTGAGAACCAAAGCTGCCAATCCACAGAACACAAGTATTGCATCAGCATGGTCAGACACAACAACTCGCAGACCCGCCAATTACTTGAATTCGAATGGTGAGGGCGGAGGTCCATGGAGTGATAGTGATAGCTGGGAGGAATTAGAAGGAGTCACTCCCGCTTCAGTTACTCCGACTGCCATCGACCGTGTAACGATCTTGAGTGGTGATACGATCACTCTGGATTCAAGTGAAACAAGCATCCGCAGTGTTATTATTGAAAGTGGTGGCACTCTGGCTTTTAGTTCCAGTACGGCACAAACATTACAATCCACAGAAAATATTACACTAGATGGTAATTTGAGAATTTATGGAGGGGATGTATTAGAAATGGAGTCAGATTCCAGCAGTCAGTCCGGTATGAACGGGATTATAGTGGGAAGTACAGGAGAATTGCATGTAACTGGTGATGCCAAAAATCTTGCAACAATTACAGCTGTCACCAAGGATTCTCTGCATAATGCCTACATCTATGCTCAGGATGGTGCTTATTTATCTCTTGATTATGCAGATCTTAGTTACCTAGGAGCAAATTACGAAAATCGCTATGGATTCTATATCAACTCTGTTGATGGTAGTGTGAAATCCGAAGGATTGAGTTTAACCAACTCTAAGATTCACCATAATTATCATGGTGTTTATCTGAGCAATGCTAGCAACTCAAACACTATTACCAATAATGAGATTTATTCTAACAATGGTTATGGAATTCATTTGGTTGATTCTGATTCCAATAATATTAGTAATAATAGTATTCACAACAATGGAAGTCATGGTCTGTATCTCTTAAATGCTGACTCAAATACGCCAGTCAGCAGCAACTCTGTATATAGCAACGTAGGAAATGGAATCTATTTGGTAAACTCAACAAAAAATACTTTAAATAGTAATACTGTCTATTCAAATTCCCAGAATGGTTTCTATTTATTCCAAGATTCCGATCAGAACACTCTCACTTCCAATACCAGTCGCTCCAACTCTCAAGATGGCTTCAAGTTCAATCTTGCTGATAGTAATGTTTTATTCCGCAATTTCAGCTATTCCAATACCTTAAGAGGTGTCTTTGTGGGAGATAGTTCTGGTAATTCAATTCTCAATAGTGGTATTTATAAAAACGCCAACAGTGGTATAGCAATAGAAGGTAATTCTGATACTAACCGTATAGAAAACGCCACTGTTTATGATAACGGAGTTTTTGGTATATCAATTAGAGGAGATGTAGATCCAGAGGACCAACCCGATACGAACACTATCAAAAATAGTATCATAACTATGAATGACAGTACCGAACTTACTGTCAGCAATGCTAACGGAACTATCTTAGATTACAATAATATCTATGACACTGACAACAAGGAGCTTTCCGGTATTAGTGCAGATGCGAATTCCATTAGTGCAGATCCTCTCTTTTTAAACAATTCAACTCCTGATATTCATCTCAATTCAGTTTCTCCAAGTAGGGACGCCGGTAATCCAAGCTCAAGTTATACGAATGAACCGGAGCCAAATGGTAATCGTATCAATCAAGGAGCTTATGGTAACACGATCGAAGCTGCCAGCTCTACGGTTACGGTTGTCATAAATTCTGTCACACAGGCTACCGATGGTAGTGGGTATGTCACCGTAAACTACAGCTTGACGAATGGTAGTCCGCTACAGCACTCGATGAAGATCGAGTACTCACAAGATAACGGTCAGACTTATTATGATCCGCATCTCATAGCACGTAGCACCGGAACACTGAATAATAATGAGACTTATCAATTGCAAAATCTAACTCCTGGAATAGAGGGAGCCACTTTTGTTTGGGATAGCAAGAATAGCTTAAATAAAAATGGTAGTTTAGATTCTCTCTTTGAGGACGATATGAGAATTAAATTAACTACCTACGCGGAAGTTGATAATGCACCTGTAACTTCAAGTCAATTTGAATTAGACAATAAATTACCTGCGGTTACGGAAGCTGTTGCATTTGTAAATCCGCCCACCACTGCTGATACACAACTTACTTTGGGAGTGGCCTTCTCGGAAGATAATCCATATTTGAACCAGTTTGCCTACGCTCTAAATACTGAAACCTATGGAGCATATCTTACCGGTCAATACAACACTGCTAGCCCCAGTGATTTAATAGCAAGTCTCTCTCAAGCCCTCGATGGTGATGATTACTTCTCGAAACTTAAGGCCTTACACCGTGACACTCTTGGCAATGAGACTATCACTGAGAGCTTAGTGCCGGTTTACATCACACCTCTTATCCCAAGTAAACCGTCCGCTAGTAATATTACCAACTCCAGCGCCAAAGTAATCGTGAAGGCCAATTCTCAAGAAACAGGCAATGTGCTCTATGCTATTTACATTGATGACACTAGTCCGGAAGACTCAGTCTGGAATAGCAAATATCTAAATCAGAGTGGCAATCCTAGTGCAACTCCAGTTTATCAAACACTAGCTACTTGGGGAGGAACTACGGGAATTACGATGAATGATCTGAATGAAAACACCAGCTATTTCGTCAAAGTGAAAGCCAGCAATCCGAAGAGCCAAACGACAACATCGGCCTTTAGTTCCGGCTTAGAACTAAAAACGAGCGGAGCTACGGCACAGACAGCCAGTATCAGCGGAAGTGTTTTTCAAGATCAAAATCAGAATGGAACACCGGAGGCAAATGAAGCAGGGATTCCCAATATCAGCGTGAGACTCTATAGCGACAGCAATGCCAACGGAATCTTCGAATCAAGCGACACAATCATTGATACTGACCAGACTTCAAGTTCCGGACATTTTGCTTTCACCTCTCTTCCGTTGAGCACATATTTTGTTCAAGTAAATAGCTCTGGTATACCAGAAAATTACTTATCTACAGGCGAAGAAACTCTAAAAGTAATCTTGAATTCAGACTTTAGTGCAGCCTACTTTGGCTACTACGTCGAAGAGGAACCAACTGTCATAGAATATGGTTCTATCTCGGGAAAAGTCTTCTCCGATGCAGACCGTGATGGCAAGTTAGATGCCGGAGAACAAGCGCTGACAGGTATTGAACTTAGCCTAAAACTTGCTTCTGTCTCAGTTGCTTCAGTAGACACCAACAGTCAAGGTAACTTTAACTTTCCAGAGCTTGTAGCCGGAAGCTATACTGTGAGCTTGGATCCGCCAAGTGGTATGGAAATTACTACAGCAGAAAATCTCTCTGTAACTCTAGCCACCGGCGAAAATAAAACAGGGCTACTCTTTGGTCTGTATGCAGAGGAAGAACAAACAGAAGAGAGCTGTAGTGATGGTATTTTGAACCAAGATGAAGAAGGAATTGATTGTGGAGGAGTTTGCCCTCCTTGTACAGAAGAGCCAAGCGCGAACACAGCAACAATTAGTGGTATTGTCTACATTGATCAGAATATGAATTCCGGCTTTGATAATTCAGATCTAGCAATCGCCGCCGCTAATTTAGTCCTTTATAGAGCTGCTGATAATACAGCTATTGCAAGTAGTGAAAGTGGCACTAATGGATCTTATCTATTTAGCGCTGTTGCAAATGGTAATTATGTAGTCAGGATAGATGAAAGTAATCTCGGTGCTGACTTGATTGCAATCACCGATAGTAGTCAAAACGTTAATATTCTAAACCAGAATTCCAAAGCTAATGTGGACTTCGCTTACTATCTATACGAGGAATCTACTCCTGCAGAAGATGATGAGCCTAGCGCAGAAGATGAGCTTGAGATTAGAGATGATGATCCAGAAGAAATCAAAGCTGAAAAGGAAAGCAAAATCCAAGAAGAGATCAGTGACACTATCGAATTGGCAGAGCAGGAAGTTTTGTTTGCTACCAAGAAACGCAGCTTAAATCTTTCTATCGATGAAGGAAATGGTATCTCGGTTACCCCTGACACCGATGTCCAAGTCATGGTCAATGCTGGAGACAAGGCTGTTCTGAGGGTAGAAACCTTACTGGAATATCGTGGCTTGAAGGTCGATACTCTTTATCCTCATGATTACGACGGAGATGGTATTTATAACCTAAACTTCAAATCACCACATCTAGGAGAGCACAATCTCAAAACAGTGATTTATTATGCTGACGGTAGTATCGCCACCATAGAGAATAAAGTCATAGTTGATCCGGAAGGTTACATCTATGAAACACTTTCTGATGGGCAGGAGAAACGTATTAGCAACGCACTTATCACCCTTTATCATTTGAATAATCTCTCAAACGAATACGAAGCTTGGCCGGCTATCAACTTTAACCAGGTCAATCCTCAGATCACCCAAAAACAAGGTACTTACCAATTTTTGGTTCCGTCTGGCAAGTATTATCTCGAGATCGAAGCCCCTGGTTATCATAGCAAACAGACCGATATCTTTGAGGTAAATGTAACCAGACCTATTCACTTGAATATTGAGTTGCAAGCTAGATTCAGAATCAATACCGCTCTGCTCAAGTATCTCCTAATTATCTTGGCCTTAGCCTTAATCAGTTGGCTTACAATCCATACCAGACATAGTTACAAACAGCGTCAGCAGAGTGCCGGTAAGAAAAAGATTAGCAGATAAAAATAAGCAAGTAAGCTGAGTAAGTAGTAAGTAAACAGTACTTACTGGCTTACTTAGCTTAATACTTATTTATCTCTTATCTTAAGAATAGTTCAATCAAGAAAGCCGCCGCATTATTCAAAACATGCAGAACCAAGCAAGGCCAGATCGAATTGGATTTGAGATAAACCCACCCAATTAAAAGACCTAATAAGAAAAGGAAGAAAAAACTAGCTATCTGAAAGTGGAAAAGTGCAAATAAGAGCGCGCTTAGAACAAGTGCTGTTTTAATCCCCCACTTCTTGCGAAAATTTTCCAATAAATATCCTCGAAAAAGCACTTCTTCTGAAAGTGGTGCGACAATAAGAGCAGCAAGACCGAGACTTACCATGCCAAAAGTATTTTCACCAAAAACCTCGAGATATGATTCTTGGCTAAGGAATCCCGGGACCTGACTCCAACCAAGTTTCTCTAAAAGAATTAAGATAGCTATGGAAAACGTGAAGTAAGCCAGATAAGCCAGAGTAATGTATCCAACAGCTTCAAGAAAAGGCGTTTTCCTAAAACCAAAATCTGCGAGTGTCCAATTATTTTTTATCTTAAGAAAGGCTAAGACGCCAAAGATCAGTAAAGTTTGTACTAGATAGCTAAGCACGACATACCAAGTATTGCCGAGAAACTCAATCTGCCAAAAACGTTCATTCACTAAAGCGGTGAGGTAGGCCAAGAGGTTTAGTACAAGGTAAATGAGGAGTAGATATGAGAGAGGGTTATCCAAAACTCTCTTTACTTTTATCTGCATAAGAAGCTTCTTTAAACAAAGAACATCCTAGCTCTTTGGAAGTATGAAAGCAAAACTCTGGTTCGGGGGCAGGGATTCGAACCCCGGCTAACGGCTTCAAAGGCCGCTGTCCTACCACTAGACGACCCCCGAATGTAAAGAATTTACTAAGGAAATGTAATTTATAAAGCGAGAATAATCAAGCCTCATGCTTTGATTATGAAGGGATATTGTTTATAATTAAAGTAAAAGGTAACAGAAAAATGTTGAAACTACGTATTAATATCCCGCTCGTTTTGTATTATCTGCTCAAGAGTCTAATTGCAGCCGGGTTCTTACTTTCGCTGGTCAGGCAAGAATGGCAGACTAGTTTTATGATTGCCTTAATACTCCTCTTAACTTTTACTCCGACCCTGCTGCGTAAAAGATATAAGATTTATTTGCCTCTGGCTTTTGACTTGTTTGTGATAGTTTTTATTTTTCTTTCACTCTTTCTGGGCGAAATATACCAATATTATCACCGTTTTTGGTGGTGGGATCTCTACTTGCATGCCAATTCTAGTATTCTTTCTGGTATCTTAGGATTTATGTTGATCTACTTTTTGAATGCGCAAAAGAAAGTAGGTTTACGAATGAATACCTTCTTTGTAGCTCTCTTTGCCTTCACTTTTGCCATAAGTATTGGCGTACTTTGGGAAGTATTTGAATTTTGCATGGACACCTTTTTCGGATTAAATATGCAGAAAAGTGGACTACTTGATACTATGACCGATCTAATCCTAAATACCAGTGGCGCTTTTATCGCTTCGTTTGTGGGCTATCTCTGGATGAAGAAAAAAGCCTTTTCTTTCTTTTTCGATGCAGCCGTTAAGCAGTTTGTGAAAAAGAATAAACATTTGTTGGGATAGCAAAGAACCCGGCGTCAAACGTCCGGGTTCTTCTGCTCTGTTTGGAGTTAAGATAATTAAGGAATTCCTCCACTCTTCTCCAATGATTTCTCGAGGCATTCCATATCTGTTGACCTTAAGCATTGATAGTAGATCCCTTTATAAGAAGAATCATCAATATTTCCAAGAGCAAAGATTACGTCATCTGGCATTAATTTATAATTCTCCTGATAGACTTTATTTAGAAAGTCAAAAGTCTCTTGATCAGAAGAAACTGCCACGTACCACTTAATCTTTTCTCCCGGTTTTTGCTGACTGTCGGTATAATCCACAAGCACAGGAATATATCGTCCCTCTGGAGATCTAACACTTATGACGCTGTTTATCAGCAAATGATCGATAGTCTGAGTTCCTATCTTTAGCTGAGGCTTTCCCTCCAGAAGCTCGGCAGTCCCTGGACCTTCGACCTGTAGTGTCTTTCCGTCATATTTGACCGAAATCTGAGCCTGATCCTCTTGGGATTCAACCAAGATTGTAACAGATTCTTCTACAGATTCTTCTTTTGTAAAGATTACGACAACTGTCACAATCATAAGAAGAGTACAAAGAATCATCCCACTCAAAACAAATATTCTTGTTTTCATTTTAAAACTCCCTTTCTAACGTTAAATTTTTAAAGAACAGACCAGTTGTTTCCTTTGCCTCCCGAGATAGGAAGCTGTTAAACAACTAGCCCATCCACGGTGACTAAGGTGAACGGTATTATAACCAAATTAATACAATATAGCAAGTATCTCTCAGTTTCTTCTTTTCAGTCTTCAGAAATCGATGATTGCTTGTTTTTTAATTATGTGCTAGAATTTTCTCTGCATTTATTTTTAACATTCACTTTTTACCGTTATGGCCCTAAAGCACGATCAGAAAACGAAAGTTATTACCAAGTATGCCACTCATAAAGGTGACACTGGTTCCCCACAAGTTCAAGTTGCTATCCTGACAGAACGTGTCAACGAACTGACAGAGCATCTCAAGAAACATAAGAAAGACAATCACTCTCGTAGAGGTCTTCTCATGATGGTTGCTAAGCGCAGAAAGTTGTTGAACTATCTCAAAGCTTATGATGAAGAGGCTTATAATAAGATAACTAAGTCTCTCAAGCTTAGAAACAAGTAAGCACCTTAATATATCCGGTCTTTTGGAGCTCTAAGTCCGATGAGTTAAAGCCCGTATTTCTTTAACTCCTCAAGCTTGGTTCCAAAAGACTAAAATTTAGTCTTTAAATTTCAAAGTTTTATGGAACCTATTCGTGTTGAAACCGAATTTGCAGGTCGCAAGCTCATTATTGAGACCGGTAAATTGGCATTGCAAGCCAGCGGTTCAGTTACTGTACAGTATGGAGATACTGTTGTTTTTGCTGCTGCCACTATGTCTTCACAAGTTAGAGGTGATATGGATTTCTTCCCTCTGACTGTAGATTATGAAGAAAAATTCTACGCTAGTGGAAAAATCAATGGTAGTCGTTTTATCAAGAGAGAAGGACGTCCTAGTGATAATGCTGTTCTGACTTCACGCTTGATCGATCGTGCTATTCGTCCCCTCTTTCCCAAGAATTTAAGAAACGATGTTCAGATTATTTGTAGTGTTTTATCCGCTGATGGAGAGACAGATCCTGCTATGGTTGCCATGTTGGCAGCTTCAGCTGCGATGATGGTTGGTGGATTACCTTTCGAAGGGCCGATTGCAGGAATGGCAATTGGTTTAAAGGATGATAAGTTCATTGTCAGTCCGACTTACTTAGAAGAAGCTGAGGGAATTCTCAGTCTCTTTGTAGCCGGTACAAGCGAACATATTATGATGGTCGAAGCTGGTGCCAATGAGGTTAGTGAAGAAAAAATGATTGAAGCTTTCGCTCTGGCACAAGAGAATATGAAGCCACTCGTAAAGCTACAGGAAGAACTGATCAAGAAAGTAAAACCAGAAAAGTTGGAGGATTTTGAACTGTCTGAACTTGGTAATGAAACGATTAATATTGGTGATGATACTTTTAGAATCATCAAGCTCAAGGATGAAGTCGATAATTATGTTACCGAGACTATGTTGGATGATGTAATCTTCTCAAACGAAAAGAAAGATTACGCCAAAAACTTAGAAGCTCTTTACGCTGCTACTATTGATAAATTTGCCAGTGTTGAAGAGTTTCCTAAAGCTAGTTTGAGAGCTGCGATCGATAATCTGCTCAAGTATCGTCTGCGTAAACATATTTTAGAAAATGATAAGCGTCCGGATGGTCGTAATCCCAAAGAGATTCGTCCTATCACCTGTGAAGTTGGTTTATTGCCACGTACACATGGTTCCGCCGTATTCAAACGTGGAGAGACTCAAGCGCTTACGATTGCCACTTTGGCTTCCAAAGGCGCCGGTCAGATGGTAGAAGATATGGATATGTCTTTTACTCGTTATTACATGCATCATTATAACTTCCCTCCATATTCAGCCGGAGAGACCAGACCTCTTCGCTCACCAGGACGTCGTGAAATTGGACATGGATATCTGGCAGAACGCGCTCTCAAGCCTATGATTCCTGACATTATGGATTTTCCTTACACTATTCGCGTTGTAACAGAGATTATGGCAAGTAGCGGTTCTACTTCTCAGGCTGCCGTTTGCGGTAGCACGCTTTCTCTGATGGATGCCGGTGTTCCGATCAAGAGACCTGTCTCCGGTATTGCGATGGGACTTGTCATTGATCAGGAAAGTGGTAACTACAAAGTACTTTCCGACATCAAAGACCTCGAAGACTTTGGAGGAGATATGGATTTTAAAGTAGCCGGTACTTCTGAGGGTATCACTGCCTTACAGATGGATATCAAGGTTAAAGGACTTTCTTTGGAAATACTGAAAAATGCTCTTGCACAGGCCAAAGAAGGACGTGCTCATATTTTAGGAGAAATGCTCAAGGTTCTCGACAAACCACGTAGTGAGCTTTCTCAAAATGCTCCACGTGCTATCTCGATGCAGGTCAGACCAGACCAGATCCGTGAAGTAATCGGTAGTGGTGGTAAGGTGATCAACGGTATTATTGATGAGACCGGTGTTGATATTGATATTGATGATGATGGTAAAATCTTTATTTATGCCAAGGATCAGGAGTCGGCTGACAAAGCTCAAAAGATTGTACAACAAATCACTTATCAATTTACTCCGGGTGAAATCTTCGAGGGTAATGTGGTCAAAATTATTACCAGCGCAGACGGCAAAGAGATCGGTGCTATCGTAGAGCGTTTCCCTGGCAAAGATGGTATGGTTCACATTTCCGAGTTCGCCAACCGCCGCATCGAGAAGATCTCAGAGGTCTGCAAGATCGGTGACAAACTGAAAGTTAAGGTGATCGATGTTGATCCGGTGCGCGGACGTGTTTCTCTTTCTCACAAAGCTACCCTGGATAGAGAATCTTCTGTACCTGCCCGTAAACCAGCTCCGAAGAAAGGCTAGTATTTTTCGAAAGGATGTTCTTAAAAGCCTCTGCTTAATAGTAAGTAGGGGCTTTTCTTTATGGATTTGAGGATATTATCCAACTAGTGCTTATCAAGAAGTGGGCCCACCATGGTTCGACTCCGCTCACCACAAGTACGACAATCCTGGAATAATACTGCAAAATGACAATAGGTTGATAAACTAACCATCCTGAGCCCATCGAAGGATCCCCCACCTCCACCCAAATTTTAAGAATTACTTAAAATCACCCTTTATTTTAAGTGCCAAAGATTAAGAAAACATTAAGATGAAAAAAGACTGGCTTGGACTGGTTCTTACTTGCTAGGAAAAGGCAGAATGGTTAAATGGTTAGGGAATTTGTTACATTGTTGATGTGTCGCCTAACAATGTAACAAGGTAGCAATATAACAATATTTTTATTCTCCGAGTCCCGAAAACAGCCTGTTTACTCCAAGCTTCGTCTTCATGTATAGTAGGCATT
This sequence comes from Candidatus Altimarinota bacterium, assembly GCA_028704165.1. Taxonomy (GTDB): domain Bacteria; phylum Patescibacteriota; class Gracilibacteria; order RBG-16-42-10; family JAQVLK01; genus JAQVLK01. Next base: position 23,926 of record JAQVLK010000004.1, on the reverse strand, counting down.
GCAATTATAGAGCAAAAAGTAATGTATTATTTCAACAAAAACAAACTCGAGCAGCATCTTTATCATCCCTTCTGGCAATCTTTTTACATGATTGCGCTAGTCCTCAGTATGACAATTATTATAAGCAGTGGCTTATTGTTTGTTTGGCAGCGCTATTTCGTTAGTGAAGATCTGGAAAACATTCTTCCTGCCAGAAACACAGTACTACTTGCTAGACTTGATTTAAATCCCTTCAAAACTCAGACTCATAATTTTAGAAATCTTATTGGGAAATATCCGGAGATTGCACCAGCACAAATCCTGAAAGAATTTAAGTTATTGGAAGAAGAGAATGTCTATAATTCTGATTTGGAAATTACTCCTTGGATGGGACACAAGAGCTCTTTTGTAATTCTAGAAGACAATGAGGAATTTTACCCTCTCTTGTTTTTGCAGTATACAGATTCTAGAATTTTGGATATTTTTATCAAGGAACGTCTTAACACGATCGACCAAGAAGCTCAACCTAGTCTGCTTTTTGGCTCACAGAAATTTTATTTTGAAGTACTTGATAACTATCTCGCTCTCAGTACAAGTCCTCTCACTCTAGGAATGCTAGATCAGGAAGAAGTGCCAAAACTCAGACAAGATCCTATTTGGCAGGAATTACAGGATAAAGTTCCTGCCGGAAAAATACTTAACGTCTTTTTTAGACCAAAACAGTATTACGAATTCTTGCTAGGCTCACAAGCTGAATCAAAATTAGCTTCCTTAGTTTCAAGCTATTTCAAGAAAGTAGACGCTGCTATGGCTAGATTAACTATTAACAGTGATTCAGCCAAGATTTCTATTTCAGCTTCACCTAGCCAATATCTCAGTGCTGTGAATAAGAGCTACTCCCCTAGCCTACTCGGCTATGTAGCTAAGGAAGATGTATATTTTCTGAATGGTACAGATTTGAATTACAAACTTACAAACACTACTGACAATCTAAGTTCCAATAAAATTGCGCTCGGTATTCCCTGGTCGGTTTTTGATTCAGTTTGGAAAGATAAATCAGGATTGGATCTGAATAGTGATATTCTAGAATTTATAAATGGAGAATATCTGTATCTTGAAGGTGTCGATAATAATTCTCAACGCTTTTTACTAAAAATCAGTGCAGATCGTCAGGAACAATTGATTCAAAATCTCAAACAAGCCTTGGAGGCCTACATACCACAAATAAATAGTAGTAAAGTGAGTCGTACACTCCCTGACGGTAGCAGTTACCAAGAGCTAGTCGCTAGTAGCCCCGTTACCCTTGAATTAAGTGAGGAAGAAGTAGAAGGGCAAAAAATCTTAAGCTACAAATATCCCAAGCTTGATTTTGGTCTTTACTATTTTACTATGGGAGATGTGCTGGTACTGGCACCGCATTTGGAAGGTATCAAGCTCGCGTTACAAGCACAAAGTCTCAAATTAGATCCTCTCCTTTCCGAATTGGGTTATCCGGTTTCAGAGCTTAGTCTGATTAACCTAGAATCTTTTGAATCAAATAAGCATAGCATTCCCGTTTCGGATAAGATTCTCGATTTTACAGCTAAATTAAATAATATTTATCCTGATCTTTTACTCAACCAAAGCATCGATGCGACTAGTATCAAAAGTGAAATAATCTTTTTTAACAGAAATTATGTCGAATAACATAATTTTTATCATTTACAGTATAGTCGCATTGGGAGGAAGTCTGTTCTCTTTCAAGATGGGACGTATTTGGCTTTGTGCTTATATTGCGGCTTGTGTAGTACTAATGAATATTTTTGTTTTGAAACAAATGACCCTTTTCGGTATGGCAGTTACCGGTGGGAATGTGCTTTATTCTTCTATTTTTCTATCAAGCGATCTCTTGACTGAACATTATGGGAAGAAAGTTGCACTTCAGGCAGTACGAATTGGTTTTTTTATCTCAGTTTTTTTTGTGATAGCATCACAATTCATTTTGCTCTTCCATCCCAATGAGTTTGATTTTATCCAAGATAGTTTCTTGGAAATATTCTCTCTCACACCACGAATTGTAGCTGCTAGTATGCTTTCCTATCTATTGAGTCAACATTTAGACGTTTACTTGTTCGAAAAAATCAAAGACCTAAGTAAAGGTCGCTACCTCTGGCTCAGAAATAATCTCTCAACTTTCCTATCGCAAGCAGTAGATTCTGTTTTTTTTACATTAGCAGCTTTTTACGGTGTATTTGCAAATAACGTGATCTGGCAAATCATACTTTTTACCTATCTTGTGAAGTTGATTGTTGCCTTACTCGATACTCCCTTTATTTATCTTTCAAAACTGGAGATAATGAAGCCTTTAGACAAAAACTAGACTTTTCTCTATATTATGTAGGGTATTTATACAAATAAAGCATAAAGCTATGAAAACAAAAGTAGCCATCAACGGATTTGGACGCATCGGACGTCTAGCCCTGCGTATTGCTATGCAACATCCGAATCTTGAGATTGTTGCTATCAACAGTCGTGCTAGCACCGAAAGTCATGCTCACCTTTTTAAATACGATTCAACTTACGGTATTTACGAAGGCAAAGTTGAGGCTAAAGGTGAAGATCTGTTTGTCGATGGACATCGTATCAAAGTCTTTCAATTTGACGATCCCAAAGAGATTCCCTGGGGAGAAGCAAAGGTAGAAGTTGTTTTTGAGGCAACGGGTGTTTTCCGTAAGAAGGCGGAGGCTGCCTGGCATCTGCATGATACCGTTAAAAAAGTAATTATTTCCGCTCCCGGCAAAGAAGTTGACGGGACTTTTGTGATGGGTGTGAACGAGAAAAAGTATGATCCCAAGAAGCACCATATTGTTTCCAACGCTTCCTGTACTACCAACTGTTTAGCACCGGTTTGTAAGGTCTTACAAGATAAGTTTGGTATTGAGGAAGGTTTGATGACAACCATTCATGCTTATACCAGTGATCAAAATCTGCTCGACAACTCACACAAAGATCTGCGCCGCGCACGCGCTGCCAATCTTTCTATGATTCCGACTTCGACCGGGGCTGCAGAGGCTATCAGTGAAGTTATTCCCGAACTAGCAGGTAAATTAAGTGGCATAGCCGTTCGTATTCCAACGCCGACTAGTTCACTCGTTGATCTAACCGTAAATTTAAGCAAAAAAAGTACAGTAGGAGAAGTTAATGCTGCTTTTAAAGCAGCTAGTAAAAAAGAGTTAAAAGGTATTTTGGGTTATAGTGAAGAACCCTTGGTCTCTGTTGATTACAAAGGGAGTACTTTCTCCGGTACTATTGATGCTCTATCAACCGAGATGATCGGCCCCAAGATGCTAAAAGTGCTGGCTTGGTATGATAACGAATGGGGCTATACTTGCCGACTTGTAGATTTGATGAGTTATATAAGCAAATTCTAAATGATGAATTTTGAATGTTGAGTTAATCCTGCATTCAAAATTTAAAATCTATAATTCAACATTTATTTCATGAATAAAAAAACTATCAAAGATATCGAAGTCAAAGGTAAAACTGTTTTGATCAGAGTTGATCTCAATGTTCCTCTGGACAAACAAGGTAAAATCGAAGACGACTCTCGCATCACTGCTGTTTTACCAACTTTATTCAACCTCATCGGTCGCGGGGCCAAGCTTGTACTAGTAAGCCATCTCGGTCGTCCCACTGATCACAATCCGGAACTGGATCTCAAACCAATTGCCAAGACTCTGGCAAAAAGGTTGGATCTCAAAGAAATTCCTGTCTTGGAACTTGAAGATAAGAATAATAAAAAGACTATCTCAAAGTTAAAACCCGGAGAAATTGTAATGCTTCAAAATATTCGTTATTCGATGGAAGAACGAGAAAATAGTAAGTCTTTTTCTAAGAAGCTGGCCTCTTATGCGGATATTTATGTCAACGATGCTTTTGGAGTTTCTCATCGTAAACACGCTTCTGTCGTTGGAATCACAGAATTTCTGCCTAGCGTAGCGGGACTTCTACTCGAAGAAGAAATACGCTTCTTGGATATGTTTATGCGTAGCCCTGCTAAACCGGTTACCGTTATTATCGGTGGTAAAAAGTTTATGTCCAAGATTGCTGTTATTGATAGATTCTTGGAAAAAGCTGATGCTATCATGATCGGTGGAGGTATCGCGAATAACTTCCTCAAGGCTTGGGGTGGGAAGATCGGAAAATCAATTTATGAACCTGAGATGCTAGAACTAACGCATAAATACATTTGGAAAGCTATGAATAGTAATACAGCCTTGATGCTACCTGAGGATGTAGTAATTGCCGATAGTTTAGAAGGTAGAAAAACGAAAGTCGTCTCGATTTTTGATGTACCAAGTAACTGGTACATTCTCGATATCGGTCCCAAAACTATCAAGAAATATGCTGATCATATCAAAAAGGCCGGGACTGTAATCTGGAGTGGACCTGTAGGACTAGCTGAGAATCCTAAGTTTGCCAAGGGGACGCACGGACTATTAGAGGCTATCTCAAAGTCAGATGCTAATAGTGTGATCGGTGGTGGCGACACATTAGGAGCAGTCAAGAAATATCCTAAACTATTAAATAAAGTTACTCACGTCTCGACGGGAGGAGGTGCGACCTTAGAATTCATCGAGAAAGGAACCTTACCAGGCATTGAGGCGCTGGAGGATAAGTAAATTAAACATCCAAAATGAGAAAAAATATCAAACGTATTGCCGTACTTACCTCTGGTGGCGATGCTCCGGGTATGAATGCCGCTCTGGAAGGATTGGTGACTGAGTGTCAACAAAATAAAATCCAAGTTATTGGGTTTTATGATGGCTATCAGGGATTATTGGAGAATCGTAAATTAATTCTGAATCCCAAGGAGATTTGTCGCATAGCCAATATTGGTGGATCTATCTTGGGCAGTATGCGCTCCAAAGATTTTGAAACAAAGAAGGGGCGTACTCTTGCCAAGAAAGTCCTCGAGCAAAATAAGATCGATGTCCTAGTCGTGATCGGTGGTGACGGAACGATGCGCGGTGCCAATGATCTCAGCAAGCTTGGAGTGAGAGTGGTAGGAATTCCAGCCACGATCGACAACGACCTCTTTGGTACTGATGACACTTTAGGTTATAAGACAGCCGCTAATGTAATTGTTGAAAGTTTGGAGAACCTGCGTAACACAGCGGATTCCTGCAAGGCAACCTATCTGGTCTATACCATGGGCCGTCGTAGCGGTTTTCTCGCTCTACGTGGTGCTATTTCCGGTAGAGCGGATAGTGTACTTGTTCCCGAAAAGAAAATCTCAGAGCAAGATTTGATAGCTAAGGTGAACAAGACTTTCAAGTCAGGAGCTAGATCTCATTTGATTGTAATTTCGGAGGCTTACTTTGATAAAAATGAAAAGAAGTTGCAGGCTCTCCTAAAGCTGCTGGATAAAAAAACTTTGAGTTCGAAAGTTCGTCTACAAGATATCGGGTACTTGCAAAGAGGCAGTAACCCCATCGAGCACGATATCTATCTGGGTCTAACTTTGGGCACAGGTATCCTAAAACCACTCCTCGATGGCAAGAGCAACTTCATGCTGGGAGTTAGCCAAAACAGCTTCTGCTTCACTCCCCTAGCAGACACCGATAGCAAGATGGTTAATCCCTATGACCTGATACTGGCTCGAAGACTGAATCTACTTTAGAGCGAGTTTCAATTACCGCCTGTTCTGGCGATATACGCTCCCAGAGACAGTTAAACGCGCATTTAAAATCTACGCAATCTCCTTTATCAATTACTTGTAAAGATTCTTCGTTTATCTTAAAAGTTAGATCACCTCTGCAAAGAATCGGTCTATAAGCACTTTCTATTAATTTTTTAGAAAGCTCGATAATTAACTGTCGCATAAATAATTTGCACTGAGGAGCATCCCCTAGTTGAAAAGACTCAAATCTTACGCAGGAAATACGGCAAGTATATTGCTGTCCTTCAGTTAGCTTAAGATTATCTGCCACAAGCATAATTTGTTCAGCAAAGAAACTGGCCATTTCCATAACTTTATTAAGACCAGTGATTTCTTGTGGAGAAACAGATGCCTTTACCAGTCTTAAACTCGAATCGCTATTTTTTAAACCTTCTTGTAACATTATATTATTTTCAGAGGCTGTATTTATACTATTCTAAGTAAGAGTTGTCAACAATTTTACTTAATTCTAGGCTTAAGCTAAACTGCAATTAGTTATTAATCCAGAAAATGCTTAACTACCTCATTTCCCAATTTGTGCGTGCTACCGAAGCTGCCGCTATAGAATCAGCACGTAGTATCGGTAAGGGTGACGCTCATTATGCTGACAAGCTTGCCACAGAAGCTTTACGTAAAATTCTAAATAGTATTGATATAGACGCTCGGATTGTGATTGGCGAAGGAGAGCGCGACGAGGCTCCCATGCTCTATATCGGTGAAGAATTGGGAACTAAGAATGGTCCACGGGTCGATATCGCAGTTGATCCATTGGAAGGCACCAACCTCTGTGCGGCTGGGCTGGATGGGGCGATCGCCGTGATGGCTATCTCCGAGCAAGGAGGGCTTCTGCATGCTCCGGATATGTATATGCAAAAGTTAGTTGTTGGTCCCAAACTAAAAGGTAAAGTGAGCATCAATGCTCCCACTCAAGAAACTTTAAAGATAATCGCAAAGACTTACAAAATACCTGTCGATCAAGTTACAGTTGTTGTGCTTGATCGACCTCGTCATGCGGACCTAATTAAAGAAATTAGAGAAACGGGAGCACGTATCAAACTTATTACAGATGGTGACGTTTCCGCCGGACTAGATGCTGCTTTCCCCGATAACAACATTCATGCTGTCATGGGAATTGGAGCTGCTCCGGAAGGCGTAATTAAAGCGGCGGCCATGAAAGCCATGGGAGGAGAGATCCAGGCCATCTTCAAGCCCAAGGACAAGGAACAGGTTGAACGTATGCAGAAAATGGGCATTACAGATATTGAAAAAGTTTACTTCACTGATGATCTGGCTCCGGGTGATGATATTTTATTTGTGGCAACAGGCATTACGCATAGCGTTTCCATGCCAGCTGTCGAGTTCCAAAAAGGAGCAGTCAAGACTTACAGTGTGATCATGGATAGCAAGACTCAAACTATCAGGTTCTTGCAGAGTATCAGGAAAGATCCACCCCTTAGATAAATGTTGAATGTTAAATTTTGAATGCTGCATTGCTTGATATTTCATTCAAAATTCATAATTCAAAATTCAAAATTTATGTTTACAAACTCTATCCCAATTTTTCAAGCCGCCGAGCAATCTACCTTAAACGGTAAGCCTGCCGCTATCGGAGCTTTTAATGTAAATTTTTATACGCAAGCCCAAGGAATTCTAGAGGGACTCCGTCGCGCAGAGGCTCCCGGAATTATCCAAGCCAGTCGTGGCGCTAATTCTTTTCAGGGAGGTCCACTGCATATCGCTCAAATGCTGCGCGATGCAATGGGGATTAGTAATCACAAACTACCGGTGGTCTTGCATCTTGATCATGGTACACGCGAAGCTGCTCTCGAATGTATCGAGACCGGTTTTAGTTCGGTCATGATCGATGCTTCACATTTTGCTTTTGACGAGAATATCTCAGAAACAAAACTGGTTGTAGAAGCCGCTCATCCTAAACAAATTCAGGTTGAAGGAGAATATGGAACACTAGCTGGCGTAGAAGAAGATATTAGTCATGCAGAAACAAGCTATGCCGACCCACAAAAAGTGGTCGAATTTTTCAAAAGATCCGGTTGCGATTCACTGGCCATAGCATACGGAACTTCTCATGGCCCCAATAAAGGTCAAAATACTTCAAAGGTTAATACCGAGATTGTACGACTTAGCCACGAAGCTTTGGTAAAGAATAAAATGAATATGGATCATTTCTTGGTGAGTCATGGTTCTTCGACAGTTCCTCACGAAATGGTCGCCGAGATTAACAAATACGGCGGTAAGATCGAGAAAGCGCACGGTATTCCCATGGATAGAATCCAAGAAGCGATCAAGTTTGGAGTGCGTAAAGTTAATATTGATACTGATTTGCGTCTGGGTATTACTGCCACCTTCCGTAAATATTTCCATGATCACCCCCGTATTGAGCAAAGTTCAGAATTACTGGCAAAGATCAAAAAAGTCTTGGATGAAAAATTAGATGCCATCGATCCACGTCAATATCTTGGTGTAATTGACATCAATTTACTGCGCCAAGATGCTCGTGGGACAGAACTGGAGGAAGTTATGGGACTTGTCCAAGAAACCGTCGCCAAGCATGTTGAGATGCTGTGTTACAAGTTTGGCGCTGCAGGATTGAAATAAATTTACCAATAAGAACCTTTTTGTTTCAGATAATGCAACAAAGGATTATTTTTGATGTAATTGCTAATCCTTTCTAGATCTGATACATCACGAATTACATGATCATAAAAACGTGGCTGCCATTCAAATTCCGCAAAACCATTCTGATGTGCCCATCTGCTAACCGCAGATTTGTAATCACGAATAATTTTTCCTAAGGAATGACAGGAATGCATGGGATTGTGTTTTCCGGTAAACCCACCTCCTCCGTTAGACGCGCGATATATCGCGCGTCTACATAATGTTCTAAACGTGTTAATTGATTTTTTGATACACACAATCCCATGCATATGATCCGGCATCATGATAAATGCACCCAACCAAACATTGTTGTAATGATTTGGGATATCCCTCCAGAATTTATCTGCGATTTCTCCTACTTGGGATAATTTTACTTCGGCATCTACTAATTTACCGAAAGACTTTTTTCTATTATTAATACAAATTGTCACAAAATATTTCCCTTCCGCAGCATAATCCCAACCGTTGAGACGACAAGATCCCCCTCTATACTTCATCATCATAATATCTATGTCTTGAACGTTCCTTTTCCATATCTCTATCCCATTTATCCATCAGTTCTTCAAACTTATCTTGATCTCCATCAGCTTCGATACGCGCATCTTTCATAGCTTCAATCATATTCACCATATCAAAATGAGATCGTAAGGCACGGATATATTGCAGCGGATCCTTGAAATCCTCAGGCTTGGGTTCGGGAAAATCTTTCAATAATTCATCATAATAATCTCCAATATAAGACATATGTTTGTATGTTAAAAAATATCTTCATAGGGCCCCATTGGACAGATGAAAAAATCTCCATCACCAATCATTCCAATCTCATTCATTTTCCTCGTATATTCCTCCTTGGAGTGACTCTCAGCATGAATCTTTTCTATCTCTGCGACCCTTTGCATAAAATCCTGATGAAGCTGCAACCTTTCTCGGTACTCTTCAAAACTTGAGAAATCTTGAGGATTCGGAGCTGGTGACATGAGCGGGAAATTACTTTTTTCTGGCATGGTTTTTGTCAGTTAATACTAATAAACTCTTTGTAACATACAAAGATTAAGAAAAGATTAAGACGTGATGGGACCACAACGAATCTACAAATATGCGATCCGAATGGAAGATGGGACCAATAGGAATGGGAAAAATGGTATCAGAAATTTACCATTTTTAATCTTTAATTTTGCATTGCTGCACATATCTTCCCAAACTCCTTCGCCTTCAAACTAGCACCGCCAACTAGGAAACCATCAATATTTGGCATAGCAGCTAAGTTGGAAGCATTTTCCGCATTCACACTGCCACCGTAGAGAATGCTGTTTCCCGTTAATCCCTGTGCACGAATAAAGCTGCACATTTCCTCTGCCTGTTCGGGGCTGGCTGTCTGTCCTGTACCGATCGCCCAAATTGGCTCGTAGGCAAGCACAACTTTTGCTTTATCTAAACCTTCTAAGTCTTTTTGAAGTTGCTCTGAGACAAATTCCTGTGCCTCCCCTTTCTCTCTAGTCTCCAAAGTTTCTCCCACACATAAAATAGGTATCAAATCATGTTCCAAACAAGCTTTAACTTTCTTATTGATCATTTCATCACTTTCTCCGAATAATTGTCTGCGTTCTGAATGACCAATAATCACATATTGCACCAAACCTGGCAGCATTGTTACCGAAACCTCGCCTGTAAAAGATCCCTTTTCCTCGAAATACATGTTTTGCGCAGCGATTTTGATACAACTGTCAGCCAGCATCTTACTAATCGCTTCCAGTGAGATAAATGGTGGACAGATGATATATTCTACCTCGCTCTTCTTTAACAATTCTTTTAGACCTAAAGCTAGGGCAATTCCTTCAGCAATATTGGTATTCATTTTCCAGTTACCGGCCACAATTTTTTTGGGCATAGCTTTGTTTTTTAACTGCCTTCATCTTACAACAATTTAGCAATGTCACAAGCTGGAAATTCCGAAAATCGTTATTTTTATGGCTTCGGTTAAATCTTAATGTTTCCTTAATGTTTGACTGTTACGATTTTTATACTTGGGGAGGAGGTGGGCCTGCCTGCCGGCAGGCAGGGGTGGTGGGTCCCACACAATAAATAATTTGTTTTTTAGTGGATACTTTGTCATGCTACATCTGTAATTTATTACCAATGTCCACCTTTTCCTACCGCGTCCTCGCCGTCGTCCGCCAAATTCCCAAAGGCCAGACTTTAACTTACAAGCAAGTAGCTAAACTGGCCGGAAGTCCGCAATCTTACCGTGCTGTCGGTAACATCCTAAACAAAAACTACGATCCGCAGATTCCTTGCCATAGAGTCATTAGGTCAGACGGAAAGCTTGGGGGATATAATAGAGGCACTAATAAGAAGCAAGAAATCTTAAAATCAGAAAGTGTAAATAAATTTTGAATTTTTAATCTTTCATTTTTAATTTATCCCCATGTCACTCCGCTTCTCCCTCAAACTCCCGGATAAGTGGCCAGCTCCCGACTTCGAGCTAGTTGACACCCAAGGAAACTTGAAGAAGCTGGCAGATTTTCAAGATAAACAAGGTCTCTTAATTGTTTTCACCTGCAATCATTGTCCCTACGCCATCGCCGCTTGGCCGCTTTTGATCGAACTTCACAAGGAGTTCGGAGATAAAGTGAACTTTGTAGCGATCAACTCGAATGATTCCGTGAACTATCCAGCAGATTCTTTTGATAAAATGAAAGAGTTAGCACTCCCCTTTCCTTACTTGTACGATGAAACTCAGGAAGTAGCTCGTGCCTATCAAGCACAATGCACACCGGATCTTTACTTGTTCAAAGATTCTAAGCTTTACTACCACGGACGTATCAATGATAACTGGGAATATCCGGGAAAAGTCACCCAAGAAGAGTTAAAGCAAGCCTTAGAGAGCCTTATAAGTGGAAATGAAATAAGTGCGAATCAAAAACCTTCTCAAGGGTGTTCCATAAAGTGGAAATAGCGTATTCATTCGCATCACTCATTCGTAGATTCGTAGCGGGCGTAGCCAAAGACTTGAAAGAAGCTCTAAAAAAACTTATAAATGGTGACGAAGCACCTGAGAAACAAGAGACCTCGCAAGGTTGCTCGATAAAATGGAAATAGTCACATGTTAATGGTCAATTGTTAAATGTTTTACCATGTCCTGCCAAGATCTAACTGAAATCATCGAAATCACCCTCAGCTCGGATTATAAATTACTGGATTATTCATTGCGCAAACTAAGTTGCGATAAAGAAATCGGTGAGAATTCTTTACTATTAAAAAGATTTAAGGGCAAAGAAATCTACGAGATCTTGGAAAGTAGCGAAGTCGATCTACTCAAAGACTTAAGTGATGAAACCGAAAAATACTTGAACTTGAAACACTTTCAAGTTCTTTGTAAGACCCTTAATGTTTTGATCGGTAACGAAGAACAGGGCTCCTGCCAAATTGAATCAGTAGATGCCAATGAGGATACTATTAAAGTCATAGCTCAGTTCTCATCTAAAAATAATCCAGCTAAAAGCTCAAGTTGTGCAGGCTGCCAAGGATGTTCAAAAAAACGCTTGACTTCCTATCCCTTTTCCCTATAATTACGCACGTATATAAAAGTTCTTTATCTGATCTTCCATACCTCCCTTTACAACAAGGGTTACGGAAGAAAGGAAGGTAAAGAGCGCTAACCCCAAGGTATCATGAACGTTACTATGAAAGACCTCTTAGAGGCCGGTTGTCACTTCGGACACCGCTGCGAAAAGTGGAATCCCAAGATGAAGAAATTTATCTATGGTGAAAAAGCCGGGATCCATATTATTGATCTTGAGCAAACTGCTCATTCACTCAACAAAGCATTGGGCTTTTTGAAGCAGGTAGCAAGCGAAGGAGAACCAATCCTTTTCGTCAGTACCAAGAGCCAAACTTCTGTTCTAGTTCCTGAAAAAGCTGCTGAATGCAAAATGCCATATGTTAGTACACGTTGGTTGGGAGGTTTTTTGACCAACTTCCCTACTATGAAAACACGTATCAAGCATTATCGAGACCTAGAATTAGCCCAAGCCAGTGGTGAGTTGGAAGGCAAATATACCAAGAAAGAAATTGTTTTGATCAAGAGAGAACTGGCTAAATTGGATAAGTATTTCTCAGGAGTAAAGAATTTAAACCAGTTTCCAGGTGCAGTCTTCGTCGTTGATCCAATCAGAGATCACTTAGCTGTTAAGGAAGCCTGTGCTCTCAAAATTCCTGTTGTAGCTCTCGTCGACACGAATGCTGATCCTGATTTGATCGATTATCCTATTCCTGCCAATGATGATGCTATCAAATCTCTGGCTCTGATGGTGGGCTTGGTAAGTCAGGTTATAGCTGAGAATTTTAAGGAAAAAAGTGTAGCTAGCAAGGAAAGTAAACCAGCACCAAAGCCTGTAGAGGCCGCTAAGGCCCAAAAGCCTGTAGTCAATAAAGCTGTGGAGAAGAAGGAAGAAAAAGTAAGCACTAAATAAATTATTAATTCCCCTCTTATCATGATTACTGCCAGTCAAGTAAATGAACTGCGCCAAATTACCGGAGTCGGTATGATGGAATGTAAAAAAGCCCTAACAGAAGCTGCGGGAGATATGGCAAAAGCTGCTGATATCTTGCGCAAGAGCGGTGCGGCCAAAGCTGCCAAGCGTGCTGACAAAGAAGCTAAAGAAGGAACAATCGGTGTTTATATCCACTCCAACAACAAGATTGCTACCATGGTCGAGTTGAACTGCGAGACAGATTTCGTAGCACGCAACGATGAGTTTATAGCACTGGCCAAGGAGCTCGCTATGCAAGTCGCTGCTATGAATCCTAAGTATGTAAGGCCTGAAGAAGTACCAGCTGAAGAGTTGGCAAAAGAGCAAGAGATCTACCGTGCTCAATTAAAAGAAGAAGGAAAGCCGGCTGAGATAGTAGAAAAGATTCTAGCAGGCAAGGTTGATAAATATTATTCTCAAGTCTGTCTTTTGAAGCAACCTTCTATTAAGGACGACAAAACCACTGCTGAGAAGTTAATCAATGGACTAGTAGCTAAGATTGGTGAGAAAGTTGAGATTGGTAGAGTTTTCAGGATCGAGATCTAAAGAACTTCTGTTTCTGCAGATAGTTAATTTCAAAAATTAACACTTGCTCCTATGCGAAAGTTTAATAAGACGCTCGTACTGATTATTGCAGCAGTCCTGATTTTGACTCTCAGTATCAGTTTTTTTCCTGATGTCGCTTCTGCTCCGCTTGAGGAAGGCTCAACAGAGCTTTCTTATCAAGAACAGCTGCCGCAAGACGGAGATCAGATTGCCACGCTTGAGACTAATCTCGGCAATATCAAAATACGACTGTTCGCAACAGAAGCTCCCAAAACAGTTGAGAATTTTGAGAAACTGGCAAAGGCAGGATTTTATGACGGTCTAAAATTTCATCGCGTTATCAAAGGGTTTATGATTCAGACTGGTGACCCACTCTCCAAAGATGAAGATCCTAGTAATGACGGTACGGGAGGACCAGGTTATGCATTTGAAGACGAGTTTAGTCCGGAGCTTCAAAATATTTCGTATGCCGTAGCAATGGCTAATTCCGGTCCCAACACTAATGGCAGTCAGTTTTTTATCAATGAAGTTGCAAATCATCATTTGGATAACGTGCACACAGTTTTTGGTCAAGTTTACCGTGGACAAGAAATAGTTAGAAAAATCGCAGACTCTCCTACAGATACCACCAATCATCCTTTGACTGAGGTCTTTATAAATAAACTCACTATCAGTGGATATGATTCCAGCATCGAACAGATTTCTGAAGACAATAGTTCGAGCACTTCCTCCAGCTGGGTCTCCAGTTTCTTCAAGATTATGCTCTGGATTCTATTGGGATTGGCTGCTGTTCTCGTCGGTCTGCTGATTTTTGCTAAAATCAAGCTTGGTAAAAAGAAAGCTCCTCCCTCTCTTCCCAAAAAGAACCGTAAGAAGAAAAAGAAGAAATATGGTAGGATGAAAAAGCACAAAAGATAAGTTATGAAAAAGCATTTAAAAAAGATTCTGAGAAACTTAGCAGGTGGATTCTTGCTTATTTTAGGTATAATCGGACTTTTTTTACCTTTCTTACAAGGATTCCTATTTATATTTATTGCTATCAGTCTCCTTGATTTTAAACGTAAGCAAGCTTGGATTAAGAAATTCAAAAACTGGAAACCGATCAGACCTCTGGCACGTTGGTATGACAAAGAAAAGGCCAAGGTTAAAACAAAAAGTAAAGCAGTTTATCAAAAAGAGAAAGCTAAGGTACAATCTAAGTTGCACAAGTACAAAAAATCCTAACCCCATTCCTAAAATGCCAAAAAGAAAACGTATCTTACTGAAAATCTCCGGAGAATCTTTGTTGGGAGATAGGACATACGGAATTGATCCGGAACATACTCGCAAGATAGCCAAACAGATCAAGGAAGTGGCACAAAAAGGTATTGAAGTAGTGATTGTGGTCGGTGGAGGAAATATCTTTCGTGGAGTTTCGGTAGCTGCCAAGGGCATGGATCGTTCGACAGCTGATTATATGGGCATGTTAGCCACGGTTATGAACGCGATGGCCTTACAGGATGCCATTGAGAGTCTCGGACAAGCTGTCAGAGTGTGCTCTGCCATTAATATGCCGGAAATAGCAGAACCTTATCTGCGTCGCAGAGCTATCCGCCACCTTGAGAAAGGTCGTGTAGTCATAGCCACTGCCGGTACTGGCAATCCTTTCTTCACAACTGACACCGCCGCCGCACTACGTGCCCTGGAGCTAAACTGTGATGTCTTGCTAAAAGGCACTAAAGTTGATGGTGTTTACGATAAAGACCCGACTAAGCACAAAAATGCTAAACTTTATAAAAAAGTGAGCTTCACGGAAGCTTTGAGTAAGAATCTGAAAGTGATGGATGCTACCGCTTTTTCACTCTGCCGTGATAGTAATCTCAAAGTCTTGGTGTTTAACATGTTCAAGAAAGGCAATATCCTGAAAGCTGCTACTACTCAAAATATAGGGACTATTATTTCTTAAATCATTAATTTAATTTTATGTTTAATCAAATCTTAAGCTCTGCTCGTGGAAAAATGGATGGTGCAGTGACACATCTCAAAACAGAATTTGCCTCACTTCAGGTTGGTCGTGCTAATCCGGCCATGGTCGAGAATATTATGATAGATAGTTACGGAACAAAAACACCTCTCAAGAATCTAGCTACCATTAATGCTCCCGATCCAAGTATGATCAGCATTCAACCTTGGGATAGAAGTATCTTGGGCAGCGTCGAGAAGGCTATTAATGAATCCGGCTTAGGATTCAATGCTCAAAACGATGGAGTGTTAATACGCATTCCAATCGCAAAACCTAGCGAGGAAAAAAGAAAGGAACTTACTAAGTTGGTCAGTAAGTATGGTGAAGACGCTCGTATCTCAATACGTACCGCCAGACAGGATGCTCACAATGAAGCCAAGAGATCAAAAGAGTCTGGAACCTTTACGGAGGACGACTTCTTTCGCATGGATAAAGAGATCCAAAAAATAGTAGATGATTATAATGAGAAAGTAGACAAGCTGGCACAAGAGAAAGAAGCTGAAATTATGACTGTCTAAACTTAGCTCAAGCTTCTTCCACTATTTAATTATGCTGCAATGCTGAACTACCTTCCGACGATTATCGTCTTTGTTATTATCTTTGGTCTTATAGTTTTTATTCACGAGCTGGGACATTTTGTCATGGCACGTAGAAACGGTATCCGCGTTACAGAATTCGGCTTTGGTATGCCTCCACGTATCTGGGGAAAGCGAATCGGTGAGACTCTTTATTCTATCAACTGGATACCCATTGGAGGTTTTGTACGTATGCTAGGACAGGACGATTTTGATGCCAAAGCTGGAGAGAAAGCAGATAGAGATCCTCATAGTTTTGAAAATAAAACGACCTGGCAGAAAACAAAAGTCTTGGTGGCTGGAGTCACTATGAACTTTCTTTTGGCTTGGCTGCTCTTTAGTATTGCTTATACAGCAGGTATCCAGCCCATCATTCAAGGGACTAGTTCTTTTGAAAAAGCATTGGAATACAAAGACGTTGTTATTAAAGAAGTTGAACTAGGAGCACCGGCAGCAGTTGCCGGACTTCAAGCTCAAGATATTATTTTGACGATTGATGACCAAGAATTCTCAAGATTGGAAGATGTCCAAAGTTACATCGCAAGCCAAGCTGGAGAAAAGATGAGTGTTAAGATAAAACGTGCTGAGCAAGAAATGTTACTTAATATCACTCCAAACCAAATAACAGGCACGGTAGGCATTGGGATGTATCAGGAAGCTAGTTTGAACAAGGTCAGCTATCCTTTTTATCTTGCGCCTCTTTATGCTCTGGAAGATGTTTATGAGGTCGCCAAACTTACCTTGCAAGGCTTCGGACAAATGATCCTCAAGATCTTCACTGAATTAAAAATTAGCGAAGATATCGCCGGTCCGATTGGAATAGTGCAAATCACCCACGATGTCATGCAATTTGGCCTATTACCACTTATCCAATTTGCAGCCATTCTCTCAGTTAGTTTGGCCGTCATCAATATCTTACCTTTCCCTGCCCTTGATGGTGGTAGACTTTTGTTCCTTTGGGTCGGAAGATTGCTCGGCAAAAAACGTTCCGGTATCATCGAAGGACATATTCATCTGATTGGATTTCTACTCCTCCTAGCCCTGATCGTGGCCGTGAGCTATCAGGATCTTATGAGGTTGTTTGGATAGATAAGCTATAAAGTAAGTATTTTTACTCCTGAATATTCTTGAGCAACTTCTCCACCTCCTCCAATCTCTCCACCGTCTGCAGCTTAATCCTAAGTTCACGTGCACCGGTAAATCCTTTAGCATAAGCCAAAAGATGTTTACGCATCGAAATCATCCCCCACTTCTCACCATAAAACTCGATCGAATACTGACAGTGACGTAAGATAGTTGGTATCTTTTCCTCCAAACTGAGTTCCTTGTCACTAAAAATCCACGGATTACCAAAAGCGGCACGACCAATCATGAATCCATCCAAGTTCTGAATTTTCTCAAAACCTTCCTGCAAAGATTTCAAGTCTCCATTCCCGATCACCGGAATCTTGAGCTTATTTTTCAATTTATAAATAGGTTCCCAATCAGCCTTCCCTCCATAAGCTTGCTTGGCGGTACGTCCATGCACAGTCAGAAGTTCTGCTCCGGCCTCTTGTAATCCTAGCGCAAACTCTTCCAACTGATCTTTGCTATCCCAGCCCAAGCGAATCTTAACCGAGAGCGGCAATTTGCTTGCTTCTTTAGTTGCCCTGACCAAACTAAAGGCTAGTTCAGGATCTTTGCTCAAGGCTGCACCATGGAAAGAACTAACTACTTTACGAGCGGGACATCCCATATTGAGATCAATAGCCGAAGCACCAGAATCCTCAATCATCTTAGCCGCTTTTTGAAAAGATTTGGGATTCTTACCAAAAATTTGCACGATGAGGGGTTGTTCCTCTTGATGAAATTCAAGATATCTTTTGGTTTTCTCATTGCCGTACTTCAGACCGTCAGTACTAATAAATTCGCTAACACAAAGCACTTCTGGATTTAATTCCTTTACAATTCTGCGGAAAGGAGAATCTGTCACTCCAGACATCGGAGCCAAGAAGATAAGCGGTTTTTTCTTACTGTGCCAATCTAGTTTCATCTAAAAGAATTGATTGGCTGACATAGCTACAATATTCCAAGATTCTTCTTCGTAAACGTATTTAAACTCAAATTGAAAAGCATCTTCATAAGTTCCGTTAAGCTCCAGAATCCCGGCCGGATCAAAAGATTTATTCAAGGTAACTTTCATCTCATCACCGGTATTGAGACTTTGATCAGCCAAGACATCCTTCAGACCTGAGAACTCATTTGCCAGAACATCAATAGGAAGAGCTTCTTGCAATTTCACCGCAAACATAGCGTATACTTTCGCATAATCTCCGCTTTGTATACCATAAATCAGATTCGAAAGAGTGTCTTGTAAAAGCAATGAGATCTCTTCAGCTTCCGGCTCCTCAATATTTAACCTCTGTCTACTAGCCTCAATCTTGAGATTGGCAATCTTCCAGTCTTCTCCCATTTTGATCATTACCAAACTAGCCGTAAATTTATAGCCATCGTAATTAAGCTTTCCATATAGCGTAGCCTTCTTAGTCCCAGGCATTCTAAAAGAAGAACTGAAACTATTTTGCTTTTTGAGTTGCAGACTATTGGAGTAATCAACAAACTTATCCAGCGGAGTGTTTTCTTGGAAACTGGGTGAAGTTAATTCATGAGCATAGGTATAGCGACTCCCACGAATGTAAGTAAAGAACTGGTCAGCAACTTTCTTCGGTGCAGCAGTAAGCCAGAAAGTCAGCCCGTAAGCTAACAGTAGAACTCCTAGAACAGATAGTAGGATAATAAGGTGCTTCTTTTTCATGATAAATAGTTAAGATTAATTTATAATTTTTTCCAAGTAGTTCCTTCGGATCCATCTTTAATCTCGACTCCCATTTCCTTGAGCTGATCACGCAACTCGTCTGACTTAGACCAATCCTTGGCTTGGCGAGCAGTCTCTCGTTCTTGTAAGATTACTTCCACTTTTTGCTGTAAATCGCTGTCAACTTCTTCTCCAAAAGTAAGTACATCAAAGACTGTATTGAAGTCATGCATAAATTTCATAACATCCTCAGAGTCTTTCTCTGATAATTTTTGTTCATCAAGAAGTTTATTAACTTCCTTCATAAGATCAAAGACGGAAGCCAACGCTACCGGAGTATTGAGATCATCATCCATCGCAGCTTCAAACTTCTCACGATATTTAGCTATAATTCCAGAATATGCAGTCCGCTCTACCCTAGTCCCCTCCTTCGCTGAAGCTACGGCGGGCAGGCCTAGACCCTTTACCCTCTTCCAGAAATCATTCAAACGATCAATGACCTTCTGACTCGCATCCATTTTAGCGAAACTAAAATCAAGCTGACTACGATAATGGGAAGACAAGGCCAGGTAGCGGAAGGCTAGCGGGTTGTAACCTTTGGCTTCGAGATCACGCAAAGTATAGAAATTACCCTTACTCTTACTCATCTTCTCGCCTTCAACTTGCAAATAACCCTTATGCATCCAGTAATTCACCCATTTTTTGCCGGTACGCGCTTCACTCTGAGCAATTTCACATTCATGATGCGGGAAAATATTATCAACACCGCCGGTATGGATATCAAAAGTATCACCCAAATACTTAGTGGACATCGCCGAACACTCAATATGCCAACCGGGATAACCCTTGAATCCAAAATAATCCCACTGCATGAGATGATTTGCTTCGGCTTTCTTCCAAAGTGCAAAATCAGCCGGATGTTTTTTTTCCTCGTTGACATCAATACGAGCACCGGCCTTGAGATCGTCTAAGGTATTACCGGAAAGTTTGCCGTATTCAGAAAATTTTTGTACATCAAAGTAAATACCGTCCGATATTTCGTAAGCATAGCCTTTACTGAGCAGATCCTGCACATGCTCTGCCATCTCCTTCAGGTGTTCGGTCGCACGCGGACGCACAGCCGGATCTTTAATGCGTAATTTATGTTCATCTTCGATGTAGGCCTGCTCGTAAAAACGTGCAATCTCGAAAGGGTCTTTCTTCTCAGCCTTGGCTGCTTTGGCCATTTTATCCTCTCCTTCATCACCATCTGATACCAAGTGCCCCACATCCGTAATATTCTTGATCTGAGTCACTTCGTAGCCTCGATACTCCAGCCATCTACGCAAAAGATCGGCAAAAAGATAGGAAGAGCAATTTCCGATGTGCGCGTAGCTATAGACCGTGGGGCCACAGTTGTACATTTTGACCTTCCCGGGTTCGATAGGCATGAACTCTTCTTTCTTGCGCGTTAGGGTGTTGTAGAGATGGATGGCAGGCATAGAAATTCTAAATTTTGAATTCTGAATTTTAAATTAGAAAGCTGAAATTTAGCAGCTACAGCTTACCTTAAATAGTGAATAGTGGAAAGTGCATAGGGAGAATTTATTCAGCATTTAATACTATCCACTCATCACTAAACACTACTCACTAGTTTCACCGTCTTAAACGAGCTCTGCTGCCCTTTCAAGAAACTGATATTGCTCTTGGGAACAGCAAACTCTTTGGATAACAAGGCAACTAGCTCCCGATTGGCCTGTCCTTCGACCGGAGCCGCATGTAAAGAAACTTTAATCGTCTCATTATCCAATAAAAGATCTTGTAAAGCACTTTGAGAAGCGTGTGTTTTGACCTTTAAACTCAAAGAAATCTCTCCTGTCTGACTCAAAATCTGTTTCTTGGCTGCAATCAGCTCCACTAATCTCATCTTAGAAATAGCTGCTTATGATCAGGATCAAGATATAGCGTATAAAATCCACTAATAAGAAAGCTATAATCGGTGAAAAATCGATCATACCCCAAGTTGTGCGCGGAAACATTTTTCGGATGAGATCAAAGATAGGTTGAGTAGTTTGCATAATAATTCTACCCAAAAAAGAGCTTGCTCCACTACGAAACCAAGACATGATCACCCTAGCAAAGATCAATACGATATAAACCTGCGCCAAACGCTCGATAACGATAATAGCAGCATTCATAACCTAGCTTATTAGGAAAATAGCTTTTGAACTTACTAGCTTAGAGCTTACTCTAGCTTATTTCATCTTCTTACGGATGAAAGCTGGCACATCCAACTCATCATCGGCACCGGCACTATCATTCGCAGGAGAATTGAAAGTTCTGGTAGAAGGTTTTTCAGGACTACTGCCAAAGAAGTTCTTCTTTTGTCTATTAACCGTGCTGGCTTTCTGAATAAAAGGACTACGTCTTAACATGCTTCCTTTTTCAGCCGGTGCATGATCAGCTTCCGGATCATGCATCATGTGAGACTCAGTCTCAAAACCGGTAGCAATCACTGTAATCTTAACTTCTCCGACAGAAGAATCGTCAATCACAGCACCGAAGATAATATTGGCATCTTGGTCAGCAGCTTCAGAGATAACCTTGGCAGCTTCATCAACTTCAAACATAGAAAGATCGGAACCACCGGTCACATTGATAAGTAGTCCCTTCGCACCGTCAATTGACATCTCAAGTAATGGACTGTCGATAGCTGACTTAGCAGCTTCGATAGCACGATTCTCGCCAGTTCCATAACCAATACCCATCAGGGCTGAACCGGCATTCTTCATAATAGTGCGGACATCGGCAAAGTCTACGTTGATCATACCATGTACGGTAATCAGATCAGCAATACCCTGCACTCCTTGTACCAAGACATCATCAACCACTTCAAAGGCATCTAGTACTGAAGTTTTCTTGTCAATTAAGGCCAAGAGTCTGTCATTTGGGATAGTAATCAAGGTGTCTACCTTCAGTCTCAGCTCAGCTAGCCCAGCTTCTGCTACGCCAGATCTACGTTGTCCTTCAAAACCAAAAGGCTTAGTTACGACCGCAACTGTCAGAGCACCGAGTTCACGGGCAATCTCAGCTACGACCGGAGATGCTCCGGTACCAGTACCTCCACCCATACCACAAGTGATGAAAATCATATCAGCACCTTCTAAGGCTTTCTTGAGCTCGTCTCTGTTTTCTTCTGCAGATTGTTTACCTAGTTCCCAGTCTGAACCGGCTCCTAGTCCTCGCGTAGCCTTTTCTCCAATATGGATTTTTGTATTTGCGTTTGAATAGTGCAAAGCCTGTGAATCTGTATTCACTGCTATGAATTCGATTCCTTCCAGATTTGCTTTGACCATGCGGTTTACGGCATTACTTCCGCCACCTCCAATACCAACAACTTTGATGTTGGCAGTAGGATGTATTGCTGGTGTGATCTCCATATCTTTTAAGTTATTTTATTACTTAGAAACTAAAATGGGTCTAAGAAACGAACGATTTCAACCAAGACTTAACTCCAGAAAAAACCTTAGCTCCGCCTGCTGAAAAATCATAAGATTTCTGTTTATCGGAGTTTTTGGCGGACCACAAGAGCAAACCAATAGAAGTGGCATAAGCCGGATCATCAATCCGATCAACCAATCCTCCCATTTCTAAGGGAAAGCCGATCTGCACGGGTAGGGATAATAAATTCTTGGCAAGATCTACGAGTCCCGGAGTCTTCACTCCGGCACCGGTCAAAACAGCACCGGCTGGCAAAGAGCCACTACGGTCAATTTTGTGCAATTCATCCTCAACCAAGGCAAATATCTCCTGTAAACGTGCTTCTATGATCTCAGCTAACATCTTTCTGGAAACGACCTGAGAATCAATATTACTAATACTGCTCAGATCAATGTTGTCATTCCCACGAATCTCGCTGGGTAAACATGAGCCATATTCAATCTTGATCTTTTCAGCTGTATCGATCGAAGTCCTAAGTCCAATTGCGATATCGTTGGTAATATGAGCCGCTCCTACAGGAATAACTGCGGTATGCAGAACACTTCCTTCTTCAAAGACAGCCACATCTGTACATCCAGCACCCAAATCAATCACAACTACTCCGAGTTCTTTCTGCTTTTTGGAAAGAACAGCCTCAGCAGCAGCTAGTGAATTTGGTACAAAATCATCAATATCCACACCGGTTTGGTGCACACATTTGGTGATATTCTTTAGATTTGGCAAACTACTCGTAATCACGTGTGCTTCGACCTCCAAGCGAATACCGGTCATTCCAACCGGATCCAAGATCCCGGTTTGATCATCAACCGTATAACTTTTGGGGATGACTTGAATCACTTTCTGGTTGGGAGGAATAGAAACAGCTTGAGCAGCTTCCAAAACTCTAGCCAGATCATCTTCCGTGATCTCGCCATCCTGACGTCCGACTGAAATAAAGCCCTTGGTATTGAGAGCCAAAAGGCCCTTGCTACTCAAATTAATACTGGCATGATCAACAGGTTCCCCCGCCATTCTTTCCGCTTCTTCGATCGAAGCCGTAATCGAATTTATAACCTCTTCCACATCTACAATCTGCCCGCGCCTCATCCCATTGACCTGAGAGACACCGACTCCAATCACGTTAGGCATTTTTTGCTCCTCATTAGCAGCTACTCCAATCACGGTACGAACCTTACTACTACCAATATCTAAGCCTACATAGACCGGTTCGGATTTCATAATAGTGAACTATTAAAACTAATGCTAGGAAAGGAGTTGCTTTCCTTTTCCTTTTATTTTTATTTTAAACAACTTAACTTCTGCCAGTATATAAAGTTGTATAGCTAGCAGTCAAACTTATTTGTTCAAGGAAGCCTAGTAGAAGCCTTTTTCGTACTACTTTTTTACTCATTACTCAGGGCTTACGGAAGCCATTACAAGGATCTTGTCCTGTAATTTCTCAAGGATGCTTGTCTGCCTCTTTTTTGAGTGCTCGTAGCCGTAAATATGGAGTAAACCATGAGAGAAGAGAAAAGCTAATTCTCTAGTCAAAGAATGGTCCAAACTAACAGCTTGCTCTTTGGCTCTTTTGATTGCAATATATATCTCTCCGCCAATCTCATCGCCAAATTGTTCGTCCAGGTAACTAAAAGACAAGACATC
>JAQVLK010000030.1 GCA_028704165.1 Candidatus Altimarinota bacterium | reverse complement strand
CTTTGAAGCATGTCATTAACACCGGCCACAGAATTGTGAGTGGGTATAAGGGATTTGGTAGCAAGATATGTCTTTGTCGGGGAATCTACTGCAATACACTTTACAGGAACTGAATCTACTTCTTTTATGTCAGTAATGTAATGATATTTGCAAGTATCCCACAGTTTTTTGGGGAGTCTGTCTAATTTGCGTTTAAGTCGGAAAACGGGAAGAGTGGTGTGGAAGGATACTCGATACCTGTCCTTACACCTCCTACCATATAATGTGGCCTTATTTCTATTAACATTACATTTTATACCCAAAGACCTTAGAACAAATGCCAAAGATTCAGAAAGGTTTTCTAAAGATGATGTAAATTCGCATTTTCCATTTTTTAAAATGGTACCATCGGTGTCCATTAACCCCTGAACCAATGCCAATCGCTGTTCGTATGAACCAAAAAGATATTCTGTGGGCACATGTTTGTTGTTTAAAACACCAATTTCTTTTAGTCTGGGCGCAAAACCAGCCAGTGAATAATGCTGATGTCTAATCTTTCTCCAGTACAGGTTTTCCTCTTTTGATATTTCTTCTAGTGTTTGTATATCATCCTCATGGCTTGTCATTATCGCTTTTTTTATACACCCATCCCCAAGAAAAGCACCCAAGGCATATGGAGATACTTTGTACTTCTTTTCTGTAAATTGTAAGGGCTTTGTAACAGGAATAGAGTAATTCCCCATAGGGGGATTATTAGGACGATAAATAAACTTATTTTTAAACATCTCCTCTGTAGTTATTACATTAATATCAGGGGTTTCAAGATATGTATGAACCTTTTCCTGATTCTTTTTAATAACATCGGGTCTAATGCCTTTACTTCTACTGGGTCTCGATGCTCTTCTCTTAGCTCTGTACTCGTCCGTTCTTTTATTTATCTTAATTCTGTCTGCCCTTGAATATGCAACCCACAAGTGTTCGGCATCCGCAATTACTTTTTCACCCCCATCAAACTCAAGCTCATAGCATTTATGGTTATACGTGTGGTCTGTGCATGTTAGTACTCTAACTGGAGTCCCTTCCATGTCAAATACGGTATCCCCAGCGTTAATGTCACCCATACACTTAAACCCTTGTGGTGTAAGGATTTGGGATGAAAATGCGCCGATCGCTTTCCCGCCCGCAATACTCCCGCCAAATAGAATAAATGGCGAAGTACACGTATGCAGTTCCATTTGCTTTTCAGTGGGCACATATTCTAATTTAATATCCTGGGGCACGTTTTTGTTTTTATTTATCTTTTCCATATTATATTATATGCCATAACAAGTCAAATTACACAAAAATTATATAAAAAATATATAAAAATTATGCAATAACTTAAAAAAATTTAACTATTATATCTCTACTCTATTACCACAATAATTATAGACAAATATTGGTTTATCATTAACCAAAGAAATGTCTATTGTGTGTCTAGTTCCCTTAGATATTCCATTCCAAAACGCTATAACAATATCACTATTTTTAACAATATCAACATTCCTTCTATAGCCTGCTGATTTCCCATATTTATCCCAATCAGCTTTAAAAACTAATGTTTTGGCCCCAATATCTTTTGCCAATTGTTCTGCAAATCTATCAGCAATGTCCACTTCTTATAACTCTTCAGTGCCTCTATCTGATGTTCCCTTAGAGCTCCTCTCCATACTCGGAGTGCCCTTAGTGTTGCTTTTCTTACTATCTTACTATCTTACTATCCATTGTTATATTCATTATATAATGCCTCTTTTTTCATAACTATATACTCCTCAATAGGTTACGACATAGCTTATTATAGATGCCGCAAACCAGTAAACAGACCTTCGCCAATCTGTAGTGATGTAAAATATACCACTACAAAGACTTAGAAGTATTAAAATAGTTGGAAATAATTTATTTATTGGAATTAGCATTATTTAACCACTTTTGTGCCAAATGGCATCACGTATCCCATAGAACTATAGGATTCTTGTTTAGATTCTTTTAGTGACTCTGATTCTATTTTGTCAAACACCACATTTGCAGGAATATAGTAACTTGAATTAGCGTCAATTATGTAAACAAGGCAATCTTTTCCCCTATAAAGGGATACGGTTTGCTTTGCACAAGATATGTTTGACAATAGATAGGCATCTGGACAATATGAATAGGTTAATGATGTGTCAGATGTGTTTAATCTTACACCATATTTGCCTTCCCTTGGTTTATCCTGCTCCCTTATTGAAACTGTTACTATCCATATCAATAGCAGAAGTAATACCACTACTATAAGTATTTCAACAAACGTCATTCCTTTATTCTTTTTAATCATTTTTGTTTTTCTCATCTATATTAACAAATTGTTCAAAAAATGCTCGGTCTTCGGGCAATCTTTTATCATGCACCGTGTACTTTACACCGTCTTTTTTATAGTAAAATGTTCCGTTTTTCCAAACAGGGGGTAAATTTGCCCAGTTATGTCCCTTTTGAAAACACATTTCCTGTAAATCGGAACAGTTCTTACCATGAAGTTCTTTATGTGAATATAAAGACTGTGCAAGCATTTGAATGGAATTACGTTCCCAATCCTTGAATCGCCACACAAAATAATTAATAACCTCCTCCTTTGGGATATTAAAACATCTGCAATCAAAATAGGCATGAATATTGATATACTCACATATCTTTGAATTAAAAGCAGCAGTGGCAATAGATGCCGCAATACTTGTCATTTTTTGCACATTATAATCAAACCATGCCTGTGTTTCTAAATTTGTATAGTCGGTTATTAGAATGCTTATTTCATCAGATTGTGTGTATGCTAACTGAGCCCCCTGTATTTCATCACACAAGACTTCGGTAGCATATTCCATACACTGTTTTAGTAGTGTGCTATAGGGTTTTTCAAATGTTTTAGTAAAAGAATGAAATGCCTTGCCATCAAGACGTAAAATTACTGGGCAACGTCTGATAAGGCACGTTCTATTCCTATTCTCGTAGTTGTTCTTCATCCTGTCGCCAAGGCTATCTTTATTCATTCTATTCCCTTATTAACATTGTTTTTGAACATTTTTCTACTCTTTTTAGCATCTTTTTTCCAAACCGGAACCACTCTGGTTTTCAAATCCAGACGTTTTGTTTTAAGTCTATGCAGATTTTTAAGTGTTCTTGGTCTCATAATACATCCTACCAGTTAGCATCATCATGCCACCTACCTGATACCCCCATTGCTGAAATATATCCAATGCCCATCATTATTGCCAGAATAAACATGGGAAATACCGAAAGAGAACTAAAAATTACCATAACCCTATCCCCCAATGTCCATTGTTTTGACAAGCACTTAATCCAGTTCTTCATCAGTATATAGGATAGTGGCAGCCAAATCAAGTAAATAATCAACCAAAATAAAATATTGTTTTCTATCATTTTTAATCTCCTATTTTATCATAATTTTCTACTGCTTTATTTGCCACATATATTCTTTTTTGCCATTCTTTTTCAGATATTCCTACACCTTCCTGTCCATGATATCCATCCCTATTGGCATCAAGACCATCTAATAGTCCCTCAAGTGCAGTATACAGCTTGTTGCATAGGGATTTCCAATCAACATTCTGTTCGGGGGCATCTTCTATATTTTTCATACTACACCTCGCCCACCACCAAAGACTTCTTGGGCTATTTTGTATGTCATCTTTGTGGGATAAGATAAACAATCCACGTTCTTTAGATATCTTTTTAACACGCCTGAATCCACTATATCTGAATCTCTTCCCATCATCGTCTATCACAATGTATCTATCGTTTTCCTGTCCCTCGTAGAATCCCACACACCATTGGTCTTGAGGGTCACCATCTCGATAGTTTGTTGCCAGAACATAATCACCTTTATTTAGTGTTTTATTCATATTGTTCCTCAAATCTCGTCCAAATTAATTCTATTAATAAGTATTTCTTTTATCTTGTCTGGAGTTTCCTCCCGTATAATATGAATAAACATTCTACTATTTGTTATATGTCTCTGGTACTTTGGATGCAAATCATCATATCCAAGTGTTGTCAAATCTTTTAGAAAGTCTAAATCAGTTAGTTTAAGAGACTTGTCTATAACAAAATGCTTAATAGCAGGCAGAACGTGTGATGCATATACGCTAATGCACTCCCATTTATTGTTTTTTTCCATAAAATAAAGAGGTCTGTTAGGTATGTCGTGTACCATCATACGTTCTATTACACGGGATTCTACGCCAACAATCATGTCGGCATTCGCATAATCCTTATCCTCAAATATAAGTTCATTATACTCAATGAGGGTGACTATGTTCCATACTGACACGTCTTTGGTATATATTCTCAAATTTTCTAAATTCTCTATATTCATAATATACCTATATTACCACAAATAATTGGGAATGTCAAGATAAATCTATGATAAAAGTTGCCTAATTTTATTTACAAGAACAGTATCCTCATTTTCTCTATACTCACACTTTATCACATTGGATAGATTACCATACTGCATCTCAAGGCATTCTATAAGCAGTTTTTTTATCTCTGCCTCTCTTGGTTCATATGGAAGTGACGATGTTTCATAAAGGGATTCCAGATATTTTTCTTTAGTTTCAAAAAACTCTTTAATCCGCTGCACAGTCCATTCACCCCTACGAATAGATTTATATATTTCCCTATCCCGTCTTAAATCCATATCACCAAATTGAAAAATTTGTTCACACTCCAGAAGGAGTCGTATGCAATGATAAGCAAATTTTACGTCAAAATTAAAGTTTTTTACATATTCAGCACGTCTTGTGCCCTCTTGTGGTTCTTTTATTTCAAGTTTATGAATCTGAGAAAATGCATACCCACGAAAGGTGTGAAGACATTTTTTAGATAGAAACAGTGTCCTACTATCCCTAACATGTTGTCCTATTTTGGTACAATGTAAAACACAGTCTTGTGGTGTAAATAAAGAATTTACCATATTGGGATTCGCTTCCATACACAAATGGAAGTATCTGATAATACTAAATATAGAAAAATCATATTCTTTTTTATTATGTTGGATATGATGCTCCTGCCAACAATCGAATCGCTTTTTCTGCCTGCCAAATCCTTCTATATGTCCATCAAGATGGGGAAATATATCATTTTTGGTAGGAATACAGAAGCCATAGACATCATAGTCTGATTCCTCTGTATTGCACCCATATGCCATACTGCCCATTATTGTAGCATAATGTACATTGTCTATAAGAAACTTTGGGGGATGTATCTTATTCTCATTTTGTAGATTTTTAAGTAGTTTCATTTTTTAGTTTTTTCTAGATACTTGGGAATAACAAACAAATTGAAGTAGTCGGACAGCACTTCTCTAACAATATCTGTATTAAACCCATCATTAAAATTTAGAAGGGCAGTTTCATAATCTTCTACTATTCTACTACACCGTACATAATTTACATTTTGCAAACAATCTTTTGTTTCTTTTATACAATTTTGTATATAGTTTCGTATTTCTTCAATCAATTCTTTATTCATCTGTATATTCACGTTCATAGTATTTTCCTTGCAAAGTATATGTGAATTTATTCCACCACTTTAACATTCTGTTTAATAAGTTTAACGGTATTTTCAAATGCTTTCATAAGCAATTCGGGTTTGATTTCTAGGGGATATACATCACCAGCTCTTGCCATTCCAGCCATTACACAATCCACAATAAGTTCAAGGACATCAACAAGATTTACATCATCCCTAACACCGTCTTCTTGTAAAATGTGATGTCTATTAACCTTTCTATGATTATCCCACCAACCAGTTTCTTTAAAGCCGGTTTGGAAGTCCTTCAAGAACCAGTCAATTTCTGAAAGTTTATCAAAATCATGCGATTGTCCAGCATCATGCAGCATCTTTTTAAAGAATTCCATACCCTTTTGAACATCTTTAATATGGGATATAGAACTGTTTTCAAGCGTTTTCTTATCAACTTTATTCCAATCACATGTTCTTGTATCCGCTGTAGGTGACTTTTTAATCTCAATCATAATTTTTCCTCAATAATTGTTAAACCATTTGCCAATTCTTTTCATTATCGGCAACAATTGTCCTGTTTCTATGTCCACATTCTTATTATTCAGCATGTATTGCTTAATCTCATCGTATGAAAAGGGTTCCATATTTTTGTGACAATCTATGCCAACTTCCATAGACAGCCTATTCTTTGGTGTAATATGTTTGCCATGTGAATGACCAAATATATGCCATGTTCCGTAGTGCATCTTATTCCATGTATCAAGGCAATAATGGCAGCATTCTATACTTTTCCAACCACTTTTAAACGTATCGTCCTTTATTTTGAAAGTCCTTATCTGGGAATAGCTTACAAATTCATTTCTAAGACTGTACATAACATCATCGTGATTGCCTTCAATGAAATGAATGCGCCCGTTAAGAGAACGAACCAATTCCCTTGCCATTTCCTTTTTATTGGTATTAAGCCAGCAGAAATCACCTAAAAACACCACAATAGCATTTTCAGAGACTTTGGCATTCCATCGGTCAACAAGTTCGGTATTCATCTCATATTCATCTTCAAATACCCTGTTAGGACAGAAATCAAGTATTCTTCTGTGATAAAAGTGTGTATCAGAAGTAAAGTATATAGGTTCGTCAACTTTTGTAAGGTTTCTGCTCATGCTATTCCTATCCTGAATACTCTGCACATGTCTACAAATGCGTTTATTTCGTTAGCATGTTCTGCATTTCTAACAAGAAACTCATCCCCCATTTCCAGTGCCAGGACCACAAAGGCAACCTCATTATTTTCAGGTTCTCGCCCTAAAAAGACTTCGAGTTCCGTTTTAATTTTATCATCATCTATTAACATAATAAATAAGTATACTACAGGACTATTAGAAAGTCAAGTATTTTTATTCCAAAATACCTCTTTTATGTTCGATTATCTGCATTTTGCCCCCAAATCCATTTTTAATAGCCGGAATAACATCATATGGATTCTTTGTTCCACACAAAAATACATCTAATGCCGCATAATTCATTTCAGGCCATGTGTGTATGCTGATGTGAGATTCACTTAATATACCTACACTAGTTAATCCAGAATCTTCTCCAAAATGATGTGTATGAATATGAAGCAATGTGGCATCAGCATCCTTAATTGCCTGTCTTAATACCAACTCCACATGTTCAGCATTGTTAAGGTTCTTTGCATCCCACAGTTCTATAATAAGATGCCTGCCTGCAAAATAGTGGTGCGCGTCTTTGCCTATGTATTTTTTATCTTTCATTTCAACCTTTCTATACCATATTCGGTAGTATAATATACTGGAAAATCCCAATTTTTAAGCAATATCTGACACTTTTCACACGGTTTTGCTATTGCAATAGATTTTGTTTCCCTCTTATATCGCAGTACAAACATATTAAGATTATTGTACCTGCGGGTCAAACACATTTTATATGCCTTTGATAAAACCATTTCCTCAGCATGTATGGTGAATTTACCTGAACCCATTTCTCTATAAAATCTTGTATTACATGATGTTGCAAGAATTTCACCCCTGTCTGTATAAATAACAGCAGCAACCTTTCCACGTCTTACATTGGAAGTTACTGCTGTTTCTATTGCCTTGTTTACAATATTTTTATTTATCTTTATCATTAGATAAAGAAGTATATCATATTATTTTGGAAATGTCAATACAAATTTATCATTTAATTTGCAACCGGAATATTTACTGGTGAACCACTATTTAAATAAACTAATCAAGCCATTGGTGTCTAGAACTTATTTATGATACGCTATTTAAATAGAATAACAGAGCCAGTGTTGTATCCTCTTTTTATATTCCGGCTGCTTATATCATTTTACTATTTCATATTCCACAAGTGTAGGTCTGTTTGCCACAACAAAATCATAAAGACGTTCAGGGGTATCTATTAATGTGTATCTGGTTTTTCCACTACGTTTTGACACCTTTTTCTTATCAGAAAAGAACCATTCTACAAAAAATTCAATATCTATACCATAAAGATTACACAGCATTTCACAAATAATGTCAGCCGATATTTCTATATTACGAATCACATGACTGTCCATATCAAATCCAAACTCAATGAGTTCTCTGCTTTTATTATTCAATATAAGAACGTTATTTACTAATTCCACAAAATTTTCCTTTGTGGAATTAGTAATCTCTTTTGTTGATTCCTCACAAGAACTTGCTGTGATGCCATTAACATTGTTTTTTGTCATTTTTGTTTCCTTTTAATTATAAAGCTAGTGGTGGGAATCGAACCCACATCATCCTACTTGTTGTGTGGACTTTTCCTATTAAACTACTCCAACTATGTCATAATATACCACACTATTTTTAAAAAGCAATTACATTTTATAAATTATCTGCATTATTCATAATTATCATACACATCTTTTACAAAAAATCTATACTTTTCTATAGCAAAATCAGGTTCATAATCTCTGGTGAATTGAACATAGCTGACTATATGCCCACTATCCAGTTTTTCATGCACATATACCATTGTGCCGTTTTTTAGATATTTTATATTATTCAAAATAAATCCTTTTGATACCTTTCCATATTACGTAACCCAAGCATGTAAAAGTTCCAATAAGTGAAAAAAGCATACTCAAAGAACACATCATAAAAATGGCAAATCCAACCATGTCATGTGAGCAATTTTTACTCATTGCCACTCCGTATGCAAAGGCAAAAACCATCCCACAACATATAATTCCAGATACCAGTGCTACAAGTATTTTCATTTCCCAGTACTCCCAAAACCACCTTTTCTGTTTGTCTTTTGAGCAGGTCTTTCAGAAATAGTTTCTATGATTATTTCATTATTTTTAACAAGTTCCCCCTGACACAAACGGGTTCCAGATTCAATTTCAATAAAACTATCGGTAGTATTGTATACCTGTGCCAGAACCTCATGCACATAATCACTATCAATTATACCCACAGAATTAGCCAAAATAAGTCCTGTCTTTAGAGGCGTGCTGCTTCTTACATACATTTTTACATGATATCCCTTTGGAATATCAAAAATATATCCAGTTGGTATAAGACAAATAGACTGAGGGGGGATACTAAAAATATATTTTCCATTTTTCAAATATATTAACCCCTTTCCTTTTATTTCTGAATTGGTGTTAAAATTAACAGGAATGTCAAAACATGCCGAACCCTCTGTAGCTATTGCAGGGGATTCTATTCCATCAATAAGTTTATAAACCTTTAATGTATCCATAGTTATATTACTTTTCCTTTCATATTGCCAATAGCATTAACGCTTTTTTGTATTTTTCTATCTGACTATTTGAGGGGCTGTCTGTTAGATTGTCCAATATGTCAGCCGTTTTTATCATTCTTACCATTATATCACACTTTTTAAGTTCTTCAATGTAATTATCATATTTTATTTCTTTATTTTTGGTCAAATGCCTCACAAAATATAAAACTGTATCAGGAATGCCGCTGTCCTTTAAAGACATTTCAGTACATTTTGTATCCTCAAGTACGTCATGCAACCATGCTGCTGCAATAGCGTCAGTATCTTGAGTAAACTGTGATACAAGATTAACAACACGTTCAGGATGTTTAATATAAGGCTCTTTTACACCAAACCTATTAGGGCGCCTATATTGTCCTTCATGTGCCCTTGTTGCAATATTTTTTGCGATTTCTACAATGCCTGTGTTATTTTCCATCATTTCTCTTTCTTGGTATATCCTAAAAATTTGCCCAAACAACAGGGATTTTTAGCATTTTTTATAAAATAATTAGTAGGTGCGGTAACAACACCCCCATTCTCAAATTCCACTGTAATATTGCCATCTAATTCTATATACTGTTTGGTATAATTATCTTCTAGTGCCATGCAATCAATATAATTGACTGCAACATAACAATAAATACCATCTGTAAATACAACTGGTTCTTTAGATTTAAGTAGATATGGTGCTTTAAATTTCATTTTAGTTTCCTTTATAGAATTCCAAATGTGGATAATCAACATTAATATCAGTCTCACAATCACAATTATCATTGCCAGTCAGTACAAAGCTCTTTTCAGATAGGAGGTATAGCAGCAAAGTACCCTCGCAATTGCACACGGTTTCAACAAACTCAGTTAAATCACTAACATCATGTTCAATAT
Source organism: Candidatus Altimarinota bacterium (assembly GCA_028704165.1). Lineage (GTDB taxonomy): Bacteria > Patescibacteriota > Gracilibacteria > RBG-16-42-10 > JAQVLK01 > JAQVLK01. Next base: position 5,039 of record JAQVLK010000030.1, on the reverse strand, counting down.
AATAATCATACCTCCCATATTTGTCTTTTTTAGGTTTTTCCTCAAAATCACACAATATATTGTTTTGTTTCAAAAACTGTTCAATCATGGGGACATATTCGTCTAGCAAGTCGAGTTCTAATAATGCGGTATATAAATATGATGCCTTTTCATGTGATGTATCCAGTTTACGTACTTCCCATCCAAACTCCCCAAACTCAAAATATATTTTCTTGGGGGTTTCTATGTTTGCCATATCAAAATCATTAGCAATACAAATACTGTGTGTACTGCTTGAATTTGTTTCAAAAACACCGTTTCTTATTGTTCTTTTCATTTTTTATGTTCCTTTGTGTTCTGCTAAAACATTTCCTTTTCTGTCATAGTACACCATATCCCGTACTGTGCTACTTTATATTCCCATCAATAAAAACGCATGTTAAATTTCTTGTACCCATGATTTATTTTCCGTTCATTATTAAATTAAAAACTACTTGTTATTTATAATATATCCATTGTTTATAAAAAGTCAAGTAGTTTATTTCAGCAAGTATTTTTTTATTTATACATGCTGTTCTTTTGATTCCCTATATCTTTTTATACCATAAACTATTGCAAACAAACACCAGATGTACCTATATGTGTAGTCTTCCGTGTCACCACTTCCAAAGCATTCCCCAAAATCATCAAAAGTGTGCCCATGGGGTGACTTATAATCCCAAATCTTTTGGGCAGCCACATCAATGCTTTTTATGTCCTCGGATTTAATATGAAAATCAACATCCTCCTTAACTCTAGCTTTTTCTTCGTCACTTTCATACTCCCAATAGTCCTCTATATATTCATCCACACATTTACAGAAAGCATCAAAATCAAACTTTTTGTACCCATCACATCTGTCAACGCCCTCTAGTTTTTCTGCCCAATACCCTGGATTTATAAAATCTGTTCCAAAAAAGTCAAACATGTCTTGTGTTCTTTGAAAAACATATGTACCATAATCACCGGAAATACAAAGGTATTCAGGCCATGTAGTTATGTAAAAGAAACCCTCTCGTGTATCAGGCATTTTAAACAAAATATTCCTGTGAACACCCGAATCCATGTTTATAGTCATTTCGTACTTTTCAGCATATTTATCGAAATCTTGTTTTATTTTATCATAATTTTGCATAGTTTATTCCTGTTAAACAATTTCACCAGTTTCAATAAACTTAATTAGAATAGGAAGTAACTGTTTAACCTGTTTTTTTGTAAGATGCATTCTAGTAGATAGTAGCACATCATCGGGAAGGGGGTACTTTACCCATCCCGTACCATTTTTCACAACCTTACTCGCCATTATTTGAGGATTAGCATCATCAACACCCATCCATATAGCATCCTTATCCCCAAGAGAACTTTTTTGAATAGAACATTTTTCACCATAATAGTCTGTAAATTCTATATAATCAAAGCCCCTTTGTGTCTTTTTTGTTTTTAGCTTCATACTATTTATCCTTATTTTGTTCATGTTTTAGTGTCTCACGAACCCCCATTAGTATTCTACCCAACCAGTTTTCGCCAACTCCGTTGCAAACACCCCAAAAAGTATCTTTCCAGTAGTTTCTTTCGACTATTTCGCCCTCTATTTCCAACAGCTTTACAGCAATATCTGAATTATATAAGAATTTCTTATACACCAATTCCATCATTATATCTGTTTGCAAATCGTGCCAATTATCCCTTAATTTTAGTGTTTTTCCATAATGTTTGGCATCACTTGGCCTATATATGGTAGAAATATACATATGTATGTTGGTATCGTCTGTCTTTGACGCAACAAAGGCATGTTCAGTAGATGGGAACCAAATGCCATTATAGTCTACTTTATTCTTTAGTAGATACATATTGGAAAGAAACCCAAATTCATCTCTAAATGCTGGTATTTTATCCTCTGGAATTCTCATTTTATTTGTCCTTTACACATTCTATAAATTCGGTAAGAGCGTCCTCAAGTTCGTCATGCGTGTTGACTATTTGGTGTTGTTTTTCTACAACCCATTTATTGCACACACGATACATGGATACATCTAAAGAGGCATCTGATATAAAATCATTATTCCGCACATGTTTCAATAGCTTAAACCAATTATCTGGTGTTATTGGCACCTCTTCGTACATCCCACCATTATCTATAATCACTTTCGGCATATTACTCTACATCCTTATTTATTTTTATCATTTGATTCTTTTGCATTAAATTCTATAATCTTTATTCTATGCTGTTTCATCTTTTCTTTTATTTCATCAAACTTTGTATTTTTGCTCCATATTTCAACAACATCACTGGCAAACACCTTAATTCTTATTCTATTTTTATTTATTATACAAGGTTCATTATCAATGTCAATCATATTTCTGACAAAAATAGAAACATTTTTAGAATCATATTCAAAAACACAAAACTTGTTGGTAAGTTTGAGCATTTTACTTTCTTGTATTCCAATAATTTACAGCATTTTCTATACTGTGTTCGCCTTCATCCTCGGGTTCATCCATAAAAAGAAAGTGGGCTGGACAATTTATATTTGAACACCCCAGTGTAAAATAATCACCATGATGGTCATTTTCTATCTTAATATAACCATCCGAACCACAGAAAGGACATGATTTTAGTTTATATTTTTTCATTCTTATCCTCTCTTCTCTTTTTTATCAAAGGTTTTTGGTACAAAGCTGTCTTCATCATAGGGATGTAATGGATTAATATGAACTACATACCCTAATCGTTTCATAAGAGGTATATATTCATTTTCAACACTTATATATCCATTTTTACCGTTGCCACCCTCGTGCTGTCCGCAGCAACATCCTGTGGTTATTATTCCCAAATCCCACAATGTCATTAATTCCCTTGCAAGACATGCATCAAAACAAATCCACTCTTTGTCCGATTTCCATCGTGGTCTCACACAAACTTGACACCCATATTCTTGTAGTTTACTTTTTCGACATGGTATATTCATATAGTCCAGCCCAATTCATATAAATATCAATAAAGGCGATATTAAATTCAATTTTATTATCCTCTATGTCCAAAGATAACTTCTTATTTTAACAAGCCTTATTAACATCTGTGTATCTGTTTCTTGTGCTTCTTGTTCCTTGTTAAAATCAACATCGTCTGAAAACCATTCCATTTCTCTTTTCTTCCACCACCCATATAAAAAACGTATCTCTTTTGCCACCTTTCTCATCTTTCTGTAGTATGCCCTTTGGTCTTTCAACGCATCTGCAAGTTGAGACTTGTCCGATATTTCCCTTCTCGCCTTTGCATATGCTTCTTTTGCTCCCTGTCCCCAGTCCGTTACCTCAAGTATTTGTTCCTTTTCTACAACATTACAAAGTTCCTGAAAACATGCAAAAAGAATTTTAGTATCAAAATCTATCCAACATCCTCTAAATTGCTTAAGTTCAGTGATATGGTATTTATTAAAAAAACGATTTATAATATACCTAAATATGCCTATTTGGTTATAAATTTTAGATATTTCTTTAAACATTTTTTTCATCTTTGTTTTCCTTTACAATATCCACAAACACCATTTGAATCAAGTTTACTAAGAGGTATAAGAATATACTCATTTTTTCCACAAATCCTACATTTTCTTGTGGGAATTCCTTTCTCATCTATCTCATCCCACATCAGATTTCTATAAATATTTGCAACATAATTACTTGCATTATATTTAAGAACACCTACTCCAAATAATTTAGCATGATAATCTATGTCCTTGCATCTATGCACTAACAATTCGCTATAAGGAGTATATCCAACATCCTCAGTTTTTTCACAATAGGCTCTTGCCTTGTTTCTATTGGCAGCAAACACCAAAGTACCATATTCTCCATCTTTACTGCTTGCCACAAATCCTTTTAAACACGGTTTATTGGTCATCATTCTTTTCTCCATTTCTGGTATTCAAGTATATCACACATTTTATAAAAATCAAGCAAAATAAAAGGATACCCTAAAATAATTTATTTCAAAAAATTCAATTAAATATAAAGTACGTATATATAATAACTTATATCTTTATTTTTTCCAGTCTGTTTATGGTGGGTACAAGTTCTTTTCCATTCCAAGTACAAACACAAATACCAGTTTCATCAATACAAACAACATTATTTTCAGTATCAGCCCATGAACCTGTATTTACAATAAATCCATCGCCTTTTGAAACAATACCAGGTGTATGTGTATGTCCAAATACGGATATTTCATAATCACAAAGGAATTCAGAGGCATTTTTTATTATATTTCTCGCCCTTCCAAGACTGGTTCTAGGTGTTTTTATTAGTTTTCTGGTAATCCAGCCAAATAATGAATTTATAGGATGCATAATACACTCTGTAATGGATAGTATAACGCCCTCAGTTTGCTTTCCGAAGACGGATATACCATACCTATCCTCTAAGAGTCCTGCCCCAATACAGGCAATCCTGGCGAATCCTGGATAGGACACAGAGTTGGGTTTATCATACTCATGCCCATGCCGAAGAAGAAGATGGTATATATAGTCATTCATTTTAATAGGTGTTTCAACTAGTGTGTTTGTCATGTGCTTAAACAACTTGCATCGTGAAAAATATGATGTACTTTTTATAAACCCATATAAATCAATATCGTGATTGCCAAGAATGTACGTGCAATTCATGGAACCCAACTTCTTTATAAGAAGTCTATTTTTTGGATGGCAAAGTACTTCACTGACATTATGTTGCCATAAATCAAATAAATCGCCCAAAATATAGAGTTTTCCATCATTTTTTCTAACAAATGACAGGAAACTCATTAATTTATCCCATCTGGTTGAGTCTGCATTAAAATTATCACGTTTTCCGTGATTGCCTATATGCAAGTCTGATATAATGTAAATTGGTTTATTCATATAAAATTAGTTCTCAGTCTCTCGTCCTTTTTAGTTCTTCGGCAAAAGTACGCTGGCCTGGAAATGCGTAGCACCCTGCTGGAAGATTACAGACATTCCCATGTTCTGGGTGTGTTATTGTAACAG
>JAQVLK010000078.1 GCA_028704165.1 Candidatus Altimarinota bacterium | reverse complement strand
ACCCCATGTTTCTTGTAGAGAACCTTATCAGTATTAATGTTTTTTACAATAATGTGTATCCCAGTATCTGAATATGAACGCTCAGTATAACTCTTGCATGCTTTGATTATATCCTCTGCCTTTTCATTTATTACACCATCCTCAACACAATGATCGATGTCGATTCCACAATAACCATCACCTTTCAGAAACATAAACCCCAGTCCACTTAACTTGTACTTTTTCAGGGCTTCACATGCATCCTCATAAGATACTCCCCACTTATTTTGATCACCGGCCAGATTTCTGCCGTTCTTCGGGTTTTTAGGGACCTTGTCCTTATGACATATCCAACGCGGAATGTTTTTTAATTCCTTAGGAATATTATCCATCGCGCAGCGCCTTAGTCGTAGTTTCTTCCAGTTGCAATGAGATTATCAATAGCCTCTGATATCTCCTCCATCGGAATTCCGCAAAGGTTCGACAGTTCTTTTTGTAAGAAAAGGATTTTTGAATCAAGGAATCGCGTCACTCGATGCGGCCTTAACACATATCTCTGGAGAAAGATATTGGCTTCAATGGTGTCTGCCAGTCTGAGTAGACAATATTCTGCTGAATTGGACGGCTGCAGGTCCTGATTTGTTTTTTTATGTGTTGACGGTATGTCCCCAGTTTCAGCTTCGGAAACGTCATGTAACATTATATCTAAAACAACCTTCCCCTTGTCTAACTGAAGCTTTAATTTGTCTATCAGATAAACGGCCAACACTCCGACCCTGAACGTATGGTCCGCAACGCTTTGTTCCTTTACGCTATCAATAATTGCCCATCTCTTGACATGAGACAGCTTCAGCAGGTCCACCAAGGTCTTTTTATTCATGGTTTTTCTCCTGATTACCGTTTCTTGCCCGTTTAAACGCTATCCTCTTCCCAACCACGTCCGACTTTTTCTTGATTATGTCATAGAATCCGATTTCCTTGTCTACCCCGATCCTTACCATGTCGGCCATCAGGTAAACGTCAGCCATTTCCTCTATTACTCGTTCCATGTTTACCCGGCCACGATAGTAATGACGGATTGCGACAATGAGCTCAGCGCATTCCTCTTCAAGGCATGATAAGCAGAAATCGATACCGTCAGTTTCTATCGCCTCTGCCAACATTTTCTTGTACTCGTCTAACTGTCGTCGTCCTTCCATATTAACAACCCCTTTCAAGGACGTCTTTTATCTTAGGGCCAACTCCGATCCATCTAACCAAGCTGGGATATTCCGCGAAATCTTCGATTGATTTGATAAACTTCATGGTCTCCTTGCCTTCAAATGACGGGTTGTCTTCCAGATAATTGACGAAGTTCAAAAATATGTGATTCGGGCAAAGAACTTTCAACACCTTGTCAAGATTCTTGTTTGACCATGTAAAAACCCTGCGAACCTTTTTGGTAACGGTAGTTCTTTCAAACGGGACTCCCAGTTCCTCCCATGAGATTTCACGCTGATCATCATATACAGGACCACTGGTACCTACCTTTTCCCCGCCCTTGTCATACGCATCCCCAACGCGAATCGGGAACGTGCGCATGGTAACAATAATTTCCGGATGATCCATACAGTATGGAACCCCGCAATCAGACAGGATCTGGTGAACGTTTATATCACGGCTTGTACAATAAGGGTACCATCCACCGCTATTGATGCCAAGTTCAAGACCCTGCGCGGACTCTATTTGTAAAAGATCACTTTTAAGAAGCAGATCGGTGAATTCAGATACTGAAACTTTTTCCACACCATCACCAAAATGCCTAAAACATCTTTTCGCTATACACCCATCAACCCGCATCGTCTTATCGGCTTGAGCGGCACCAACACCCTTACAGGTTGATGATACCCTGTTCAAACTTGATTTTTCACGTTCCTTATGCACGTCATGGATGACTGCTGCTGATTCGTGTATATAGATATTTTTGCCTTTTAGAAAATCGGCGTACTTTTCCACTTCACTGGCGAGTATTTCAGGATCGATTATCGCCCCCGGTCCGATAAGGACCGTCTTGACTGACGGGGCCACAATTGCCGATGGGAGCATCTGTACCATGACCACTCGTCCATCATCTAAAACAGTGGTGTGCCCAGCGTTGCAGCCAAAGTTACACACTGCCGTGTCCGGGTTACGTTTCAATGCCAGATACCCAGCAATCAACCCCTTCCCTGTTGAACCCCACTGCCCATCTACAATCAAATAAGATGTTGTCATGTTCTCTTCTCTCCTTTTTTATTAGTTTTGAGCAATTCAAACAATATGCCCATGCTGTTAAACATCACGCCGCACACATCCTCTTCGTTTATGACGCCAATTCGATGCCCTTTCCACACAGCAAAAAAATGCCTACATAACGACTTCATATATTGGACAATCGGAATCCCAAGCTGCCAATTGTCGGAATCGCGATAACTTCCGTCTGATTGCAATCTGTTTTTATTCATATACTGAGCATACCGTTCCAATACGATAGGAGACAGAAACCCCTCATAATCTAACTTACCGGTGTCAGTGTCCCTGACCGCCCCAGTTTCAAACCTCCGTACACCCATTTTTTGACCTCCTTTATTTACTTGCTATATGCCAGTTCTCCGCTGCCTGAATATCTGACCTTATTGGTATTCTTAATTCTGGTATATCCTCAACAATTTCCTTTATCGTTTTCATGTTTTTTTTCGTATCACCATCTTTCGACAGCAAACAAAATTCGTCATGGATCATTAGTATTAATTCAGAATCAGTCCCCCTAAATGCATTGTTTAATTCTACCAGTTTCTTTTTCCCAAGATCGGCGCTCGATCCCTGGAACACCAGCCCAGCGGCCTTATACGCCATATTTTTATCATGAAACCTGATTCGCCTCCCGGATATAGTTTTCACAAAACCCCTTGTCATGACAATATTTTCCGCTGACTTTAACATTTTCCTTACCCCAGGGAGTCTTTTATGGTATTTTTCGAACAGGCTCTTAGCTTCCCTTCCAGCTACCAAATACACCCTGCCGTTCTCAGTTTTCTGTGAATAAGGTAGTTTGCATTTTTTGGCCACCAACCCCTGCCCCATCCCGAAAACGAGCCCAAGGTTGAGTTGTTTACTTTCCGGATCCCTCTTTAACCCTGTCAGATCGGCAATCAGTTGATGGTAGTCGGCTTCAGGATTCAATCTGAATTCATTAATCATTGTCGGGTCATTCGCATAATGCGCAAATACTCTAAATTCAAACTGCTTCCAGTCAGCAGACACCCATTTCATGTTTTTTGGAGCTTCAAATACAGCACGAACTTCCGCAGCCTTGTCGCCACTCCTTTTTGGTGACGGAATTGCTTGTAGATTCGGATTACTGGCTGACAGCCTCCCGGTGATCACACCATAATCGTCAGTTTTCGTTTGATTAAAGTCACAGTGTATTCGCCCGTCCGTGTGCACATGGTCCTGGAACTTTAATAAAAAGGTATTTATCATCGTCCCATAACTTCTCTTTTCCAATATTGACTTCGATAACTCATCATCCATAAACCCAAGGGTCTCCTTGTCAAAAACAGGATTCCCTGTGTCCTTATTGTACTTAACTCTTATACCTAAATTCTTAAACGCTGTTTCAAGCTGCTTTCCGCTTCTCACATTTATATCAAAACCACTTAGATCAGTTATTTTGTTCCTTATTTCCTCCTCCATCTTTTTAAACCTGATTAACGATTCTTCAACCTTATTAATATTTATTGGAGCCCCGCGTCTTTCCATGTCCAACAACACTTTCAGGGTACCCATTTCCAATTTTGACACTCTTTCCAGATCCTGTCGTACTACGTCTTTTTTCTGC
>JAQVLK010000003.1 GCA_028704165.1 Candidatus Altimarinota bacterium | reverse complement strand
TACCGGCCAAGTAAGCTCTGTGTTTCGAACGCCACAACCAATCACAACACACTTTGCTTTGGGAAATTTGTACTGCAAAGCAGTTAAGGCCTGTCTAGTTTTACGATCGGCCTTCGCGGTTACCGTACAACTATTAATAACAATTAAATCAGGATCATGCTCTGAATAGCTGTGTCCTTTTTCAGCTAGGGCATTTAATAAGGATTCACTCTCACTAATATTCGTACGACAGCCCAGAGTTTTGATAAAAAAGCGCATACTTTTAAACATAAGTGCGCATACTTACTAACACAGTGCTCTTGCATAAGTCAAACTACTGTGCGGTTTCATAGTTTTGAGGTACATTCTAAAGCTTGAGGATGTCATTTGAATAATCAATATGTCTTCAACCTGCTTAAACCGATCCGAATCTACAAATACTTCGATTCCGCTACGCTACACTCAGTACGAGTCGATGTGTTATTCATAGTACTAAGTCTTAATAATGTTTCAACTTGTCCTGAAGCGAGAGAAGCGAGCTGAAGGATTAATCCGAATACCACGAATACGCGTATTTGTAGATTCGGATTTCTTCATTCGTGGCATTCGCATCGGTTTATAGTGCAGTGCTTTATTACTTAAGATAAAAAACTAAAAAATGTACCCAAGATTTGTGAGACTGTGTAACTACCTCACAAAAACCTCCGTCAGATAAATCTCCTTGGGATCTGTACTGACCACTATACCCAAACCAATCTGACTATAGTCCCCCAAGATATTCTGTGCATGACTGCCTGAACTGGCCATCATGGCCTCATGAATACGTGCAATTTGATCAGCAGCATCACTGATATTGTAAGATGAGAATCCAATATTCTCACTGACTATTTCATAAGGAACTTCGTATAATTCAGCCATTTTCGAGAAACGTTCCTCGAAAGTGCTGGTATCAGAACCACGATGAGAAGTCCAAGGGACAGGAACATTAGGATGATCATCCTGGTATTTCTCTTTGTCCGTATATTTATAAGTATTATAAAGATCCAGACTGTGACGACGAGCTATCTCTGATAATTTATCTGAGATTACAAATTCCGTTTTAGTATTTTCAACACGGCTTTGATTCAATAGGGTAAATAGTACCGTCTCATAAGGATTATTGGCACTAAACTCATGCAAGAATTGATAAACAATCTTACTCGCCTCGGCGCGCGTGATGTTTTGATCAGGCTTAAAAGTACCATCCTCATAACCTCCCAGATATCCTAATTCTTTGGCAGAATAAACATATTTATAAAACCAATCATCCTCTTTGACGTCGCTAAAAGCTCCCTCAGCTGGAGCAGTAATGTCATCAATTGTTTTATAAGCAGCAGTTAATAAGATCTTGGTGAATTCGGCACGTGTGACAGGTCTTTCTGGTTTAAAACTTCCATCTTCATAGCCGGAAACGACACCCAAATTGAAAGCCGTTTCTATGTATGCTAGCAAACTACTATCTTCCTCAACATCAGGGAAAGAAGCAGTATCTACATCTTGTAATTTTCGAGCTGTAGCTCCCAATAAAATTTTTACAGCTTGAGCCCTGGTCAGTTTATCTTCCGGCCCAAAATTATCATCACCATAACCGCTGATAATTTTCTTGCTACTCAAAAATTCAATGTATTCCTGCGCCCAATAACCATCAGCCACATCATCAAAAGCTGATACCTGAGGGATCGGAACAACTACAAATCCGATACAAATGATACTTACCAGAATAAGATATTTGCTTTTCATCATGATAATTAATGTTTGTTTTAGCATCGCTCAGTATAACAAATGCACAGACTACAGACAACCTTCGGACCTCGGGACTCGGAACTCGGACACCCTAAACCCTAACCCCTCATCCCTGCCTTCCCCAACCATTCTAGCCATTAACTCGAGTGCAAGTGAAAGGGTAAGCCACTCGTCATCCCAAAGTGACCCCCTTGGGGCTAGTTCTCGCCCCCTAAACCCTCTACCCTCATCCCTGCCTTCCTCAACCAATATTTTGCTATTACAAAAATAGAGTCTCTTACCTTGACCTTTCTTCAGAAAATGCTACCATGGACAAAGCATGTTAATCCCTTATTTATGAGCTCAAAACTCAGCAACGCCAAGAACACCCAAGACTTACTTCCCGAAGATCATCAATACTATACCTACATTAAAAAAGTGGTTCGACATCGCAGTAGACAGGGTGGTATTCGTCGTATCACCACTCCTATTTACGAGAACAAAGAGCTCATCAGGACACTTTTGGGAGATGAGCAATTCAATCTTTTGCAGGACTCTTTTATCACAGCTGAAACAGGAAAAGAACAATACATTCTGAGACCGGCCTTACTTTTTGGTATGCTGAGAAGTTACGTACAGTACAAAATGTCTGAGCTACCTAAGCCGGTTGAGCTCTATTCCTTTGAAAAGGCTTTCTTTAAGCGCCCGGGAAAGCTGAACCAATTTGATCTCTATAGTGTACTGATCATCGGAGAAGAGGATCCTGTGATTGACGCTCAGCTCATCAAACTAGCCAGGATCATCATCAACGACCTCAAGATTTCCAATAAAGTTTCGCTATATTTTAACGTTATTGGTTGTAATAAGTGTCTACCCAAATATAAACAGGATCTAGAACAATACTACTACGGGAAAGAACATACTTTGTGCGAGAAATGCAATCAGAACTTCGCCAAAGCTGAGTATCTTGCCTTGCTTGATTGCCAAGAGGAAGATTGTCAGATCCTTTCCAAACTGGCACCCAAGCTGCCGGATTATGTGTGTAAAGATTGTAAACACCACTATGAACGCATTCTGGAATTCTTAGAAGCACTCAAAATTAAGCACGAGACCAGCTTGACTCTACTCCCAAAGATCAACTGTTATGATAAGGTTTACTTCGAGTTCCGCTATGAAGATAAGGTCTTGATCCGTGGAGGAAGATTTGATCATCTGATTGAGAAACTCGGTGATGATCCAACCCCAGCTGCAGGTTTTGGTATGGACATCCCTGCTATAGTTGAAGCTATGAAGCAAGAAGGACTCAAGGTTCCTTTCAAAGACAATATCCATGTTTTTCTGGCTCAGCTCGGTCCGGATGCTAAGAAAAAAAGCTTACCACTGCTCTATGAATTGCGTGAAGCCGGTATCAAGACTGTGGGTGCCATGGGTAAGGGCAGTATGAATCAGCAAATTGATTTGGCCCACAAACTACACGTCGATTACACCTTGATCCTCGGGCAAATGGAAGTACGCGAGGGAACCATCATCCTACGTGATATGTCCAAGGGAAAACAGAAAACAATGCCTTTCGCTAAAGCTCTCCCAGAACTCAAGAAATTACTGGGGAATAAGGGCCTGGATAAGTACAAAGAAGGACCAGATGGGATGCTAAGCTAAGAGAGGACTTCAACGTCATCTAAAAGGACCTCGTGTGCCTTATAACCTGATGTCTCATCAACTCGTAGAATGGTTTTCTGAACCGTCTTTCGTGTACCCTTTTCTCCTTCCTCCTCGACATCTTCTATTCTCATACCGACAGAGTTCACTATACCTTCAGCCCTTTCTTGCGTACCTATTTTTATTATTACTTTCTTACCCATTGGATAAAATTGCCGATCAAAAGCAGCCCATTTATCTACATTATTTTCCATAAATTTAAGTTAAAGACATATAGATTATATCAGCTTAACATATTCCGTCAAGTTTCCTGCCCATAATTCCCACTGAAGGCGCTGTAAAGAATCTTCACGATCTCAGTTAGTACCAAGTGTTTTGATTTATCATTCTTCCACCACAAAGAAGCATCCCAAAAATCAGGTTTAGCAGGAACATTTATAATTTCATTCTCATCCCCTAAGACATACTTAAAGGTATTATAAGCTCGTCGTTGATGATAACTGGAAGTTACCAGAATAATCTTTTTTAAATTATGTTCTTTTAAGATCTTTTCAACATCAAAAGCATTTTCATAAGTATTGAGAGAGTCTTCGTCCAATAAGATCTGTTCGTCTGGCACTCCAGACTGCAAAGCAAAAAGACGCATACTGGCAGCGTTGCTAGTCCCATCGTCATAAGCAGCCCCAGATAAAACAAGGTATGAGGCATAATCGTCTTTCAAGAGAGTTATCCCTTTTTCGATTCTTTCCATTCCTCCACCACTGATGACTACGATAGCATCTGCTTGTTGTGGATCATCCTGCAGTTCCAAATAATTACCAAGCTGCCAGAAGAGAATTCCAAACAAAAACAGACCAACCAGAAGCCCCCACAAAAGATATTTCAATACTTTCTTTAACATGCTATTTTGATTCAAGAACTTACTTCAGAAATAAGCTTAGCTTGAAAAAGATGAAAATTCAAAAAGCTCTCGAATTGGGATGCTGTACCTTGCACAGTGAGACTGCTCTCCTAGACAGTGAATTATTGTTACAAAAGGCTTCCGGACTTAGTCGAGAGACTATTTATGCCTATCCGGAAAGAAAGCTTAGCCTATTTTCTCAAATCAGATTTCTCTATTACCTGCACGCAGCGAGCCACCACAAACCGATCGCCTACCTCACTGGTCATAAGGAATTTTTTGGTATGGATTTTCAAGTCAATCGACATGTTCTGATTCCACGTCCCGACACCGAACTCTTGGTAGAAGAAGCTCTGAAGATTCTAAAGAATAATTCTTACTTAGTCGAGATTGGCACCGGTAGCGGATGTATCTCTTGTGCTATAGCGAAAAGCAAGCAAGACCTCCAAATTCTAGCCTGTGATATTTCTCGCAGAGCTTTAGCCCTTGCTAAGAAAAATATTCAGAGACTTACTTTACAAAATACGATTAGACTGCAAAAAGCTGACTTAATTGTTCCGAAGATCGAAAAAGCTGATCTAATTATTGCCAATCTTCCTTATATTCGCAGTAAAGATTATCTAGCTTTACCGCTTACTATCAGAAAATATGAACCACGTTTGGCACTTGAAGCAGGAGCGGATGGACTCAAATATTACAAGAAACTTTTAGCACAGCTCCCAAACTATCAAGGCGTCATCTTGATCGAAATCTCTGACTTACAACAAGCGCAAGAACTTGAGACTTTGTTTCCCGGTTTTCACTACGAATATCTAAAAGACTTATCAGGCAGCATTCGAGCTCTGAAGATCACAAAAAAGACCTAAGCTTTTCTCCGTTGTAGAGATAGTTTAGAGATGAGCTGTTAGATCAAGTAACATTCCGTTACGCTGAATCCCCTTCCAATCGTAGGGCAACTTAAAAGTCTCCCATGCTCTTACGAGAGCTCGAAACATAGACCAAACTGAATCATCTTTGTATAAGAAAGCGGCACCCTTTTCTGAACTTGGATCATAGTCTTCGACCAATTCAGCAACCTTCTCACTCTCAGGCATGACCGGTACGGCTCCATATTTCATGGCTAGATCGATAGCAAAAGTTTTACGTTTGAGTTTGGCAGGAAACAGCAGAATATCGGTTCCCCCCAAAGCCAAATGCAGATTCTCGAGACTGGCATCCAAGACAGCAACTTCCATCCCAACAACTTTCTCAAAACCAGCCAGTTTTTCCTCACTTAAGATTACCAACTGCACATTGAGTTCTGATAATCCTTCTCTCATTTGCTGTAAATTCGAAAGAGCCTGATCCTCCTTCAGAAAAGGCATAAAAACAGTGATAAGAAGTTTGTCTTTAGTGTTTTTCAAGGAACATTTCTTTTGGAATGCATCTTTATTAGGCTGGCGTTTTGCGAGTGTCTTAGGTGAAAAAGAACTTGCCAAATAAGCATCTTTCTCAGGGATAAAACTGGATTGAAGTCCTTTTTTATCTGAAGTATCGGACGTTTTCTGTGTTGCTTCTACCTGCACTGCCATATAAAAAGATTATGATGATATCTGTGAATTCTAGCATAAAACGCAGCAAATCTCAAGAGGAGGATGAAGCACAAAGAAAAACAGAGGACAGAAGACAGAGAACTTTCGGAACTCCCGCCTACACCCCTTCGGGGCTACGGCGTGGTAAACGGGACTCGGGAAAAGACCTTGTTATATGGTTGGATTGTTATATTGTTAAGAAACAAGGTAACAATGTAACAATTCCCCTAGCCATTTCCCCCGACCCTAGACCCTCTACCCTAGCCACTGTCTTCCATTCGCATCGTTCTATTCTTTGTGGTCCCATCTCTATTCGGATCGTATATTCGTAGATTTGTTGTGGTCCCGTCTTAATCTTCCCTTAATGTTTATATGCTACCCTAAGGGTGGTAGGGAGGGGGGTGGAGGGCCACCACAGTACTGATTTTAAGTAATTCTTAAAATTTGGATGGAGGTAGGGAGTCCTTCGACAGACTCAGGATGGTTAGTTTTATAACCAAGTTGTAAATTCGCAATAAACTTTCATCTTTACCGTGCTCGTGGTGAGTCCGTCTAGGCGGATCGAACCATGGTGGGCCCCCGGCCTAGGCGGAGGAAAGGTGTCATGCCTAAATTTCGGAATATTAGCTACCAAAAGCCCCCAAATCCCGTTTTAGCCACAATTTACTGTCGAGAAGTCCTTTCTGAGCCAAAATTGAGGAGTAAAGCATTGAAAAGTAGGCTGTTTTTTGCTATAATATAAAGAATATTAAATATAAAAACGCAAATGGCTGGCGATGAAAATAAACTACAAAACGATCTTAGTGTCACAGAGCAGATCGCAGAAACTGCAAGTGAGAACCTAGAACATGAAGAAGAACTGTTTGAAAATAGTGATATTGAAGAAACTTCCGGCAAGAGACCGACTATTCTGCTTGGTCTTTTAATGTTGAGCATTATCTTGCTAGCTATTGGCTTTGGTTATTATTATGCTGGGAAAGTAGACGAACAGAATCTGGAAATCACTCAGCTTGATTCTCAAATCTCTAATCTGGAACTACAAATTAAAGTAGAAGAACAACGAGGTGAGAAACGTAAGGCAGAACTACGAGATATCAAACAAGAGCTAACTTCACCGGAACATCGTATCCTCTGGTCCAAGGTCATCAAAGAGATAGAAGACATTACACATAACACCGTTGTAAAATCTGATAGCAAGGCTATCTATAATTTCAATGGATATTCTCTAAGTGAGCAAGGAACAATTCCCTTAAGTGGCTTCACCAACAGCTATACTGCTATTGCCGACTTGATCGAGGAATTCGAAGCTTCTGATAAATTCACTGATCTTCGCTTTACTTCCAGTTCCAAGAGTATGACTCCTGACGGACAAGAAAGAGCAAGTCTAAGTCTCTCTGTTAAAATGGCTGACAATGCTTTCAGTGAAGAAACTCCTCAGGTCAATACCGAAGTGGCTTTAGAAAATATCGAAGAAACAGTTTAAAATAAACCAAAATGGCACTATCCGTAGATCAAAATCAGATTGATACCGCCGAACTGGAAGGCGTTAACGAAGAGCCTGTAAAAAAATCCCATTCGAGTCTTATCTCGGGATTGGCGCTCTCGTTATTGATAGCTGTAGTTATCTTTTATTTTTATACTTGGCCCAGATATCAGAACTTTGAACAGAACATTCTGACCATCCAGGCCAAAGAAAACACCATAGAAAATAACAATGCCCGTCTCAACGTGCTAAAGGCTGATAACGAGAATAGAGAACCAGATGAAGAAGAAGCAGCTCTGATCACAGCTATTCCTACTGACAATGATGTGCCGAATTTGATCCGCGAACTGGATTCTCTCTCCAGACTCGCACAAGGAGATATCCTAGATGATACTTATTTGAAATCATTTTCCATTGGTATCCCAAGTAAGAAAGAAGGTGAAAAGTTCTTTACAACTCAGATTACCGCCAGTTTCTCAAGCTTCGCCTTTAGTTTACCGAAATTATTGGAAGAATTGGAATCTGACTCACATCGTTTGTATAACGTTAATTCAATTAGTATCAGTTTTGACCAACGTAACGACGAGATCAGCGACTTACTCGATCCGGATATCGACAAAGAGTACGAACTACTCTTATTGAAACGTGCCAACTTCCTATTGGAACCGGAAGAGGAAGTTCGCCTAGCTGAGATACAGTATCAAATCAGTGATAACTATCAACGCTTACTTTATAAGGGGAATCGTAGTGCAAGCGAAGAAGAGAAATTTAATAAGTTAAAGGAAGAAGTGAAGCGCATCCAAAATGAAAGAAATTATACAGTAACTATAGAAACTTACAGTATTTAAATTATGTCAGAAGCAGATTCTTTCCAAAATCAGGCAACTCTCAAAGATCACGATGCAGAGGTTGAAGAAACCGTAGTTCAGGCTATCTCGGATGATAATATTCCCAAACTCGAATCTCTTCTAGGTGCGATCCAGATGGAGAATGTCCCTGAGATAGTTACGGAAGTTATCAATTATGCTATCGATCAAAGATCTTCTGATATCCATATCGAGCCAAATACCGATGAGGTACATATCCGTTATCGTGTAGATGGAGTCTTGCAAGTAATCACCAGCTATCCTATTAGTTTACATCCGGCGATTGTTTCGCGAGTTAAGATTATTTCAAATTTGAAGATTGACGAACAACGTATTCCTCAGGATGGACGTGCCAAGTTTATCACTCAAAATCCGATTACCAAGGAAACTTTTGAAGCTGATCTGCGTGTTTCAACTTTCCCGACAGTTACCGGAGAAAAAATCGTGATGCGTATTCAGGATAAATCAGCCAAGATTCCCGCACTGCAAGATCTGGGAGTCAGAGGCAACAATCTAAAATCTCTCAATAAGATTATCAAGAGCCCTCATGGCGTGGTACTGCTCTCAGGTCCGACCGGTAGTGGTAAAACCACCACTATGTATGCGATCCTACAAGAGATCAACAAACCGGAAATAAACATCCTAACTCTTGAAGATCCGGTCGAATATCAAATGTCTGGCTTGAATCAGAGTCAGGTCAGACCTGATATTGGATATTCTTTTGCAGAAGGTCTGCGCACTGCTCTACGTCAAGACCCGGACGTGATCATGATTGGAGAAATGCGTGATATGGAAACTATGGAAATAGCTATCCGTGCCGCTTTGACAGGTCATTTGGTACTTTCTACCATCCATACCAATAGCGCCGTGGAAACGATCACTCGTATCCGCGACATGGGAATTGCCGATTATCTCACTACCTCCGCCGTCAAAGGAATTATTGCTCAACGTTTGGTAAGACAAATTTGTCCTCATTGTAAGGAAAGTGTCCAACCTTCAGATGAAGTTTTTGAAGATATCAAACAAGAAATAGAGACTATGCCCAAAAATCAGTTTATCGATCCGAAACTTCTGGAAGATGTTGTGATCTATAGAGGAAAAGGTTGTGACATTTGTAATAACACTGGATATGTCGGTCGAACCGGTATCTATGAAGTCCTTTTGATAGATGATGATATCAAAGATTTGGTACAAAAATCACAATCAATCGATGATATGCAAAAAGCTGCTAGGATTCACGGAATGTTGACCCTCAAACAGGACGGTATCCTCAAAGTTTTGGAAGGTATTACCTCAATTGAAGAGATTTACCGCGTTACCAGTAACGACTAAAGATGATCCGCTTTCAATATCAAGCCATCAACAACGGGAAACTGCTAGTCAAAGGATCTGTAGAAGCAGATAGTAAAGAGCTGGCTCAGCAAAAGATCAAAAACTTGGGATGGACCATCCGTACTATTGAAGATAGCAAGACCATTAAAGAAGCTCTGGCAAAAAATCGCAAGCTACAGGAAAAGGTCTTTGAGAAAAAAAGAAAAGATCTTTCCAAGGCAAACAAAAATAAATTTAGCTGGAAAGCTCTCTGGCAAAAGTTGCGCCAAGCTTTTCACAAGGAGCAAACACCGGACAAAAAGGAGGAAACCTCTACCACTGCACTGGAAAATGATCTAACGGATATCGATTTTCGTAAAGTGCTGAGAGATACCCCGATCGAAGGAGGGGCACGTCAACAAACAGTCGGTACAGGTGGAAGCAAAATCAATCTCGATATCAATAAGATTGCTATCACCTCCGAAAGCCCCCTCAAGCTTTATTTTCATAAGCTTGCCTTACGTTTTAAGAAATTTATCTACTCCTTAATAGGACATTCCAAAAAAGTCGTGATCGAACGTCAGATCATAGATATCAAGAAGCTTGAAGCAAGAAGAAAATTGCAAACTGTGAATCAGAGCCCCATGGAGAAACTGATTACTTTTGTAGGAGGTTCTAAAGTCAAAAATCGTCCAGAAGGTAAGAAGCGTATTCTGATTTTGAAAGGATTCTTTGGCAAAAGAGATTTCTTGGGATCTTTACTGAATAGATTCTCAGATTTTAAGAAGTTACGCAGCAGCAAAGAAGTACGTAAACTAAACTTTCGCAAAAGTGAAAATGAACGTGAAAAAGAGAAGGCCAGAGACGTCCTGTTGGTCAAAGGTTATGAAAAAACCGGCAACGTTCTCTTGGATACTTTCAACTGGCTCAATGAACAAGTCGTTAATCTGACTCCCATCAAAAGTAAGGAGTTGATGAGTTTTTATCAATTACTGGCGGTTATGATCAATGCCGGTATTCCCCTACTAAAATCTTTGAAACAACTCTTGAACCAAGTTAAAAATCCAAAGTTTAAGAAAATCCTGTATGTAATCGTACACGAAATTGAAAACGGATCTTCGCTCTCATCCGCAATGCTGAACTTCCCCGCTACCTTTGATGATGCCGAAATCGGTATGGTACAAGCCGGTGAAGCCAGTGGACAACTGGGACAAGTCTTGAAACGTGTTGCTGAACAAACAGAAAAGAGACTAGCCATGAAGGGTCGTATCAAGAACGCCATGATGTACCCGGTCGCAGTCTTGTGCGTACTTGGTATCGTCGGTGTCATCGTCATGATCTACATCGTACCAAAACTGACAGAGATCTTCTCCGATGCCAATGTTGAATTACCAACTTCTACCAAATTATTGATAGGCTTAAGTAACTTCCTAACCAGTTTCTGGTATCTCCTGATCTTCGCCGTTGCCGGAATTATTTTTGGTATTAAGGCAACTTACAAGACTGCTGAAGGTAAATACTATATTGATTACATCAAACTAAAAATCCCGGTCTTTGGAGGACTCCTACAAAAAGTCGCCGTAGCACGTTTTGCACGTTCCTTGAGCACCTTATCTGCCAGTGGTATCGCGATCATCAAAGCGCTGAAAATTAATGCCAATAGTGTCGGTAACGAAATCTACAAACAAGAAATCCTAACAACTTCCGAAGCTGTGAAGAAAGGTGTCGGTATCTCAAAAGATTTGGAGAACAACAGACTCTTCCCTGAGATGGTGATCAACATGCTAGCTATCGGTGAAGAA
This sequence comes from Candidatus Altimarinota bacterium, assembly GCA_028704165.1. Lineage (GTDB taxonomy): Bacteria > Patescibacteriota > Gracilibacteria > RBG-16-42-10 > JAQVLK01 > JAQVLK01. The sequence goes on along the minus strand of JAQVLK010000003.1, from coordinate 44,865 downwards.
ACAGCCCAGATCGGACCGGTAGCAGGTAAGATCGCTGACTTTTATGAAGAAGAGGTGGACGATTCCCTTAAGAATTTATCAAGCTTGATCGAACCACTGATCATCGTCGTCATCGCCATCGCCGTCGGCTTCCTAGTGATGGCCATCATGGGACCTGTCATGCAGCTCTCGGACGTTGCTTCAAGTATTGAATAAGTTTCTGTAGAAATATTCGAGTGTCTGCAATATAAATCGATACGAATCTGCGAATTATGCGAATGCCACGAATTATATATTCGTAGATTCGGATGCCAGACCGACAGAGCAATTTGTGAAAATTTATTTAAAAAAGCCGTTCTGGCGGGCATTCGGGGATTGGGATCGCGTTCAAGCAAGTTGAAGCTATATGGATTCTTTAAATGACATCCTCAAAGTTTCAGAATGTATCTGTAACTATAAAACCACGCGCGCTTGACCAAGTAGGAAAACAAGCTTAAACTCCTAATTGTTAATTCCCTATATATAAAAACTAACACTAACCAAAAACTATGTTAGCAAAAGTAAAAAACACTAAGGGTTTCTCGCTGATTGAGCTCTTGGTCGTGATCGTGATCATCGGTATCTTATCAACCGGTGCTGTTACTTATTTCACTTCAGCTCGTAGTAAAGCGCGCGATGCTGTACGTCAAGCTACTGCTTCACAAATCGGTCAAGTTGTTATGGCTGATGTATTGGAAGATGGTGATTTTGACGAATTAGCAGCAACTGACCTATATGATGGAACTGGTCCTAGTGGACTTCTTCAGACAGAATTCGGAGAAGTACCAACAGATCCAGCAGATTTCCGTTACATCTTAATGGGATCAGATGATAGCTTAGACTACGCTGTCTTTTACTGGTCTGAATCTAATGAAGGTCCTGCTTACGTTGGTAATAGTACCATAGGAGCTACCGTTTTTGCTGATACAGATTTTTTAACAGACGCAAACGCAACAGCCCCAGACGCAATTGCTGGTTATTCAATCTTCGTACTAGATCCTTCTGCTAGTACGGTTGTAGAAGCAGCTTAATCCTGGATTTCATAATCAATTCCCAAAAGACCGCGGCCTCAGGGCTCGCGGTCTTTTTTTGTGTTTGTGGGGGCTGCGTAGGCCGCGCACAATGGTGCGTTTTTTTTATTGGGACCCTTACCAAACCAATGGATTATTGCTGATATATTCCCTGATACGTTCCAGTTCCTCAACATCCCGAATAACATGTTCATGATACAATCGTTGCCATTTGAATTGTAGGTGTTGATTACGTACGTATTTCGTCACACCTATTTTGTAACCGCGAATTATCGAGGCCAGGTTGCGGGATTGTGGACCAAATTTGTTGGGATTTTGCGGGAACGCGTGGAACATTTGGGGGTATATGAAATTTTCAGGATGATTCGTGATCCGGTCGTTCCGGTAGGGGCGCAAAATTTTGCGCCCCTACGATGGCAACGGTGTCGTCCGCATGCGATGGACCATTATCCCCCGCAACCTGGCCATTTTTATCGATGATAATTATTCCATGCACATGATTTGGCATGACAATGTATCGATCCAATTTTACAAATGGGAAATGTTTTGGAATTTCGATCCAACATTGTTCAGCAATCCTACCGATTTCCGTAAATTGCATTTTATGATTAATAATTTCACCAAAATAATGTTCCTTATCCTGGGTACAAATCGTCACAAAATAAAACCCAGCAGCAGCATAATCCCAATTCTGCAAACGTTGTGATTTGATATGGTATCGCCCTTTGAATTTATCTTGATCATCAAAATAGTATCCCATCTTATAACAATTAACAGGATACTATTTATAACAAACAATTATTAAGAAAAGATTAAGATGAGATGGGACCATTACGAATAGGAGATGGGACCACAGCGAATGGGAATGATGCGAATAGGAGATGGGACCACAACGAATGGGAATGATGCGAATAGGAGATGGGACCACAACGAATGGGAATGATGCGAATAGGAGATGGGACCATTACGAATCTACGATCCGAATCAGACATGGGACCACAACGAATACCAGCACCCTAAACCCTCTACCCTAACCCCTATTTCTTCTTAGGCGCAGTTTTTTTCTTGGCCTTGCTAATCTCTTTATTAATTTTCTTCTTGCCCTTCTCAATAGCTTCGTTGGCCTTCTTGGCAACACTCATCAATTCTTCGGCACGTTTCTTTGAGATAGCTTCGATCTCTTTGGCTTTCTTTTTACCTTTCTTCATAGCCTTCTGAAACTGCTCACTTTGCTTTACCTCCTCGGAAAAACTACCAACATCACCTGCAATTCCTTTTCCTTCTTTCTTTAAAGTCTCGAGCGCACCATCCCACCCTTTCTTCTTGTAGGTCTCCTTGAGGTTTTTGCGAAGATCATCTCCCTTGCGCTGTGCAAACAGCAGTCCAAAAAGACTACCCAAGACCGTTCCGATCAAGAAGAAACCTTTTCCTTTCTTAGCCATGATATTTAATAGTTAATAGTGATAAGTGAATAGTGGATAGAAAGACTACTTAATAATCTTCACGTTTGCTTCAGCTACTTGTTCAGCAGGCATCTCGGACGGAGCTCCCAGCATCAAGTCCTGTGCGCTTTGATTCTTGGGGAAGGCAATCACTTCACGGATATTAGGTTCGTCCCGTAACAGCATCACGAAACGATCAAGTCCACAAGCCAATCCTCCATGGGGAGGAGCTCCGAAAGTGAAGGCTTCCAGCATATGCCCAAAACGATGCTCGGCATCTTTTTTACTAATGCCCATCAGCTCAAAAATCTTGGACTGTAACTCTCTTTCATGAATTCTCACGCTACCACCACCTAATTCATTACCATTCAAGATAACGTCATAGGCCACGGCTCGTGCTTTGATTGGTTCAGTGTCTAACAGAGCAATGTCCTCATCCAATGGTCTAGTGAAAGGATGATGCATAGCAGCCAATTTACCATCCTCGCCTTCTTCAAACATCGGGAAGTTGTAAACCCAAGCGTAAGCGAGAACATCTTTATCTTGAAGTCCCAGTTTAGCAGCAACCGCCAAACGAACTTGTCCGAGAGATTCACAAGCTATTTTGAACTTATCAGCTCCAAAGAAGACAATATCTCCGACTTTAGCTCCGACTTTCTTTATAATCTTCTGGGCCAAATCATCGCCCAGAAACTTCACGATCGGTGAGCGCAGCTCATCTTTTTCTAGCATAATATAAGCTAAGCCTTTGGCTTTGTAAGTCTTGGCAAGTTCAGTTAGTTCATCGATTTCCTTGCGCGTAAATTCACCACCACCTTCAACTCTCAAAGCTTTCACGCAGCCACCTTTTTTCACAGCATCAGCAAAAACGGAGAATCCACTATCCTTTACGTCCTCAGAAATATCGATAAGCTGCATCTCAAAACGCAAATCAGGCTTATCAGAACCGTAATTCTCCATAGCCTCCTGCCAAGTCAAACGACGGAAGGGAGTGTAAAGCAGTTTCTTATGAGGAACCAATTTGGGTGTAATCTCCAAGAAAAGATTCTCAATCACGTTCAAAATATCCTCCTGCTCCGGAAATGACATCTCGATTTCGAACTGGGTAAACTCCGGCTGCCTGTCCCCTCTCTGATCCTCATCACGGAAACAGCGTGCAATCTGGAAATACTTATCAAAACCGGCCACCATGAGGAGCTGCTTGAGTTGTTGAGGACTTTGCGGTAAGACGTAGAACTTACCGGCATGCAGACGGCTGGGAACCAGATATTCGCGTGAACCTTCAGGTGTGCCCTTGATCAAAATTGGAGTCTCAACCTCAGTAAAATCATGTTTATCAAAATATTCACGGATGGCCATCATTACTTTATGACGGAACATGATGTTTTGCTGGATACGTTCCTTGCGCAGATCCAAATAACGATACTTTAACCTCAAATCTTCATTAATCTCCTTGTCCTGATCGATCTCAAACGGTGGAGTCTGCGACTTATTCAAGATCTCGACGCTATTTACGATCACCTCGATCTCACCGGTTGCAATGTTCTTGTTCACCATACCATCTGGACGCGCACGGACTTCACCTTCGACCGTCAACACGAACTCGGGACGGACTGTTTCGGCGATTTCAAGGGCTTGTTTGGCCACATCCGGATCAAAAACAATCTGGGTAAAACCATCCCTATCACGTAAATCAATAAAAATCAGACCACCATGATCACGGCGTCTATGGACCCAGCCGGAAAGTTTTACTTTACTCCCGACATCCTTCTTGCTAAGCTCATTCAGGTTGTGAGTACGGTATTTATGCATAAGAGAATTGGATAATTTGCAGGCGTAAGTATAGAGGTTTTTGGGGATGAAGCAAAGTCGGAACCATGATTTACTTGATTTAATGATTAGCATGATTGATACAAAGACATGGGGTCACAGCGAAATAATAGAAGAATGGTTAAATGGTCGAATAGTTAATAATTCAAAAAATGGGTGGCCCTCCAGCCCCCTCCCGCCACCCAAAGGGTAGCATACAAAGATTAAGGGAAGATTAAGTATTAAGCAGGTAAGTAGTAACACCCCTTGTGGGTACAATTATAATCTAAAATTATGAATAATAAGTTAAAAAAGCCAGAATTATTAGCTCCGGCTGGAAGCCTCGAGAAACTCAAGATTGCTCTCGCCTATGGTGCTGATGCGGTCTATGCCGGATTACCGGATTTTAGCCTGAGAACCAGAGTTAACGATTTTAACCTCAGTGAACTTAAGAAAGGGATCGAGTACGCACATAAACTCGGCAAAAAGGTTTATCTGACATTCAATATTTATCCGCACGAGAAAGACCTAAAGAAAGTGCCTAAAGCTTTCGCAGCTATCAAGAAACTCCAACCCGACGCTTTGATAATCTCCGAACCGGGTATGGTCGCCATGGCAAGAAAGCTTGTTCCCAAAATCCCGATTCACCTCAGCACGCAAGCCAATAGTGTGAATTCTGAAGCCGTGAAGTTCTGGATGAAGCAGGGCGTCGAGAGAGTCATTCTAGCTCGCGAACTTTCACTCAAAGAAATCAAAGAGATGCAGAAGAAAGTTCCCAAGGCAGAACTGGAAATATTCGTGCATGGATCTATGTGTATGTCATATTCAGGGCGCTGTTTACTTAGCAACTTCTTCACTGGACGAGGTGCGAATCAAGGCAAGTGCGTGCAGCCTTGTCGTTGGGAATATGATGTGGAGATCAAGGAAGTTAAAAGACCGGATGAAGGATTGAAAGTTATCGAAGATGTACATGGAACTTATTTCATGAATTCCAAGGACATGTGTCTCATGCCGTACTTAAAAGACGTGATCGAAAGTGGCATTTGCAGTCTAAAGATTGAAGGACGTTTAAAAAGTATTTATTACGTCGCGATCGCAACTCGTGCTTACCGTCTCGCTATCGATGCTTATTTTGATGATCCTAAGAATTTTGATGCCAAACCTTTCCTGAAAGAACTGGAAACAACTCGTCATCGCGGCTTCACTTACGGTTTTGCCCTAGGCCCCGATCCTAAGATGCAAGATCCAGAAACAGCTTGCTCACTTGAGAAGTATCAATTTGTAGGCTTGGTGAAAAAGTATAAAGATGGATTCATACACTTGGAAGCTCGCAATAAAGTGAGCCTGGGAGAAAAAGTGGAACTTGTAGCACCGGGAAATACCAAAGTTCACAGCTTCATACTCAAAGAAATATACAACTTGGCCGGAGAGAGACAGAAAGTGGCCCACGGAGGCCTGCAAGCCGTCGTGAAGATTCCTTTCCCGAAAAAAGTTGCAGAGTTATCGATGATTAGGAAGAAGGTCTGAGTATAAAAGTAAGAGGCGGGCCTGCCTCTGTCGGCAGACAGGCTTAAGCCCGCCTCTTACTTAACATAATTATTCTACCCCACCAACTGCTTCAAGATCTGATCCATCGTTCTCTCGGCACGCAAAGCATAGAAAACTCGGTTTTTGATACGTTCCAGTTCTTCGCCTTTGGCATCAGCCTTGACCCGCTTAGCACGTTCTTCGATTTCCTCAGGTTTGATCTCGACCTTCTCATCTTCGGCAATCTTCTGTATGGCCATACGCATCTTGATACGTTTCTCAGCCTCCGGTTTCCAATCCTTCTTTAGATCTTCTTCGGTCTTTTTTTGACCAACCAAGAAGGTCTCCATATTCATACCGTACTGAGCGATACGCTGTTCAAAATCTTGTCGCATAAAATCCATTTCCTCAGCAAGCATAGATTCCGGAATATCCATCTCTGTAATTTTGGCAATACCGTCAAGCACTTCGTTCTCAATACGATGCTTATCCTCATGCTCTTTTTGTTCCAACATATGTTCTTGAAGATCTTTTTTAAGTTCTTCCATGGTCTTGAGCTTGCCACCCGTAATTTTAGTTACAAACTCTTCCTTCAACTCCGGCATCACAACTTCCTCAACACGATTGACCTTAACCTTGAAAGTTGCTTTCTTACCTTGCAAATCTTGCTTGTGATAATCCTTGGGGAAAGTTATATCAAACTCCTTTGATTCATCCTTCTTCATACCAATCACGTTCTCCTCAAATCCGGGAATAAATTGGCTTTTCCCGATCACGAGCGGATGATTCTTGCTACTACCACCTTCCAGAGCTTTCTCATCAACAAAACCATCAAAATCGATCTCAACTCTATCGTCTTTTTGAGCTGCACGTTCCACATCTTTAAACTCTGCCACTTGCGCACGTAAACGTTCGATCATCTCGTCAAGTTCTTCCTTCTTAACTTCAATCTTAACTTTTTTGACCTTGATCTTCTTCCAATCCTTGACCTTGACCTCCGGCATCACATCTACCGTCAAAACAATCTCAACCGGATCTTTACTCTTGATATCAGCCTTGGGCTGAGCAACAGGCTGCAATTTATGCTCAAGGATAGCCTGATAATAAATCTCCGGCAGAGCGAGCTCCAAAGCTTCAGCCTGAATCCCCTCTTTACCGATCTTTTCTTCAATCAAGCTTGGAGGAACTTTGCCCGGACGGAAACCTTCCATTTTGACAGACTTGGCTAGCTTATCGAGAGCCTTCTTTTCATATTTCTCCTGTTCTTCCTTGCTAAGCTTCACTGTAATCTGTACCTGAGCCTTAGGAAGTTTTTTGACATTAATTTCCATAATTAAAATTTTAAATAGTAAGTTAAAAAGCTAAGAGAAAGTCCAAATTAGCAGGCCCGATCATAGCATAGGAAGCTTAAAATTGGAAATCGGGAGAAAGTCTGTTAGACTGCCTGCCAGTAAATACTTAAATGTTAGATAAATTCGATCACAATAAGTTTCTGAAGATTATAACAGACAAGCAAGAAATGTTGGCTGAGAGAATGCCATATAACATCCTAAAGAAAGCTGTCCGTAGCAAGATAACACTCTGTCTTATTGGGACAGGAGTATTAATCGCGATTCCATGCGGCATTACAGCATTTTCTATTGGGAGCTTAGTTGTTGTCGCTAGTCATGTCAGAAAAAAACTTAGAATAAATACATACCAAGAAAACCCTTCTTTCTCAGATAATCCCCTTTTAGAAAAACCTGATTTGATTTATAATCCACCTGCAGCAAATTTACCCAATGAAAACTAGACTACAAGCTACAAATTGGTGGAAAGATATCATGAGCTGGCGACGCTAGGCATTTCTTTCATGCATCAATTTTAGTCACCAGTTCATAAGGTGGCTTTTTTAATATTTTAATCTAATTTCTATGAGAAACTATGATATCAATCCAAATTCCGAAGGTTATTTTGGATCCTACGGAGGACAAATTATCCCTCCGGAATTAAAACCGGTCTTTGACGAGATTGAACGAGCTTATTTGGAAATCAAGAATGACCCGGAATTTATCAGGGAAATGAACTATTACCTGAAGCACTATGTCGGTCGCCCCAGTCCCATCTATTTCGCCAAAAACTTATCCGCGAAAATCGGTGGAGCTCGTATTTATCTAAAGCGTGAAGATTTGAACCATACCGGCGCCCACAAAATCAATCACACCATCGGAGAAGCCTTGCTAGCTAAGAAAATGGGCAAGAAGAAGCTCTTGGCCGAAACGGGCGCTGGACAACACGGGGTAGCACTGGCCACAGCTGCTGCTCTAGTGGGCCTAGAATGCGAGATCCATATGGGCGCCATCGATATCAAAAAGCAAGCCCCCAATGTCACGCGCATGAAGATTCTCGGAGCTAAAGTGGTTTCTGTTGAGAGTGGTACCAAAACTCTGAAAGACGCGGTTGATAGTGCCTTTCAAGCCTTCCTCGCTGATCCTGAAAATATTTTCTTTGGGATTGGTTCGGTCGTTGGCCCGCATCCCTACCCCATGATCGTCAGAGACTTCCAGCGTATTGTCGGCGAAGAAGCTAGGGAACAGTTCCAGGAACTAACCGGCACACTTCCAAACAATCTAGTGGCCTGTGTCGGCGGAGGCAGCAACGCCATCGGTCTTTTCTCCGCCTTTCTCGAAGATCAGAAAGTCCAGATTTACGGCGTCGAGCCAAGTGGCAAGTCTCTCGAACTCGGCCAGCACGCCGCCACCCTCACTTTTGGCAGCCCCAGGAAATTACATGGGATGCTGACTTATCTTTTGCAAGATGCCGACGGCAATCCCGAACCGGTTTACTCTATCGCTTCAGGACTCGATTACCCAGGAGTAGGCCCGCAACATAGCTTCCTCAAAGATACCAGGAGGATTCACTACGAACTGGCAAGTGACTCAGAGTGCCTCGCGGCCTTCCGTGAACTTTCGCGTACTGAAGGCATCATCCCGGCCCTTGAAAGCGCACATGCACTGGCCTTCGCGATGAAACTGGCCCAAGACCGGAGTCCTCAGGAAACCATCTTGGTCAATTTGTCGGGTCGAGGTGACAAGGATATCGAGTATGTAAAGAACTTAATTTTTTGAGTTTCAAGAACCCTTGAATCATTTTCCGGCTGGGAGTATTATTACTCCTCGTAACTTTACATATTTATATAGTATTAACTCGCAAACACTATGAACATCAATGAGAAAGACACACGAACAGACGAAGAAAAGCAAAGAGATCTGGATGCAGCTTTGGCAGAGATAGCAAAAATAGAAAAGAAGAACAAGAAGAGGGGGGGGAAATCAGAAGAGAAGCTAGATGTAAATGATGTTTTAGCAGGAATCAAAAGTAAAGATACAAAAGGAATAGCTACGGAAGACGATGATAGAATTGCAGAATATAACAGGGCAAAGAGAATTAAAAGGATAGCCATCACGACAGTCCTTTTATCATTTGCCGGAATAGTTACTTGCACTCAAATTTCCAAACATTCTGATCGAACAGCTATCGAAAATACAACCTTCTCTCCCATCACTCCCGAAGATAACGATGAACAGATGATTGAGAAGTTCATCTCAAATTTGAGAGTCAGATATCCCTACATAATTAGTGATAATTTATCTGAAATTATCTCTAAAGACCTTGAATTATTCTTAAAAAACACTTCCGCAGCTAAAGAGTTTATTAAAAATCCTGATCTGGCAAATATTATTGAACTAATGAGTTCTCTTCATAATATTCCTACTTTTCCGCTGGAAGCGATTAATCTTTCACGTAAGGCAAATGTACAAGATATCGAGATTATCAAATGCATGGAAGCCAGAAGACTATTCATAGAAAATGCCAATAAAAATCCCCTCGCTACTTTAATGTATCTGGATCCTGTAATTGGTTTACATTTTTCTCTAGACAAAAATTCAGAGATGGCAACAATCATAGAAAAAGATCCTAGTCTTGCTCCATTACGAAAATTTATCAAAGAACACAGAGAGGAATTGGATTCATTATTTGTTCAAGGAGAGACCGTTAATGTTGTTCTAAATAGAGATGCTGTATTTTTATTTTTAACGGAACCTCCTTATAATATGAGTACAGAGGATATCCAAAAGATATTATCCCAAAAAGATGGTGTTAATAAGATTATGGAAATCAGCCTAGAAGAAATTTCCAAACAAAGATACTCCTTTGGAATAGGAGGTTTATTAAATTATTATAAAGGCGAGGAAAACGCTACCCCTACCCAAACCAGCTCTTAGCTAGAATCTCTCAGAGATTCCAAGATCAATCGTAAAAGTAAGCGTGATATCTTCAAACTCGCTTAATATAGTTTATAAAAAAAGCACCTCTCTTTTCTAGAAAACAAGGGAGGTGCTTTTTTAAAAATCTAACAAACTAGAATTGGGGTATTTCAACTCTGATAGTCTCTCCGTCCTCAGTTTGAATAACCATGGTGCCATCTTCAAAATTCATACTACTTTCCCCATCCTCTGTTTTGACAGTCATACTACCATCTCCAAACTCGACCGTTCCCTCTCCGTCTTCGGTTTCAAATCTCATAGCTCCGTTCTCAAAGTCTACACTAGCTTCTCCGTCCTCTGTTTGAAATTGCATAGCATTATCTTCGAAATTTTCAGCCATAAAATCCATTACGGCATTTTTATTACCGAACTTCCCAAAGTTATAAGTTCCTCCCATAGCATTGAAGCCCATGAAAGCATAAAAAGGAGATAGAACTAGCGTCACAACAATCATAGCAATAATTCCGACTACAAGAGCAGCAATTGCTTTGCCAGTAGTAAGCTGATGAACAACCTTGAGAACCACCACGGTTACTACTAGTCCCCAGAGAGAACCAAGTATAGAAAGAGATGGTAGGATAGCTAGCCAAGCAACAATCATACCGTAAGCAGCTGCTCGGAAGAACGCATCATGAGCAGCTTTTCCTGAAAACATGCTTTTGGCTACAAAACTTAGAACGTAAATAAAGATAATAGACTGGACCAAGCTCATGACAGCACCAATGGTTCCAGCTTTTAGAGAAGGAGCAAAAAAGCCAGGAAATAGTTGCCCACCTATTAAACCCAGCAAGGCAGCAGCAATTAAAATCAGAAAGGCTGTAGGAGTCTTCTCTTTAGCAGCTGCTACTTTCTTTATGACATCTTGCTTCAGCGTAACAACTTTCCAGGCACTTTTTAGTTCTTCTGCGTAGTTTGTTTGTTTCTCCATTTTGATTTGGATTTAGTAAATACGAGCGTATTGTAGCGGATTTGATTTAAGTTACAAATGGATACTTTAGATTGGATCATCGAAAAAATATTTTGGGGGACAGTACTTAAGTTCCGCCTAGGCGGAGAAAGTGACTAAGTACTTAAGTAAAGAAATAGTTGAAAACAGGGACTAGGGTTTAGGGTAGGAAAAGAAGCGCTTAATAATCCTTTTAAGCCTTTAGATTTTGCATTCTTAATCTTCTCAAGCATATTGCAAAGCTGGACACCAAAGAGGAGTTCGTCTGAGGAGGATGATGAATGGTGGGCGCTGAGGGACTCGAACCCGCGACCCTCTCGGTGTAAACGAGATGCTCTAGCCAACTGAGCTAAGCGCCCGACTTCGCTTTCGCTGCGCTCCTAGCTTCGTCGGACAGGCCCGTTTAGCTGGAAGGCAGTTAATGACAAAAATAACGTGAAGATACTAACAAAGGAGCAAGAGAGAGTCAATGGTGCCGTGGAGAGGATTTGAACCTCCACTCCCTTGCGAGAACAGCGTTCTGAACGCTGCGTGTCTACCATTCCACCACCACGGCAAAAAGACTAAAACATCTTAGAACATCTTTTTCGGATTGTCCAAAATTAATCCTTCTTCAACACTTCAAGAAAAGCCTCTTGTGGGATATTGACCTTACCCATCTGCTTCATCTTTTTCTTACCCTTCTTCTGTTTATTCAAAAGTTTATTCTTACGAGTCACGTCTCCTCCGTAGAGACCGGCTGTCACATCTTTACGCATGGCTGAGATATCTTCGCGAGCAATTACCTTAGCACCAATTGAAGCTTGCAGAGCGATTTTGAATTGTTGTCTGGGGATCAAGTCCTTGAGTTTCTTGACCACTTGACTGCCACGACGGAAAGCCTCGTCGCGGATTACGATTTGAGAGAAAGCATCAACTTTTTCACCGGCAATTAGAATATCAAGTTTAATCAAATCCCCCGCTTGGTATCCTGCCAAGTCATAGCTCAGTGAAGCATAGCCAGAAGAAATGCTCTTTAATTTGTCATAAAAATCAATCACAATCGAAGCAAGTGGTATCATAAACTTTAAAATAGCACGATTTTCATCTAGAAACTCTGTGTTCTGATAAGTCCCTCGCCGTTCCTGCGCCAACTGCATAATACTACCAACATCTTGTTTACGAGTCAGAATCTCGATCCGTACCATCGGTTCTTCGATCTTTTCAATATAGCTCGGATCAGGAAGTTGGGCCGGATTTGAGATAGTTAGAACTTCATTCTTGGTTGTATAAACTTTGTAAGATACAGATGGTGCTGTCACGATCAGATCGAGGTTGTACTCACGCTCCAAACGTTCTTGCACAATCTCAAGATGCAGAAGACCCAAAAAGCCACAACGAAATCCAAATCCCATCGCAACAGAAACTTCAGGTTCAAAAACCAGTGAAGAATCATTGAGTGCCAATTTCTCAAGAGCATCTTTTAGTAGATGGTAATCATCACGACTGGAACAAAAAATACCGGCAAAAACCATCGGAATAACCTTGCGATAGCCCGGCAAAGCTTCTTTGGCATGTAAAGAATCTAAGGTAACAGTATCTCCAACACGTGCTTCAGAAACAGTTTTACAGCCCGTTACGATATAACCAACTTCACCGGTCTGAAGAGTATCAGCGGGGAAATATTTGGGACGGAAATAGCCTAATTCAAGCGCCTGTGCAACAACACGAGTCCCCATCATATAGAGCTTTTGATTCTTCTTGATTTCACCACTTACAACTCTAACATAGGCAACCACTCCCTTGTAAGGGTCATAGTTGGAATCAAAGATGAGGGCTTTGAGAGCCTTCTCCTCTACTTCTTGCGGAGCATGAAAACGTTCAATCACAGCATCCAAGATCTCGCGCACTCCCTCACCGGTCTTGGCCGAACAACGTAGTACGCTGTCAGGGTCAACTGAGAGCAAGTTAGCTAATTCCAGAGTCACTTTATCCGGATCGGCATTTGGCAAATCGATCTTATTTACGACCGGAATAATATCCAGTCCCTGTTCGATCGCCAAGTAAAGATTAGCAATCGTCTGCGCTTCAATCCCCTGTGCCGCATCTACCACCAAGATCGCTCCTTCACAAGCCGCTAGTGAACGAGAAACTTCATAAGTAAAGTCGACATGTCCCGGAGTATCGATCAAATTCAAGATATAATCTTTATAATTCATACGTACCGGCGTCAGCTTGATCGTAATTCCACGTTCTTGTTCGATATCCATACTGTCCAAAAGCTGTCCATGTTTCATCTCACGTTGTTGGAGAGTGCCTGTTATTTCCAAGAAGCGATCCGCCAAAGTGGATTTACCATGATCGATGTGAGCGATAATACAGAAGTTCCTAATGTTCTTCATAGTGAGTAATGTGGTGGATGCCTGCCCGTCCGCAGCGAAGCGTAGGTGGGTTTTGCATGATAAGCTATAAGCTAATAGCTAGAAGCTAAGGAAATTAGCCCTTGGATTCTAGCATTACAGCTGTTTATATTCTAGTGCTATCAATACATAGCTAGTGGTACACTTTAACGACAGTGCTCATGAGCGAATTCAATAATTTATAAGCTTCTTCACTCTTGCTAAGTAAACTAGATGCCTCTTCTTTAAGCATATAATTTATATCCCTAGCAACAAGAATCTGAGATTGTGCTTCAGCTAGCGAAGCTCTGGCTATATTGTAGAACTGAAGTTTCTCTTTCCAACTCCTTCTACCAAATCCTTCCGCAATATTAGATACAACGGAAACAGAACTATCTCTAAGCTGTTTTGTTAATCCATACATCTCAGACTTTGGAAATTTTCGACTAATAAGATAAACCTCTACGACAAAAGCATGTGCCTTTTGCCAAGCAAAGAGATCAGTAAAATTCTTTACATCAGACATATTAAAAAATTAAGGATAGTTACCTCATCTTAACAAACAAAGATGGTTCGACTCCGCTTCGCTACACTCACCACAAGCACTGTACTAGCAATGCTTACTATAGTCATTAATGTATTGACACTTGTCCTGAGAGAGTGAAACGAATTGAAGGATTAAGAAAAGATTAAGCCCTTCTTTCTTCTAGCTTATAGCTTGTAGCTTCTAGTAACCTTTCCTCAAAATTTCAGCCGCCCTCTGCTTTAACTTCTCATTCACAATCACCTGCACCATCCCTTCATCCGGCTGTCCGTAAAAAAGTTTGCTTTGCATGGGTGCCAGCAAGATAGCTCCCAAAGTCGCTAAATCTTCCTCCCCTTTTACCAAGATCACTTGTTTACGTTTTTCAAAACTATCAAGAGTGCTATCCAGTGTTTTCATCAGATCGAAAGTCACAGTCCCAGCTTCATTGCGAACCTTATACATAATATCAAACTTCGAGAAAGGCACTCTCTGATCCAGTGTAATCTTCTGCCTTTTGACCATGTTATCAACAATGGCCAGTTGTGGAATGATGCCGTTCTTGATAAATGTTTTGGTACTATCGTCTCCAACCGTGATGATCTTCTCATTCGCCTTCCACTTCGAAAACATATTTTCAATCCTACGTTTAGAAAAAACCGGTCCCCAGGGTTTTTTGAGTTTTGCTGTCGGCTTAATTTTTAAAATTTTACTTTTTTTAAACAATTTTTCTGATAAATAGTAACGTCCTTTACGATCGATCTTTCCTTTACGAATGTTACTTGAGGAAAGTTTCTGGCCCTTTTCATCTTTACTAAAAGGAACTTCTTCGATTGTGAGAGCCAGCAGCCCTTCTGCTTCGCGCAAAGCATTGATTTCTTCCGCCACTTCTCTAGTTTCGGGAGAAACAATGATCCTATTCATGGCCTCGGAAGTAGTTGCTGAGCCATATTGATCCTTGAGCAACATAATACGATAAAATCGATGGAACCTTTTTAGGTAATTTTTCAGTTCCTCGCGACGTTGACGAATCGGCATGAAATTTTTCGCCTTTCTGGAAAGATAGTCGTCATCCATAATGCCGATCAGCACGTCTTCTGAACCTGCAAAAGCGCGCTTCAAAAGCTCCATATGCCCGATATGCAAATAGTCGAAACTGCCGGCTACAATAACGTAATTTGTATTTTTACTTTGTTTCATGGTGAATGAATTATAGCACTAAAATTAAAAATGCAGAATTCATAAAGACAAGAACTGTGATTAATCTGATTAAATGAAAACTATGATTTCCAAAACACTTTAAAGAAGTATGTCTTCTAATCATAGTCCATCAAATAATCATTATAATCATAGTTCAGACAACAGCCCCGATCACGGTCGTAAATTCTGCATTCTCTGGCATATAAAATCGCAGACCAGTTTCCTTCTCAAAAGATTGCATCATTTCCATCAGGACGGGTAGCTTCGTAAGTCCTCCGGTCAAGACAACTCTCTTGCAAAGCATTCTTTGAGCGTGAGGTAAAAGATAGCAAATAAGTGTGGTAGCAAACATATTGAGAAGTCCGGCAGCTAAGTCCTGCTTCTTGGGCCTTGCTCCCTTCTGATTGAGCTTGGCAAAGTGTGCAGCTGGTCGGTGCAGTGGCAGTTTGTCGGAGATTTTTATACCGGTAACTTCCGAGATTAGACTATCAACCTTCGTCCAGTCTCCCTTACTAGCTAGTTCATCAAGTTGCTTTAAGTTTTTACTTTGCAGCGTCAGTTTTCCTAAAGCTTGGAGTGATTCTGCTCCTAAAGCCAAGCCCCCTAAATGTAGAAACTTCAAAGAGCCACCGAGTTTCTTGGCATGGACAACAGTCGTTCCGCTGCCCAAATTCACCACAATGGCCTCGTGCAAAGTTGATAAATGAAGTCCACCTTTAGCAATCGCTTGAATTTCATTGACCCTCTCAATCCTACGCCCTTCAAACTCATTGGGTAAAATCATGCTCTTGCCACCTGTCACACGTACCGTGAGCTGCTTGGGAAACTTTTCATCAAGCTCAGTTAATAAGCTTCTGAGTTCCGGTCGTGAAAAATCGATCTTTTGTTCAAGTCGTAAAAGTTCGAGTTTCTTTCCCGAACAAGCTACCTTAATTGAATTGCTACCGAAATCGATTGCTAACATCTTTTTGTTTTAAGGACACCTGTTATCATATTCTATTTTTAGTTTAAATCCCAATTTTCTGCCCGCCCAACACAGAGGGGGCCCACCATCCCCCGCCTCCACCCATATTTTAAAAATCTTTAAAATCACTCCTGATCATAACAAACAAACATTAAGGAAAGATTAAGACGTATGGGAACACAACGAATAGAACGATGCGAATGGGGATGGGATCAAGTACGTACACATTTAAGTGCTTTTGTTTTATGTCCTATGTTTGTCTGTGCTCTGTGGTCTGTTTCTACTTGCATAGGACACACTTTATAAGCTAAGCTCCAAACTGCTAAGAAATCCCATGTTCATCAAAGCTGACCTCCATATTCACACCGCCGATGACCCCACAGATCCCCTTTCTTTGGACTCCAAAGAGCTGATTGATAAGGCGGCAAAATTGGGCATCAAAGTCCTAGCCTTTACCTGCCATGAACAATATAATTGTTCAAAAGAATATGATTCTTACGCGAAAGAGCAGGGATTGTTGATAATTCACGGTGGGGAGAAACAGATCGCAGGCAAGGACGTACTAATCTACAATGTTCCGGTTCAGGCATTTGATCAAGTCAAAACATTCGAAGATCTAAGAAATCTAAAAAAGGACCATCCCGAATCTTTGCTTATCGCTCCTCACCCCTACTACGCTATTCTTTCTTTGAAAGAGGATTTGGAGAGCAACATTGATCTCTTTGATGCTATCGAATGGTCACACTTTTATACCAGTTGCTACAACCCCAACAAGAAAGCCCAAAAAACTGCTGAGAAGTTTCATCTACCCCTACTGGCATCCTCTGACACACACTTCGCCTGTCAGTTCGGAAAGAATATCAGTGAGATCGAAATAGCTAGCTTAAATACAGACGAAGTCATTCGCAGTATTAAAGCTGGGAAGATAAAATTCACTCCCAAAGCACTAAATATGTTTGAGCTGGCCAGAATTCTTCTTAATATGCTCAAGTTAAATCTAAAAATCATCCTAAAACGCCATGCGTAAGATTCCCCATCCAGTCAACGTCAAAAGTAAAGCCAGCCCGGCAGAGTTTGCTAAGCAAGAACGCAAGCCGATCTATTTGGTCTTGGATAATATCCGCAGTATTTACAACGTAGGATCAATGTTTCGTACGGCCGATTCTTGCCTAGTTAAGAAGATTTACCTCTGCGGAATTACCGGAGCACCTCCGCGCAAAGAGATCGACAAGACTGCACTGGCAACTGTGAATTTTGTTTCTTGGGAGTACAGGAAAGATGTGAGCGAAGTTTTGCAGGAGCTAAGAAAGGAAGGAGTACAGATCATAGCTCTCGAGCAATGCTACGAAAGTGTCGATTACCGTGAAGCAGCATACAGTTTTCCGGTGGCGCTTGTGTTAGGACATGAGGTGGAAGGTGTCTCCGATGAAGCGTTAAAGCTCTGTGATATGGCGATCTCCATCCCCATGCTCGGCATGGCCAACTCCCTCAATGTGGCAAATTCAGCCGCAATTGCACTTCATAATCTGCTTTCCAATTTTTAATTTTGCATTTTACATTTTTAATTCACGTAAGTGCCCGAACTCCCTGAAGTAGAAACAATCCGGTCTGATCTCCAGCAACTTGTCGTTGGTGAAAAAATTCTAGAGCTAGAATGTCTTTTTGCAGGATCCATAACTTGTGATTCGATCACAGCTTTCCGTAAGGATCTGCTTGGTCAGGAAATTAAGAAAGTTGAACGCCGAGGAAAGTATTTACTGCTACATTTAAGTAATAAGCAAATTCTGGTGATTCATCTCAGGATGACGGGACAGCTGATCGTCAAGCAAAAGATCAACAGATCAAATGATCAAGATATCAGATTCACCCGATTGATTTTCCACCTCTCGCACCACAAGCAAATCCTCTTCAACGACATCCGCAAGTTTGGTCGTATCTTCCTATCTCGGGACTCGGACCTCGGGACTAGGTTCTCGAATCTTGGTCTGGAACCTCTAAGTCCTGAGTTTACCTTCACAGCTTTCGATAAACTCCTTGGCCAAAACACTCGCAAGATCAAAGCTTTCCTGCTTGATCAAAGTAAAATAGCCGGACTAGGGAATATTTACGTCGATGAAACGCTCTTTGCCAGCAAGATTCATCCCGAGACTCCCGTTAAGGAGATTTCACAAGCCAAAAGACAAGCTCTGCACAGGAATATTCAGAAAATCTTGCAAGAAGCTATCAAAAAAAGAGGCACCTCGAGTCGTAATTACGTCGACAGCTTTGCCAGGACCGGGAACTATCAAAATTTCTTGAAGGTCTATGGCAAGAAGGGACAACCCTGTGTAAATTGTGGAAGTAAAATAAAAAGGACAGTAGTCGCCCAGCGTGGCACGCACTACTGCCCTAAGTGTCAGAAGAAATAAGTTTAGACTGTTTTCTTTATCTTTTCTCGAGTAGATTGCTCAGTCCATTTTGGCACGCCACAGATAATAGCATGTATATTGTTTACTATTTTATAGTCTTCACTAAAGAATTCATCAAGTCCCTCACCAATAACCGCTAGGCTAATATTTGATTGTCCCCTTTGTCCCCTTTTGTATACTTTCTCATAAACCGCCCTGAGTGCTTTTTCCCTCTTAATTATTAGATCTGACACATGTTTTAGTGTATCAATCATTTTGGAAAAGGCTTCTCTGAGTTCCGGAGTATGGGCAATTGAACTTTGATTTTGTAATTCATACAAAGGCATATTCTTCTGCTTAAGCCCATTAAAGGGACGATCAAACATCTGTTCCAAAATGTTATCGAAACCAAAAGCATTCATCACTCCCCTTAAGTCATTTTCTTCCAACTTAATGAGAAGATCCTCTAATCCTTTAGCATATAGCAAGCAATGCTCAACAGCTTCAATTGCTTCTTTGTTTGAATTCAAGGAAGGAATTTCTACATCATCATGTGGCAATTCCAGTTTCTTGCCAGAGAAAGTCCCAAAGACTTCTTTGGCTTCAGCGATTTGAGCCAGATGATCTGGCTGTAATCCAGCTTGTTCAGGTACCTCTTTGTTCATCTTTTTGTAATTTAAAGATAGGAGAAGAATGTAGCACTTATGATATGCCATGTCAAGCACATCTGAAGGACCAAACTAGCTCCCTTGTTTACTGACTCACCGCTTTCCCCCATTCAAAATTTAGAATTCATAATTGCTTCCGCGACAGCTTCAGCGACACCCTTATCAAAGGGATTGGGGATAAACTTTTCGGGTGTTGGAGTTTTAACCATGCTTGCCAAGGCCTCGGCGGCTCGCAGTTTCATCTCTTCTGAGATCTGTGTCCTCGCATCGAGAGCTCCGCGCATGATTCCGGGGAAAGCCAGAACGTTGTTGAGCTGATTGGGGTAATCCGAACGTCCGGTCGCGATCACTCGGCAACCGGCAGCTTGCGCTTCTTCTGGCATGATCTCCGGCACAGGATTGGCCATAGCAAAAATGATCGGGTCAGAGGCCATGCTTTTCACCATCTTTTGACTAAGTAAACCGGGTTTGGAAAGTCCGATGAACATATTGCGAGCTGCGATGGCTCCCTCTAGATCCGTATCCAATCCTTCGCTATTTGTTAGTTCGGCAAGTTCAGTCTTCGCAAAGTTCAAGTTTTCACGTTTTTTATGAATCGTACCCTTGCTATCCAGCACCACAATGTTGCTACCTGGAACTCCGAAGTTGAGCAAGATCTTGCAAATCGCCACGCCAGCCGCTCCAGCACCATTTATCAGCACTTTCAAATCTTCTTTGCTGCGACCGGTAATCTTCAAAGCGTTGATCAGACCAGCTAGTACCACAATTGCAGTGCCGTGCTGATCATCGTGAAAGACCGGAATGGGAAGTTCCTCCTTTAATCTACGTTCAATCTCGAAACAACGTGGTGCGGAAATATCTTCTAAGTTAATACCACCAAAAGTCGGCGCAATATTTTTGATAGTCTGAATAATCTCTTCGGTATCTTGCGTAGCCAAGCAGATCGGATAAGCATCAACATTGGCGAACTGTTTGAAGAGTAAACATTTACCCTCCATCACCGGCAGTCCCGCCAGCGCACCGATATTACCAAGACCGAGCACAGCTGAGCCGTCTGTCACGACCGCGATGGTGTTGGCTTTGATCGTGTACTTGTAAGCGTCCTCCGAGTTCTCGGCAATTTTACGGCAAGGTTCCGCTACTCCTGGTGTATAAGCCACTGATAGTTCTTCAATATTGCGCACCTCAACCTTAGATTTGATCTCGAGCTTGCCTTTATGCTGCTCATGTATTTTGAGTGATTCGGCTTGATAGTCCATAATAAATAATAATAATTTACAAAGAGAGTGTACTAAAAAAGAAGCTAGTTAGCTAATTAGCTAGTTAGCTTCTTAAAGTTTCTTCTTCACACTAACAGCCGGCGGCACCACATAAAATGGTTGTGCCACAGTCGTTCGCGAACGACGTGACTTCGCTATCTCTTTCTCACCTGCAAATTCCTGATCTAAAAGCAGCAAGGCTTCTGCAAGCGACCTTATTTCGGGCTTGAAATCTTTGAGAGAGGAGGAAAAGACAACTTGTAGGTCCACATCTCGCAAATGGACAATCTCTCCTTCGCGTTTTCCGGCCTTGGCTAAGCTGGCATTTTGCTTGAAGAAATTACCCTGACTTAAGGCATAATGAATAAATATTTTGTTCAAATTTTCTTGTGTATCTAAGCGATAAATAGCTAATTGCGGATTCGTTATTCCAAGCAGAGGAAGCTGCAAGGAATTTGCCAAAGTATTAGCCACCGAGACCCCCACCCTGATACCGGTAAAACTACCGGGGCCAACTACGACCATAATCTTACGCAAAGCACTTGGGTCAAGCTTATTTTCACTAAGTAAGTCCGCAATAGCCGGCAAGAGTTTGTCGGATTCGTTCATCTTGCTTTCCCAAGACTTACTAGCAAGCAACTTTCCTTTGGCAAGTAGTGCGAGCTCCGTCTCCGATGATGATGTGTTGATGAATAGGGTCATGTGCAAACTTTAATATCTAGTCCCGAGACAAGGGGGCATGCCCCCTTGTCCAAGTCAATGGTCAATTGTTAATAGTCAATTGTCTTCTCGTTCCCCCCAAATTCTTGAAGTGAAGCTCCAATCTTTCCTTAGGCAAATAATCTTCCACCAGGTCCGCCCATTCGATAATCACAATACTAGAAGGGGCAGAAAGTAATTCCTGCAAATCGACAGCAGTATAAGGATCTTGACCTTCCAGTCGATAAAAATCTAAGTGATAGATATCATAGTCCTTGGCATGATAAGTATTACAAATAACGTAAGAAGGACTCTTAACTTTATTGGCAACTTGGAGTTCATCGCATAAGTAACGCACGAAAGTAGTTTTTCCACTTCCTAGGTCTCCGTACAAACAAAGCAGATTCTGATGTTTTAGTTTAGGCAAAAGCTTTTTTGCCAAGCTTTGCAAGTCCTGCTCTTTTTGAATAATTACTTTGTTCATAACTTGTGTATTGACTGTGTCTAAGATATAAAACGCCTGGCTTGCCCCGGGATGTCACTGGCAGGAATCTCGTAAACTTCCATGCTAGGTAAGGCTAGAAAGAAACTTTCGCCATAACGCTGAGTTCGGATCCTATTATCCAATACGATCAGCACTCCACTATCCTCTCTGCTGCGAATGAGTCGTCCAATCCCCTGCTTGAATCTCAAAATAGCTCGTGGCAAAGCATAATCGGCAAAAGGATTGGCGTAAAGATTGCTGCGAGCCTCGTAAATCGGGTCACTGGGAACATCAAAAGGCAATTTTGCGATCATGACGGCCTGCAAGTCTTCACCTGGCAAATCCACGCCCTCCCAGAAACTGTTGGTACCAAGCATAATTGCCCGTTTACTCTCTTTGAATCCTTCCAAGATACGAGCGCGACTACCCGAAATCCCTTGAGCGAAAACTTCAATGCTGGATGAAGCGAGCTTCGGAGCAAGCTCAGCATAGGCATTCTCCATAGCCCGGTGTGAAGTAAAAAGTACCAGTGTTCTACCACCAAGTTCAGTAGCAAGCCCTTCGATCAAATCAACGGTTTGAGCTCCATATTCCCTACTGTCCGGCGCGGGGAAATCAATGGGCACAAAGAAAGCAGCTTGTTTCTCATAATCGTAATCAGAAGGAATGGTATAAGACTTGACCTCAGCCGGAATACCCAAGCTTTTCTTGAAATAGCTAAAATCTTCACCGATCGCTAGTGTGGCTGAAGTTAGTAGATAATGTTTATCGGGAGTAAATAGTTCCGCTCCCAAGAATTCCGAGACCTGCAAAGGAGCAGCATAGACAAACATTTGTTCGTTTCTATTTTGCCTGATCCAGACGACCTTATTGTCAAAGGAAGAAAAGAAAATCTTGCTAATTTTGTTTTGCCACATGGCATTTTGTTCATTCCAAGCCTCAATCGCAAAGGTCAGTTCTTCGGCATCAGCATCACTATCTTTGATTTTGAAAGCTCCTGAAGCTAGTTCTTGTGCAGCATCCGAAATCAATTCCAAATTATGTCCCAAATGTTTGAGAGCATCGAGCGTTTTTTTCCATTCCAAGTAATTCTCGATTTCTCTGTTAATCCTTAAATCATTACCAAAGTTGTGGCGCGCTTTACTCTGCAGGAGAGCTGCCAACATACCAATCAGTCCTTCCAGAATATCGATACGCGGCAAAAGATTCTTAAGCTCCGTACGTAACTCTGACAAGTTACTGAGCAGTCTTTGATCACTAAAGAGAGTCCCTTTATTACTATTGAGATAAGAACCAAGTAAATCATCCAGTTCCTTGAGATGAGCGGCCAAAGCTTCCGTAGTAAATACTTGTGTGTAACGATCAGTCGCCACCTCCTCCAAATGTTGAGCTTCATCTACCACGAGATAATCGTACTCCGGGATAATTCCCTTTTCGGCACGAGCATCTGTCAATAAGAGCGCCTGATTTACAATTATCAAATCTGCTTGTTTGGCTTTCTCACGTGCCATATTCACAAAGCAATCGTTCTTGCGCCAACATTTCGAGCCTAGACAAGTGTCACTATCTGAGGCAATTCTATACCAAACTTTTTGTTCTTCTCTATTCAAATACATCTCACTGCGCTCACCAGTTTCAGTCTCTTGCATCCAGATCATCACTTTGATAATGACACGCATTTCGTCGTCAGTGAAAGTCACTTTACGTAAGAGCTTTTCCCAAGCTCCGAGACAAAGATAATGTGAACGACCTTTGAGTACGGCCACTTTGAGATCGCGTCCCAACTCTTTGGCAAAAATAGCATTGAGGAGTGCCAGATCACGCTGCAAAATCTGATCCTGTAAGGACGTCGTATAAGTCGCTACCAATACTTTTTGTTTACGCGCCAGACTCTTGGCAAGCAGTGGTACCAAATATGCCAGAGTCTTACCAATGCCAGTCCCAGCCTCAATCAGAAGTGGTGTTTTGTCCTGTAAACTCTCAAGCACATATTCAACCATCTTACACTGACCACTGCGAGCTTCGAAGCCCGCCTTTAATTTTGACAAAGTTCCTCCCTCGTCAAACATCTGCCAGACCTTCTTGGGATCAAATTCTATAAGTTGCTTTACTTGCTTCTTCGTTTTTTTGTCAGTCTCACTTTTTGATTTACTTATCTTTGGTTTAGCATCAGACAAGGCCTTTTTAAAAATCTCTACCGCCGGCCAGTCTGACCTCTCAAGATAAGCTTGCATCTTTTCTAGAACACGCTTATCAAGTGCCGACACTTGCTCAAGTATTTTCAAGAATAAGTCGGTGGTCGCCAAACTGTCAGAGAGTGCACGGTGTTTATCTTCGTGAAGGATATCAAGATTATCGGTCAGATATCCGAGAGCATAGGAGGCACGCCCCGGGAAACCAATCGGCGCCAACTCATAAGTATCGAGCCGTTTGTTGCTAAGCGACAAGCCATTGGCTTTCAAAAAAGCCAGATCAAACTGCACATTATGTCCCAAGATATAAGCTTTGCCGATAAACTTCTTGAGTTTTTCCTTGATATCTTCAAACTTGGGAGCCTGCTTCAATTGCTCTGAATTAATACCTGTAATCGCGGTCGTAATCTGGGCAATCTCAATGCCGGGATTGACGAGCGACTCGAAGGTGTCCGTGATCTTGCCATTTTTGAACTTCACAGCTCCAACGTCAATGATACGATCACGTTCAGAATCAAGCCCGGTTGTTTCGAGGTCGATACAGACCACTTCTTCTGAGAACATAGCTAAAATTAAGCCTTTTTAAGGTACTAGGATTGCAGTTTAAAGTAAATGGTGAGTGAATAACTAGAATAGCGACTTCTTTAGGATTTAAGTGGGCCCACCATCCCCCACCTCCACCCAAATTTTAAGAATTACTTAAAATCACTCTCCATTCTACCTGCCAAACATTAAGAAAAGATTAAGATGAAAATCAATGGCTAAATGGTCGGAATGGTTAAATGCTTATATTGTTCAATTATTGCATTGATCTATTGTTGGATGCTTTTTAACAGTGTTTTTTATTCCCAAGTTCCTAAGCACTATCCCCTAATCACTAAAAACTTTGCCTATGCTATACTGAAGCATGTAATCTATATTGAACAATGCAAATCAAGAAGCAATCAACTAGGAGTCGCAAGAAGGTCATGGTCTTCGGAACCTTCGATATCATACACGAAGGACATCGACATATGTTCAAACAAGCCAAACAGTACGGTGATTATTTGATTGTTTCGATAGCCAGAGTAAAGAATATTAAGATATTAAAGAATGTCTCTCCCTTACACAGTGAGCAGGAGAGATTAGCTGCTGTCCAAAAAGAAGCACTGGTTGATAAATGTTTCTTAGGAGAGATTGATGATCCGTTTTTCGTGATAAAAAGAGAGAAACCTGATATTATTGCACTTGGATATGACCAGAAGCACAGCCTAGCTCAGCAACTTCCGGAAAAATTAAAAGAAATGGGACTTGCAGATACTAAAATTGTGCAGTTAAAAGCTTACAAGCCAGAGATCTATAAAAGTTCCAAAATTAGAGAGCAAGACAAAAAAGTTAGGAAGATAAGGAGCGCAAAGGGATAAAAAACACTAGCCACTAACTAGCTAGTAAGCTAATAAGATAACATTCATGGCAGAATTGAAAATAGAAATAGAAGGACAAGAAAATCATGATAGAGATGGTTTAATTGAGCTTAAGGTAAAAAAAACCAGCCACTTTTATCCCAAATACAAGAGTAGCTTTCGCAAAAAGTGGAGACAATTCAAGAGTAAGCGTCTCGGAAATTATCAGGAAATCAAAAAACTAAAAAATAAGGAGCATCTTTATAGTACTGCTTACTTCCGTATCTTCAAGCTCGGTCTACAAAACTTCAAACGCAACGGACTCCTGACAGTGGCAACTGTGAGCGTCATGATTTTAGCTATCTTTAGTGTGCTTGTGACTCTGATGGTAAGTCGTATCGCTGAGAGTGCTATCTACACCCTCAATCGCAAGGTTGATTTTGTAGTCGAGGTCTTGGATGGTAGCAACCAGGACGAGGTAAATGACCTGGTCGAGGATCTGCGGATCTTACCAAGTACCGAACAAGTTAGTTTTGTATCCAAAGAGGCTGCTCTCTCAGAATTTGCGGAACGCTATCAGGATTTACCACAGTTTCTCAAGGATTATGAGCTAAACAATCCCCTACCTGCTCATATTGTGATACTCCCAAAATCTCCTGAACAACTTCCTGATATTATCAGTTTCCTAAAGAAACCTATTTATGGAAGATTAATAGACAACAGTTTACTTGCAAGCGGAAACCCTCAGGAAACCCGTGTCCAGAAATTAATCAAGATTACAAACGTAGCTCAGAGCTCGGTCTTTTTAATCACTCTGATCCTGGGATTGGTCGCGATTTTGATCATCGTTAACACCATCAGGCTCACGATTTATGGCAGACAAGATGAGATCTTTATTATGAACATGGTCGGTGCTAGTCGGGCCTTCCTCAAAGGACCTTTTCTGATCGAAGGTATCCTTTACGGACTTTGTGCCAGTTTCTTGAGTGCTTATTTTTTCTTTTTTCTACTCGAAGGAATCTCTGGCAAACTTTCTATGTATTTTGAACAAGATCTGTTAAGTTATTACGATCAGCATTTTTGGAGAATCTTCCTAGGACTTCTAACCTTGAGTGCCATATTGGGAGCATTAAGTAGTATGATCGCCACACATAAGTATATTCAGAAACAAAATCTCTAAGTGCTCTCATGCAAAGTGCAAAAAAAGAAGCCATTATTTTATCGCGACGAGATTACGGAGAGACCGATCGTCTACTTTGTATTTATTCACTGGAAACAGGCAAGCAAACTGTCCTAGCCAAAGGAGTGCGGAAACCGCTTAGTAAACTCGGAGGTTTTTTGGAACAGTTCAGCCATGTCGAATTGGTACTTAGTGGTGGAAAATTAGCAATCGTTAATGATTCCAACATCCTGCACAGCTTGAAAGATCTGCGTAGTGATTACAGCTTAGTTGAAAAAGCCAACCATATTGCTCAAACGCTGCAAATCTTGACCGAAGAAGAATCTGAACATCCGGAACTTTTCCATTTGTTATTGGAAAGTTTACTCTTGCTTTCAAAAAAACTTGTTCCTGAGTTAATTCCTGCTTATTTTTATCTGAATTTTCTCAAACTTCACGGCTTCGCACCGAACTTAGAAGCTTGTGGCGATTGTGACTGTGATTTATGCGTTGATCAAGTTTATTTTGGAGAACCGTATAATTGCTTTCATTGTGCCAAATGTGGATCAGCAAAAGAACCGCAATTATCTGTATCGAATGCTAAATTATTGAAGTTAATCTTGGGACAAAAACTCTCTTTTTTAAGTAAAATTAGTGGTTTACAAAAAACAGACCTGGAAAAGCTGGAAGCACTTAGTCTAGCCATGCTTTCTTATCATTTTGAGAAAGAATTAAAATTTCAATAGAATAAGGGATTAGGGTAGAGGGTGAAGAAATGCAAAATTAAAAATTAAAAATGCAAAATGGCACCAAATAGGGACTAGGGTGTTTTTAACTAGTGACTTGCACTCGCACTTGCACTCAAGTTAATGGCTAGAATGGTTGGGAAATTGTTACATTGTTAACTTGCTTTATTGTTGTTTTTAACAAGATAACCATGTTAACAATACAACAATTTTATTCTGTCCTCTGTTTGCCTTTGTAGTCTGTTGTCTGTCTTCCCGAGTTCCCAGTCCCGAGTCCCGAAGTTGTCTGTCGTCTTATGTTTTTTGTTACTTTCTTCAAAGCACAAAGTAATTGGGTCAAAATAAGTACATTATCGTCTACCTCAAGCCATATTTAGCCCTTTTCAAGCAGCCTCTTTTCTGCTAGAATTGGCACGTTGGCTGTTTGGAAGCTTTGGGCATCCGCAAACAACTATCAATCATCAATTAAACAAAACTCATGGCTGCGAAATACACTGCTGATGAAATCCAAGTTCTAGAAGGACTTGAGCCTGTCCGTAAACGTCCCGGTATGTATATCGGCTCTACTGATATAACCGGTCTACATCATCTGATCTGGGAAGTCGTCGACAACTCGATCGATGAAGCTATGGGAGGTTATTGTACGGAAATTAATATCGTTATTAACGAAGATGGTTCCGTGACCGTGCTCGATAATGGGCGTGGTATTCCAACTGAGATTCACAAACAAACCAAACGTCCAGCCGTCGAGACAGTGCTAACAACTCTGCATGCCGGTGGTAAGTTTGGAGGTGATGGCTACAAGGTCTCAGGTGGTTTGCATGGTGTTGGCGTCTCCTGTGTCAACGCTCTTTCAGAACGTATGAAAGTACGCGTTTTCCGTGAAGGCAAGATCCATGAACAAGAATATGAACGTGGAAAACCAAGCTATGATCTCAAAGTAACCGGTAAAACTGACAAAACTGGTACTGAGGTTACTTTCTGGCCGGATCCTCAGATTTTTGAAATCACTGAGTTTGACTATGAAAGAATCATCAATCGTGTACGTCAGCAAGCTTACCTGACCAAAGGGATCTTTATTTCTTTGGAAGATAAACGTAGCGGAAGAATTAACAAATACTACTTTGAAGGTGGCATCAAAGCTTACGTTAAGAGATTAAATAAGGATAAAATCACGGTCTCTCCCCTGCCTTTCTATTGTGAAAAAAATACTGATGATGGGTATGTTGAAATTTCACTGCAATACAACGAGAGTTTCCAAGAAGTGCTCTATTCTTTTGCAAACAATATTAATACTGCAGAAGGAGGTAGTCATTTGGTAGGCTTCCGTACAGCTCTTACCAGAACGCTCAATAGTTACGCCAGAAAGCACTCACTCCTGAAAGAAAAAGATGAGAATCTGACCGGAGATGATGTTCGGGAAGGATTAACAGCTGTGATTTCAGTTAAAGTAAAAGATCCTCAGTTTGAAGGACAGACCAAAGGAAAACTTGGTAACGCTGAAGTAAAAACCGTTGTCGAAACAGCTTTCGGTGAAAAATTTGGTGAGTATCTGGAAGAAAATCCGGCCGTAGGACGTGGGATTATCGGTAAATGTACTTTGGCTGCTCGTGCTAGATTGGCTGCTCGTGCCGCTCGTGACACAGTGATCCGCAAGGGTGCTCTCGAAGGCATGAGTCTCCCGGGCAAATTGGCTGATTGTTCGAGTCGTAAGCCAGAGGACTCTGAAATATTTATTGTAGAGGGCGATTCTGCCGGAGGTAGTGCCAAACAAGGACGTGACCGTAGGACTCAAGCTATCTTGCCACTCAAAGGTAAGATCTTGAACGTCGAACGCGCTCGACTTGACCGTATGTTATCGTCCGAGGAAATTAAAATCTTGATCATTGCCATGGGTGCCGGTATTGGAGAACAGTTTGATATCAAAAAACTACGTTACCACAAGATTGTAATCATGACCGATGCCGACGTAGATGGTGCTCACATCCGCACCTTGCTTCTCACACTCTTTTACCGTTATC
Source organism: Candidatus Altimarinota bacterium (assembly GCA_028704165.1). GTDB lineage: Bacteria > Patescibacteriota > Gracilibacteria > RBG-16-42-10 > JAQVLK01 > JAQVLK01. The sequence goes on along the minus strand of JAQVLK010000003.1, from coordinate 15,723 downwards.
TACCAGAAATCATTCGTAATGGGAACCTCTTTATCGCACAACCACCTCTCTATAAAATCAGTGCCGGTAAGAAATCTGGTTACGCTTACACTGATTCACAGAAAGAGAGTCTCCTGCAAGAATTCGGAGACAAATCCAGTATCCAGCGCTACAAAGGTTTGGGTGAAATGAATCCTGAGCAGCTCTGGGAAACTACCATGGACCCTGCCAATCGTCTGCTCTTGCGTGTCGATATTGGTGATGCAGAACTCGCTGACAAGGTCTTTGAGACTTTGATGGGAGAAGAAGTACTGCCACGTAAAAAGTTCATCCAGACACACGCCAAGAAGGTACAGGATTTGGATATTTAATAAGTAGCTAATTAGCTAACTAGCTTTTTATTTATAAAGGCTTCCAAATCCTCAATCTTGATTCTTTCTTGCTTCATCGTGTCTCTGTCCCTCACGGTCACGGCTTGGTCTTTCTCGATGGTATCAAAGTCCACCGTCACACAGTAAGGCGTTCCGATCTCGTCCTGACGTCTATAGCGTTTCCCGATACTACCAGTTTCATCGTAGGAAATTGTGTACTTATTTCTCAAGAAAGCTTCAATCTCCTTGGCAACTTTTTGTAACTCGTCTTTTTTTACAAGTGGCAAGATAGCTATCTTCACGGGAGCCAAATGGGGATTCAATTTCAGAACAGTTCTCTTCTCCCCTTCCACTTCCTCTTCACAGTAAGCATCAAGTAGTGTAATCAGCACCGTACGATCCATACCAAAAGACGGTTCGACGACATAAGGTACAAACTTTTCATTGGTTTCGGGATCAAGCATCTTGAGCTCTTTACCGGAAAATTCCTCATGTTGTTTCAAATCGAAATCAGTACGACTGGCAATGCCCATCAACTCTCCCCAACCAAAAGGAAATTGGTATTCGATATCGGTAGTGGCATTGGAATAATGAGAGAGCTCTTTCGCTTCGTGATCACGAAAACGTAGATTCTCTTTCTTTACACCTAGTGCTAGAAAGAAATCCATCGCAGCTTGCTTCCATTCTTTAAAGTGTTTCTTTTCTTCTCCCGGTTTTACAAAATATTCAATCTCCATCTGTTCGAATTCACGGGTTCGGTAAGTAAAGTTACCAGGAGTGATCTCATTACGGAAAGACTTACCAATTTGAGCAATTCCGAAAGGCAATTTGACTCGCATGGTATCTAGAATGTTCTTGAAGTTTACGAAAATTCCCTGTGCAGTCTCGGGACGCAGGTAAATATCATCCCCTTCACCCTCAATGACTCCCTGCTGCGTTTTGAACATAAGGTTAAATTGTCGAGCTTCCGTAAAATCACTATTGCCACATTTGGGACATTTAATTTTCTCTGTTTTCAACATTGCGCTCAACTCTTTTAATTCCTTGCCGGCTACCTTTTCAACTCCCAATTTATCTTCAAGCAGTTTATCGGCACGCAGGCGTTCCTTACAGCTCTTACAGTCAATCAAGGGATCAGTAAAATTGCCTACGTGGCCGGAAGCTTCCCAGGTCCTAGGATGCATCAAGATAGCCGTATCCAGTCCCAGCATATCCGCACGATTCTCGACAAAAGTTTTCCACCAGAAGTCCTTAATATTCTTTTTGAGCTGAGCACCATTGGGGCCGTAATCCCAAGTATTAGCTAGCCCTCCATAGATCTCAGAACCAGGATATATAAAACCACGGCGTTTGCATAAGGATACCAATTCACTCATTTTATCCATAATAGATTATTAAGAATTTGATAATTTTATTTTTGTACTGGAGTGTCAATTGCTATATTGTTTCATTGCTTCATTGTTACCGTTTTCTAAAATAACAATGTAACAATGAGCGTAGCGAAAACAATTTAACAATTACTTTTATGCGAGCCTTAATTCAAAGAGTAAGTTCTGCTTCTGTCACGGTAGAAGATAGCATAGTTGGCCAAATTGCTAAAGGGGTCTTGGTACTGCTTGGTATTACAAATGAGGACACCGAGAAAGATCTTGATTATCTGGTTGATAAGATCACAAATCTCAGAATCTTCCCAGAAGGAGAGAAGGAGTTCGACTTGTCCCTCTTGGACATCGAGGGACAAGTTTTGGCTGTTTCACAGTTCACCCTCTATGCCGATACACGCAAAGGCCGTAGACCAAGCTTCGTAGATGCCGCTAAACCTGAATTTGCCAAAGAAATGTATGAAAAGTTCGTCGCTAAGCTCAAAGAAACCGGACTCAAAGTAGAAACCGGAACTTTCCAAGCCATGATGAATGTAGAATCCATCAACGAAGGCCCGGTTACGCTATGGTTGGACTCCAAGGCAGAAGGGACTAAAAATTAAGGAACTATTAGCTAAGGGATAACGTTTAATATTTCTTTAATCCTTCAATTCGTTTCACTCTCTCAGGACAAGTGTCAATACATTAATAACTATAGTAAACATTGCTAGTACCGTGCTTGTGGTGAGTGTAGCGAAGCGGATTCGAACCATGTTTGTTTGTTAAGCTAAGAACAGATATTCTTAATTATTTTATATGGCTCAAGTAAGAAACTTTACAGACCTGCTTGTTTGGCAAAAAGCCCACAATTTTGTTGTTGAGGTATATCGTATCAGTCAGAAATTCCCTAAATCTGAGATCTATGGCCTTACAAAACAACTCAGAGATAGTTCTCTATCAGTGACTTCTAATCTTGCTGAGGGCTTTGGGAGAAGTCATACGAAGGAAAAACTCCAGTTTTATAACGTCTCCAGAGCATCACTTGCCGAAGCACAATCTCAAATTCTTGTAGCTAGAGATATCAATTATATGCATCGCGAAGAGGCTGCAAGCTTAATCGATAAGAGTGAAGAAACTTACAAGCTGATTAATTGCCTAATTACATCCCTCAGCAAAAAATCAACCTAAAAAGTTCAAATCTAAGTATCCTTAGTCCCCTAGCTATTAGCTAATAGATACTAGCTACTAGCTTACTTCTTCTCCTTCTTCTTATTCCTATAATCCAACAAGGCATTCTGTAAGATCGTAACTAGCTGTTCAGCTGTTTTGTGATTTAGGTTAACACGACTTCCTACATCAATCGTCGTAGGAGTCACTCCTGGGAGCACATAGCCAAAATCAAGCACTACCTCACTATCACGTACCGCTACTGAAACAGCATTACTGTAGACACCCCTACGTACTGATTCTTGAACTTGGACTTGAATCTTCTGTTTTTCTTCTGCCATGTTTTTTTGAATTAGTGGACAACTGGATTATAGCACAGAATAGTGATTAGTGCTTTTTTAAAAGTGATTAGAAGATACATACTTATCACTAGCCACTTACAAAAAGGGACAGAGAACAAAGTTCCCTGCCCCATCCTTCAAGTTTGTAAATTTCCTTATCCCTTCTTTGCTTCCTCCTTAGCAGGAGCAGCAACTTCCCCCTCAACAGGAGCAACTTCTTCAGCACCAACAAGCACAGGAGTTTCCTTGGCAGCTTCAGCAGCGGCAACAGCTTCTTCCTTGGCAGCTTCAGCTTCAGCTTGCATCTTTGGAGCAGCAACCTGCGCAATAGTGACCTGAGCTTCATCTATAAGTTCTACTCCTTCAGGAATAATAAGATCCGAAACATGCAAGGAATCTCCAAAGATCTTAAGTCCGGAGATATCAACTTCAAATTTCTTAGGGATATCTGTTGGTAGACACTTAACTTCAACTTCTTCTCGGTTGGCAACAAACACAGCCCCTTCCTCCTTAACAGCAGGAGAAACACCGATAAACTCAATTGGCACCGTAGTGGTAATCTTTTCTTTGAGGTTCACGCGGTAAAAATCAACATGAGTGACATGATCCTTGATAGGATCCCTCTGTAAATCATAAACCAGAACTTTCTCTTTCTTATCACCAATTTTGAGATCAATAATGGTATTTTCACCAGCCTGACGAAAAACCTTATCAAATTCGACTAGACTGAACTGTAAGCTAACAGGTTCAACCCCATGTCCATACAATACACCCGGAACCTTTCCCTCTTGTCTTAGTACATTAGGTTTTATTCCTTCGGCACGAGGTTCAGCTGTAAAAGCAATTTCCTCCATGATTTTTTAGTTAAAACATAATAAAAATGCGAGCTAGATACTACTCTAAAGCCTATATATTGTCAACGTAAGATCAGGTTTTGGCTGCCACACACAAAAAGAGGACAGAAGACACTTCGGAACTCGGTAAGACAGACTACAAGATAACAAGGGAGCAAGATAACAAGGGAGCAAGATAACAAGGGAGCAATATAACAATACAGCCATTTCTCCCACCCTCAACCCTAGACCCTATTTCTAACCATTTCGACCATTTTTACCACTTATTTTACCACTTAGGCACTACTCCTTTTTGTCAGCTCCTTTGAAAAGTTGTTCTAAATCTCCTTTATAGTCCTTCAGTAGCTCGTGAATCTTTAGAACATCGTCAGGAGTAATCACTTCTTCATCACGCACCTCTTCCAAAAGCCTTTTTTCAGTCACGATTCTGGCCTTATTGCTTCCTTTAAGAGGTTCATTAATAGCTGCTGTAATTAAAATTGGCGTACTGCAATGATTACACTGAGCCAGTAGTACACACCTATTATCAATCGCACTCACAACACTTAGATCCTCATTGGCATAACTGTTTTCACAGTGCGGGCAAGTCACTTGCGAGCGAATATTTTTGATGATGGCGCGGAGAGCATTAAAATCCATAAGAACTTATTTATTTCGCTTAATTATACCACTTTAGGGCTTAACTCTCAATACGAAGAGCCAGACTAATTGTAAATCAAGGAAGAGCTGGAGGCAAGATTTAATTAAAAAAACAGGCGACTTTCGGGACTTGGGAAGAGATATTGTTAGATTGTTATATGGCTGTATTGTTAAGAAACAAGGGAACAATAGAGTCCGCCTAAGGTGGACAACAATGTAACAATTCCCCCAACCCTCTCCCCTCATCCTTTTACCAATTTCTGAAACTGATCCCCTTTATCTTCAAAGTTCTTGAACATATTATAGCTTGGCGAAGCGGTCGAGAGTAAACAGATCGTGCCTGCAGGAGTTAACTCAAAGCATTTTTTGATACAAGTAGAGAGATCTTCCACCTCCTCTATACGAGGAAGTTTAGCGTTAATTTTCTGAAGAGCTTCACGAATTCTAGGACCAGAACCGGGGAAAAGTATCACATTTGGAACCTCTTTTTCCAAAACTCTCTCAGCCAACTTGCTAAAGTCATATCCACGATCCAATCCTCCCAGAATAAGTGTTCCGATTTGTTTGGGCATCGCTTCCAGAGCTGCTATGGTAGATTCTGGAGTGGTCGAGATAGCATCGTCATAAAAGTCGACTTCCTTATAAGTTCCCACAAACTCCAACCTATGAGCAAGGGATTTGAACTTCCGTGTCGCACTTTGGATAGTTTCATTCTCGATCCCCAACAACTTCGCCACAGCACAAGCTGCTAGCACATTCTCCAGATTATGTTTCCCCAACAAAGGAACTTCTTTCACAGACAGTAGCGCTTCTCCATTGCAATACAAAGTGTCTTCCGTAACTTTACTTCGCTGCCCGTCATTAAAGGCTAGGATGTGACAAGCAAGTTCTTTCGCAAGCGCTGAGACTTCTTTGGAAGCGGCGTTGTAAATCAGGGTATGCTCTTTCTTAAGATTCTTGGCAATATTCATCTTGGCTTCAAAATATGATTCCAAGTTACCATGATAATCGAGATGTTCCGGAAAAAAACTGGTCACAACTGCAATATCTGCAGCGTACTTCAAATCCTCCAGCTGATAACTCGAGAGTTCAAAAACATAGAAGTTTTCTTGCCTATCTTTTTCCAGGAAGGATAAAGCCGGCTGCCCAATATTACCTATCAAAAAAGCAGGGAGATTAGCCTCCAGTAGAATACGATAAATCAGGCTTGAGACTGTGCTTTTCCCCTTGGAACCGGTCACTCCGATAATCTTCCCTTTTTGATTCGCGAAAAAGATATTTGTAGCTGAAGTAATTTGTACACCGGCAGCCAGCGCTTCTTGGATTTCTCTTTTACGCGGGTAAATCCCCGGAGATTTCACGATCACTTCATAGCTCTCCAGGTTTTGCAAGTAATTTTCGCCTAGCTGTTTTTGCTCAATCTGATTTAACAAAACCTGCTCCTCGGATGAGAACTCTGATAAACACCTGTTATCCGCCACTGCCAAATTCGCCTGTCGCAGATTCTGCTGTAGAAACTTCAAAGTAGCTAGGCCTTCACGTCCCAGGCCAAGGATCAGAATCCGTTTATTTTCAAGTTCGGCGATCTTCATAAGGTTTTACCATTGATCTATAAAATTTTCCGGAAACGTTCCGGCAATAAATCATGTTCGTAAGTCTGGAGTAACTTTTCTTGTAACTTCTCAAGCTGTAAGCTCGGTAATAATTCTGCCACAAACATCTGCATCACCGGATCCTCTTCGTATTCTCCACGGTTGTGAGCCAGATACAAAGCCAGCTGCACTTCCTCGTCCGTACCGACACATTCAAAAGGTTTGATCCCAACCAGTCCCAATAATTCACGATAAGTCTCTAGAAGTTCCGGATTTGCATAAAGATTCTTGCCAAAAATTTCCAAGAGTTTCTCTTTGGGCATAAAAGCTGAAAAAATGGCAAAGACAAAAGCACACTTGGGACAGACCCCACACCATCTTTCATTGGCCGGATTTTGCAACTTGAAATTGGTGTTACAACTGGAAAAGGTCGAGAAATACCGAGCTCCCTTATCCACAAAAAGCTGAGCTATCTTAATCTCGTAAAATGGCCTCAATAAACTAAACATCTCAATACCTGAACAAATAAATTGCTCAACATATTGCCTAAAGTCTCGCTCGAATTCTTCGCTCTTGGAATACTGGTGATTGATGTCCAAGCCGTGATATAAAACCTGTCCAAAATTAGAGCTCTTTTCCAGCGATAAAATAAGATATTTATAGTCATAGAGGACAGCACAGGTAAGTAATAAAAATGACAGATAAGCTGTAATTGGCACGTGACCATTGTAAGCACCTTGTTTATTGAGAACTATTAGCTGAGGATCAAGTGTTCTGTAAACAATAATCCTTTCTTTGGCAATGATACGAGCTGTTTCCTCGATCGGCCCCGGATTATTTAAGCTGAAGAGCGTAAAGTCTTCACCTGCTTTTTGTAAAAGTTCCGCACTGAGTAATGAATCCTTACCTCCTCCGATTGGCAAGAGAGATCTCTCTCGGAGACTGCTCTTTAGAGCCTTTACCTTAAAACCTTTACTAACAGGAAACTTGATAAGATCTTGGAAGTCTAGTTCGTTCGTGTAAAAGAATTCTCCCAAACCGCGAGTGTAAAGATTGTTCCAGAATCTTGCTTGAGTAGTCGTGAGTTGCTTGTTTTTCAAAACAATTTCCGGCGGACAGTAGGTTTTGTAATAACTGATACCGGCCATAAGATGCAGATTTTCAAAAGTCCTGTTTAACAATTCTTGATCAATCTTGGCAAAATCGACTACTGACAGATCAAACTTGAGTTGCTCTTCAAAAAAGACTTCTTCATCCAAACTATAACGCAAAGAAAGTATTCCGGAGCTCTGATCAAACTCGTAGTTTTCAAAGATAAACTTGCTATAAATAAGCTTTAATTAGTAAGTAAAGCCGCTTCATTATAGCACTAAAGACTGTTTTGGGTATAGGTTCTGGGATTATCGTACTGGGAAAATAGTACTTAAGTGACTAAGTTCCGCCTAGGCGGATAAGTACTTAAGTACCGCTTTACTAGTGACTTGCACTCTCACTTACACTCAAGTTAATGGCTGGATAGTTCGCTTCGCTAACTGACTAGGGCCATGTTCTGTTTCATAGGTACACATCCTAAAGGGGAGTATCATTTAAAGAATCAATATATTGAACCGATCCTAATCTACAAATATATCCCCGTCCGACCAGGTCATCCGGGCGGGCGAATGCCACGAATAGACAGCTGTAATATATATTCGTAGATTCGGATGTCATCCTTCAGCTCGCTTCTCTCACTCAGGACAAGTTGAAACATTATTAAGACCTTGTACGGTGAATAACACATCGACTCGTACTGAGTGTAGCGTAGCGGAATCGAAGTATTCGGGGATTAGGATAGCGTTTATAGTACAAAACTTTATTACTTAAGATAGATACTTTTTAAAAAATGTACCCAAGATTCTTGAAACTTGCGTAGTTTTTAGTCGAATTCATAAGCTCTCTCTGTCCAGTCGAAAATAACTTTGGTCTCATGGTAACGGTCCGGACTATTTAGCACGACCGTCAGGATCTGACGTCCACCATCAACTTCACCAATGGCCACCAAAGCTTGTCCAGCGGCATCAGTCGTACCCGTTTTCATACCGTAAACCTTCAAGTAAGATTTTAATAAATCGTTGGTACTCTCAAGTTTGTAAGCGCTGCCTCCTTCAGAATAGATCGTCTCGCTACGCGTACCCACAATCTGACGAAAGAGAGGATACTCCCAAAGTTTTTTGGCTAGCAAGGTAAGCTCATAAGCCGTTGAGTAGTTTTCGTTGTTATCATAACCGACCGGATTCTCAAAGTGTGTACCAGCCAACTTCAGCTCCAATACCTTCCGGTTCATCTTTTCCACAAAAGCTTCCTCACTACCAGCTACAAACTCAGCCAGCACCATACTGGCATCGTTGGCAGAGTGAATCAAATTGGCTTTCAGTAAATCTTCAACCTTCATGTAATCTCCGGGATAAAGCCAAGCTTTACTGCCAGGCAAAGAAGCAGCTTTCTCACTAATCTGAGCCATCTCGTCCAAACGACCATCTTCCAAGACCAGCAAAGCTGTCATCAATTTCGTGATACTGGCAATCGGTAGAGTTTGGTAAGCATCTTTGGAGTAAAGAACGGTACCGGAATTCAGATCGAGAGCAATTGCAGAATTCGCACTGATAATAGGTGCGATCAAGCTGGGATCTTTCTTGATACCCACACTGGCCGGATCCAGATTCAAGTTTCTTTCGTAAGCGGTCTGTTTAATCTCATCCGTCAGCCCTGCGTGACCATTTGGCAGACTCGGCAAGAGAGACTGTGAGAGTATTTGGGAAGCGACCAAGATGGCAATCAGGATGGAATGGGACATGAGATAATTTTCAATTTAAATGCTGAACTGCGAATTATCTAACACGAGCATAAGATAGCAGGATTGGGATGAAAGGACAAAAAACAGGGGAATTGTTATATTGCTAACTTGTTACATTGTTAGCCGACACATCAACAAGGTAACAAGTTCCCAAACCATTTAATTATTCTGACTATTTAGCCATTTTCTTGAGTGAAAGTGCAAGTGCGAGTCATCGCAAGGGGACCCCTTTGGGGCTAGTTTAAAACCGACCCTCAACCCTAGATCCTAGTCACTGTCTTCCAACATTCAAAATTTAGAATTCCTGCCTACCGGCAGGCAGGCAAAATTCATAATTTCTGCCCCCAACCATTTTGCCATTATTCCCTCTCATATAGAAAAAACTCATAAGCAATTCCTGCTTCTTCCATCTCCCCTAGCGAAGTTTCGTGAGGAAACTTTTCTGCAACTTCAGGGAAATAAGTATCACAATCAGCCGCAAGATCAACCTGTGTAATGTAAACACCAGCAAGATCCAGTTGTTCCAAAGCCTGCTGGTAAATACTACCTCCTCCGATAATAAAGATTTTTTCTATCTTAGCACCAGCCAGTTCCACGGCTTCTTGTAAGCTACTTGCCTGCAGCGCACCTTCGAACTTTGAGTCAGCATTCCTAGTCAGGACCAAGTTTACACGATCTGGCAGAGGACGAAACTGTTCTGGCAAAGAATCCCAAGTCTTCCTACCCATAATCACCATGTTTTGTTTGCTGGGATCTTTGGTCTTGGTCGTGATCTCTTTAAAAAACTTCATATCACCCTTCAAGCGCCAAGGGATCTGGCCGTTCTTCCCAATACCGTTGTTCTGATCGACTGCGACGATGATGTAGACTTGGTGTTCAGACAAAATTTTTAAAGTTATAGGACATTAATACGATGCTAATCTACGAATACATGTGAATGCCGCGAATGAATACTTGGGAAGCAAGCTATTACAGTTGAAGTGTTGTAACTTTCGCAACAGTTGGTTTGGAGATATTTAATTCTCACAAGTGCTGCTTCTGTATTAATCATGCTAATCATTTAATCAGTATAATCATAGTTCTGCCTTCTACTAAACGGCTATCGAAAACTTGATCGGAGCATCACATTCGTAACCCGTAAGTTCAAAATCTTCAAACTCCAAATCCCAAAAAGGCTTATCAGCTATCTTGAGCTGCGGAAGTTTATGTGGAGTACGAGTAAGTTGCTCCTTCATACCTTCGACATGATTCAAATAAATATGCGCATCACCGAAAGTGTGTATGAAGTAGCGCGGGGTTAGGCCGCATTCCTTGGCGACCATCGCTAGCAGCATTGAGTAACTGGCAATATTAAAAGGCACGCCTAGGGCAATGTCGGCACTACGCTGATAAAGCTGCATATCGAGATGGCCATCAATGACATAGAATTGGAAAAGTGTATGACAAAGCGGAGGAGCAGATTTTTGACCTTGAATAAGTTCCTGAATGTCAGCCACATTCCAGCCACTCACGATATGGCGACGTGAATAGGGATCCTTTTTGATCTGATCCAAGACATTTTGAATTTGATTAATCTCACTTCCATCGTGACTGGGCCAACGAATCCACTGTTTACCGTAAACCGGACCAAGCTCTCCCCATTTGGCAGCAAAAGCGTCATCTTCCTTAATCTTGCCCACAAACTCATCCAAAGTTTCTCCTTGGTAAGCACTACTTGCCTTATAAGTTTCATAAGGCCATTCGTTCCAGATTCGCACATCCCGATCAACCAGATATTTGATATTGGTATCCCCTTTCAAAAACCACAACAGTTCGTGCAAGATACCGCGAAAGTACACTTTCTTGGTAGTAACTAAAGGAAATCCTTCCCGCAAGTCATATTTGTTTTGATAGCCGAAAACAGAAATAATCCCCGTTCCCGTACGATCCTGCTTCTTAGCACCGTTTTCCAACACATGACGGACCAACTCAAGATATTGTTTCATAAATTCTCCTTAAATCTGCAGGACTTAAGGTACTAGAAATAGGGGAAAATGGCAAAATTGTTTTTTGTTAGAGCTGGGCTTAAGCCCAGCTCTAACAATCATTGCAAAGAAACTAATTCTTCTTCTTTTACCTCCCTCCACTTTCCCGCCTTCAAATCCCCCCTTTCTACGCCTTCGCTAAGGCTCTTGGCTACGAAAGGCTTCGCTCTGTTAATATTTTCACTTCATCTTCCTTCAAAAACCTCCACTCCCCAACCTTTAAAGTTTCTAGAACAAGTCCCGCAAACTCCACGCGCTTCAAGCTCACGACCTTATTGTGCACAACTTCTATCATCCTTTTGACCTGACGTTTACGGCCTTCGTGAATCGTCAGACTAATCTTTTTCTCACCTAGACGTTTGGCCTGTGCCGGAGCAGTCATACCATCTTCCAGTTCTACACCTCTAGCAAGTCTCTCCAGAGCAGCGTCCGTGATTTCTCTCTGCAGATTAATTTGGTAAGTCTTGTCATGTTCATAGCGTGGATGCATGAGACGATTGGCCAGTTCGCCATCGTTGGTAAGTAGTAGGAGACCGGTTGTATCTTTGTCCAATCGGCCAACCGGGAAAATCTTGAAAGGGACTTTGACAAGGTCCGTCACTAGTCTGGAATCGCGGTCATCAGAGACAGCTGTGATGTAACCTGCCGGTTTATTGAGCATGATATAAATCTTTTTTTCTTGACCGAGCAAGTTCCCGGCATATTCGACTTGATCAATATTGGGATCAATTTTCACTCCAAGCTCTCTAACTATTTTCCCGTTAAGCTTGACCTTTCCAGCCGCGATCAACTCATCTGCTTTGCGTCTGGCAGACACTCCGCACTCAGCCAAATATTTATTGAGACGAACAAGATTCGACATTATAATTTAAATTAGTTATGCTGACAGTTGGTCCTTGCAGTACTGTAAACACTGTGTCACTGAATTACTGTATCACTAGTCCTATTCTATACAACAAATAGCTTTCACGCTATTTTGAAATATAAACACTAACTCAAAAACATGAAGACACTCAAAAAAATTGACGTAATGTCAGCAGCCAAGTTTATGGCTGTCATGTACGCTATCATCTCTTTGATCATGGCTATCTTCGCTGCCCTCTTCGCTAACATGCTAGGCGGTTTCGCCGGTTCCATGATGATGCAAGGAGGCATGGGCTACGAGGCCAATATGATGCAAGGTGCTGTTGGAGGATTTAGCTTAGGTGCACTAATTATGGCCCCTATCATGGGTGCGATCGGTGGGTTCATCGGAGGTGCAATCGGAGCTTGGATTTACAATTTAGTAGCAGGCTGGATGGGTGGTATCAAATTGGAATTAGAGTAGTATCGAAAAAGTTTGTCTAAACTATACGACCCCAATCTACGAATGAATGCGAATGCCACGAATAAGAAACTCTCGAAATACTTCGCATAAAACCTACTAATTTGTAGGGTTCGCATCAATCTTTTGTCAGATACTTCAATACTAATTCTGACTTTCCTGAACCAATTAGAGAAGCTAGTTCCTCGGAGCTGGCTTCTTTTATTTTCTCGACTGAGCCAAAGTGTCCCAAAAGTTTCTGTTTAGTCTCTTCGCCAATACCAACTATCTCATCCAAGCTTGATCTGGTCATCCCTTTTTCGCGTAACTTACGATGATATTCAATTGCAAAACGATGGGCTTCATCACGCAGGCGCTGCAAGAGATGTAGTTCGTTACTATCTTTTTTCAAAATAAGTGGAGACTTCTTGCCTAAGATAAAAATCTCCTCTTCCCGTTTAGCTAAGGAGATTAGGTTAAGATTTTTGATTCCCATACTATCCACTACACACTTCACACTATTTAACTGTCCTTTACCACCATCAATTACAATCAAATCTGGTTTCTCCAAAAAAGATTTGTCCGTCTTTTGTTCCCTATCAAGATACAGCATTGGAATAGCATTCTTCATGAGCCACTTGCGACGAGCAGCTTTGACATGTTCCCACTTCTTCTCGACAAAGGAAGGCAAAACATGAATACGCTGTGCCCCAATCTCTTCGTAGTAAGAAGCAAGTTCCGGTGCCACGACAATCCCGTAAACTTTCCCCGGCTTGAGCTTCTTGATGATCTCAAGTAACAGGATATGTCCCAAACCTTTGCCACGCTCACTTTTTTCAACCCAGAGAGTTGATAACTCTCGTTCCCCCGTTTCATAAGTACGTAATCTGCAACAACCAATAATTTTTTTCTTTTTTTCAAGCACCAAGCAGGCACGATAATCAAAGTCCTGTAAGCTTAACTTCTCATCTTTAAGCTTTTCCAGTAAAGCAGCTAACTCGTTTTTCTTTAGTTTTCTGATGGTATAGCCTTTGGGCAGCTCTCTTTTCTTGAGATATTTCAAACGACGTTCCAAAACTTCCTGCAAAGCCGCATAATCATCAACCGCTCCTTTCTGCAAAGTCTTAACTTTGAAGTGTCGATAATCAGCCTTGACCGGTTTACCATTTTTGAAGACTGCCATACTCGCCACCGTCTCGGTTCCGGAGATATGCGATATATCGAAACATTCCATGCGTTTTAATTTCTTCAAACCAAGCACTTTGGCAAGTTTGTCATTGGCCCCGCGCGTACGCTCTTCATCGCGTTCCCAACTGGCCTGCAAACTTTCCAGGATCTGTTTGGCATTGTCCTGCGCTAAGTTTAGCAGACTTACTTTTTCGCCACGCTCAGGACTTAAGAAGTTAAATTTGTGCTGCAATTTTTCTTCCAAGAAAACCGCAATCGCCTCAAGATCTTCCGGCTTTTCCTGCAAAATAACTTCTTTTGGTAGACTAGCTGCTTGGAGATAGTAATCGGTCAAGAAGCTGGCAATTACATTCGCCTCGGCCGAGAAACGTTCATCCACCGCGAACTTGAAATTCTCACGAGCTAGCAACTTACCGGTACGGATTTGCAGTAAAGTAACAATCGCCAGCTTGTGCCCGATCGCGACCGCAATTACATCTTGGTCAAGTTGTTTACTGGAAACAACGTGCTGCTTATCCGCAATCTTCCCGACAGCTTGAAGCTGGTCGCGATACTTGGAGGCCAGTTCAAAGTTACGTTCAGAGGCAGCCTTTTGCATCTTACTTTGCAAGCTATCCAGGACCGGTTTGGAATCTCCTTTGAGAAAACTTATCAATTGTTCAATCACCGCTCTGTATACTGCCTTGCTAACTTGTCCGGTACAGGGACCAACACAGCGTTTGATATCGTATTCCAAGCAGGGATATTTACGGTCCAGATTTCTGACCTTTACTTTTCCCTCTTGTAAATAAGAGATCTCTCCATGACAAGTTCGGTAGGGAAATAATTTTTGCGCAAGTTCCATGGTACTGCGGATCGACTCAGCGGAAGTGTAGGGACCAAAGTAGAGCTGCTTGTCTCTTTCCATTTTTCTCACGAACATCACTTCAGGAAAATCATCCTTACTCGTAATTTTAACGTAGAGAAAATTCTTATCGTCACGTAGCTTGGCATTATAACGAGGCTGATGCTCGCGCACCAAGTTACTTTCCAAGACCAAAGCCTCCACTTCGTTATTCACTACAATAGTTTCAATCTCCTCCACTTTTTTGCGCATCACTTGCACCTTCGCTGAGAGATCCTTCCCTTCCTGAAAATAACTCTTGACCCGCTTCTCCAAGTTCTTGGCCTTGCCGATATAGAGCACTTCCCCATCCTCATCACGGAACAGATAAACTCCCGGTTTGGCTGGGACTTTGAGGAGGAGTTTACGGACAATGGGCTTAAGCCCACTATTTGCATTGGAGCTAGATTTCTTGGGCATCGGTAAATTTTTTACATTTATGCGCCGTAGCTAAGAGCGTAGGCGTACGCCCACATCATAGCGCAGAACTTTCTAAAGTTCGAATGAATAGACTAAAATTTACCCATTCAAGTATTAGCTGATGGATATAATTTCAACAAAGCCTCTATTATAGGCACCCAATCTTCTCCATCATAATAAAGATCTATTTTCTCTCCTTCTCTAATTTCCAAGTATTGATCACAAAGTAGTCCTTTTATTTTTTTCTTGGATCTACATAACCTCTTATGGCATTAAGCATTTCTTCAATCATGCCAATGATAACATCGATTTGATAGTTCCAACGCATAAAACAAGATTGAGATCCATAATGTTCTACTAAAGATAGATAACAAACCTCAATTTCTCCAGCCCCAGGTCCACGAAGATCTTCTTGGACTGACCTCAACACTATGCTAAGTTTTTTTAGATTGTATTTATCTGGAGTCTCACGCAATACGTTAAACCCTCTTTTCCCAATAAAATTCTTCAAATCATCTGGTATTTTACTGTGAAATTCGCGAAAATATTCCAATTGATTATGTGATGCTTCTAGTGAATCTGATGACACTAGCCTATTATTAAAATTTGGGATATAGCATATCAGGTTCTAGGAAATAACTCAAGAAATGTGTTGTTGCAGAGTTCCAGTTACCTTTTGTAAATTTAAGTTGTTGAGAGAATAAAACCATGTTGTAGCCATCTTTTGTACAGGTGTCAGCCTGTTCATGCCATATCCGCTATGTTTTC
>JAQVLK010000077.1 GCA_028704165.1 Candidatus Altimarinota bacterium | reverse complement strand
TATCAATTCAATTGAAAGTGGCAGAATTTATCCTGCTTTGTGTTTCCTTGAAGGTACGAATATCTCCGAGGGACGCGGTACCGAAACACCGTTTCAGGTATTCGGGGCACAGTTCATCGACAGTGATATTTTGCTTGAAAAAATTAATAGTTATAACTTGGAAGGAATTTCTTTTGAAAAGACCGAATTCTCTCCGGATCAGTCATTGCTCCCTTCTTACACATCCATGAAATACCCCGGAAAGAAATGCCATGGATTAAAAGTTACGGTCACCGATGTTTTAACATTCAATCCATTTAAAACATCCGTAGCAATACTTCTATCATTGAACAGTACTTTCTCCGAATTCAAATGGACTCAGAAGAATTTCATCGATAAGCTTGCAGGTACGGATATACTGCGTAATATGATAAATTCAGGAAAAACTCTTGAAGAAATAATAGCTGCATCAGAAATAGATTCACGAAATTTCCGTGAATCCGCTATTCCTTACTTACTTTATTAGTTCAAGCGAAAACTTATTTCCGTGTTTTCGTATTTGTTTTAGTTATTTACCTGTCTCTCAATACTTCTTACATATCATTTAGCACAGATGCTCTTTTACTCTACTTCTCCGCCTCAAATACCGCCATCGCAGTAATATTCACAATATCATCCACGTAATTTCCCGGTCCGAGTAGGTACACAGGTTTTTTAATACCCAGCAATATCGGTCCTATAGCAATCGCTCCGCCAACACTCGCAAGAAGTTTGTAAGCTATATTCGCAGAAGTCAAATCAGGGCAAATCAGAACATTTGCCTTTTCCTTCAGTCCGCTGAAAGGATAATACTCATTCATAATCTCAGGACTCATTGCTGTATCTGCCATCATCTCCCCTTCAACAGTAAGGTCGGGTCTTAGCTTTTTAACAATCTCTGTTGCCTTCCTGACCTTATCCGTGTATGGATGAATAGTGCTTCCGAAATTACTGAAAGAGAGCATTGCTAACTTCGGAGTTACACCAATTTTTTTCACTTTGTCCGCTGTAAGAATGGCAATATCTGCGAGTTGTTCCGCATCAGGGTCAATGTTTATCGTTGCATCAGATATAAAAATTCTCTGATTCTTGAATATCATCATGTACATTCCCGCTATGCACTTCACACCCTCATCCTTTCCTATGATTTGCAGAGCCGGCTTAACAGTCGAAGGATAGTGTTGTGTAAGTCCCGAAATAAGCCCGTCCGCATCGCCGTTCCTCACCATCATCATACCGAATATATTCGGAGTCTTCAATAGTCTCTTCGAATCAATCTTCGTAACTCCCTTTCTCTTCCTGAAATCAAAATAGTCATCTGCATAGGTATCAAGTTTTTGTGAAGTCAAAGGCTCAATTATCTCAAGGTCGTTTTTTTCAAAATGAAGCCCAAGGTCAACAATATTCTGAACAATCGTTTCCTTATCTCCTATCAGGACAGGTTTTGCTATTCCCTCATCAACAATAATCTGTGCAGCACGCAATATCTTCAATTCCTCTCCTTCCGGAAATACAATCTTCTTGTTTACTCTCTGCGCTTTATGAATGAAGAATCTCATTACCTCGTTCGCCTTCCCGAGTCTCGCTTCAAGCCTGTCTTTGTACTCGTCAAAATCCATTATAGGATTTTTTGCTACATTAGTAAACATAGCCGCCTCTGCAACAGCCGGAGCTTCCCACAGCAGTACTCTCGGGTCAAAAGGCTTTGGAATAATGTAATCCTTTCCGAATTCGAATCTCTTTCCGCCGTATGCTCTTAAAACCGAATCAGGTATATCTTCCTTAGCAAGTTTCGCAAGTGCCATCGAAGCTGCTATCTTCATTTCATTATTTATTGTGGATGCTCTCACGTCAAGTGCCCCTCTGAAGATAAACGGGAACCCAAGAACATTATTAACCTGATTTGGATAATCGCTTCTTCCGGTCGCCATTATAATATCGTCACGAACTGATACTGCTTCAGGGTAAGTAATTTCGGGGTCGGGATTTGCCATCGCAAAAACGATAGGGAAGTCAGCCATGCTCTTCACCATCTCCTTCGTTAAAACGCCCTTCTTCGAAACACCGCAAAAACAGTCAGCACCCTTTATAACTTCCGCAAGTGTACGGTGCTCTGTATCCTGTGCAAAGTACTCCTTATACTTATTCATCCCTTCTTTGCGTCCTTTATATACTACACCTTTTGTATCAACAAGAAAAATGTTCTCTCTTTTCACTCCAAGCGATTCATAAAGATTAGCGCATGCAATCCCCGCCGAACCCGCACCGCTGAACACAACCTTCACCTCGCCGACTTTTTTCTTCACAATCTCGATTGCATTAATCAAAGCAGCACCGCTGATGATTGCCGTTCCGTGCTGGTCATCATGGAAGACGGGTATTTTCATCGTCTTCTTAAGCTCTTCTTCAATGTAGAAACACTCGGGTGCTTTAATGTCTTCAAGATTAATTCCGCCGAATGTCGGTTCAAGAAGCTGAACTGCTTTTATAATCTCATCAGGATCTTCAGTGTTGAGTTCTATATCAAACACATCAACGTCCGCGAACCTTTTAAATAAAACTCCTTTACCTTCCATTACAGGTTTCCCCGCCAGAGCGCCAATATTGCCCAGACCAAGTACGGCTGTTCCGTTTGATACAACAGCTACAAGATTCCCTTTAGCCGTGTATCTATATGCATCGTCGGGATTTTTTTCAATATCCAGACATGGGTCTGCAACTCCGGGCGTGTATGCGAGTGATAAATCCCTTTGAGTTGAACATGGTTTTGAAGATACAACTTCAATCTTGCCGGGTCTTCCCAGCTGATGATAGTCGAGCGCGTCTTGTTTCCTAATCATAATAATAGATTAATTATTTGAGGTATGATATAAATATATATAAAATGATTTATGAATATAAGTGAAAATAAAACCTCTAAATATTACTTCCATTGTATCCCTTCCAATAATATCTTTTGCTCTTTACCTTATATTATTTTTCCCTGCGTCCCTTGCGTTAAAAAGTTCTTTTACTATTCAATTTCTCTTAGCAATAAATCCAAGCTCTTCTCTGCGTCCCTTGCTCTTCTCTGCGTCCTCTGCGACACCCGCGGTAAAACATCTTTCTCTAAACCTTATATTATTTTCCCCTGCGTCCCCCTGCGTAAGAAGTTCTTTTGTTATTCAATCGTTCTTATCAATAAATCCAAGCTCTTCTCTGCTCTTCTTTGCGTCCTCTGCGACCCCCGCGGGAAAACATCTTGCTCTTAACCTTATATTATTTTTCCCTGCGTCCCTTGCGTTAAAAAGTTCTTTTATTATTCAATTGTTCTTCGCAATAGATACAAGTTCTTCTCTGCGTCCTTTGCGCTCCATGCGGTAAAATATCTTGCTCTTAACCTTATATTATTTTCCTCTGCGTTCCCTGCGTTAAAAAGTTCTTTTATTATAATCGTTCTTAGCAATAAATCCAAGTTCTTCTCTGCGTCCCTTGCTCTTCTCTGCGTCCTTTGCGTTCCCCGCGGTAAAATATTTTGCTCTTATGATTAAATTAATTTTCTTTGCGTCCCCTGCGGTAAAAAGTTCTTTTATTATTCAATCGTTCTTAGCAATAAATCCAAGCACTTCTCTGCTCTTCTTTGCGTCCTTTGCTTTCCCTGCGGTAAAAAATCTTGCTCTTTACCTTATTTTGTTTTTCTCTGCGTCCTCTGCGGTAGAATATCTTGCTCTTAACCTTATATTATTTTTCCCTGCGTCCCTTGCGTTAAAAAGTTCTTTTATTATTCAATTGTTCTTAGCAATAAATCCAAGCTCTTCTCTGCTCTTCTCTGCGTCCTCTGCGCCCCCCGCGTTAAAAAATTCTTTTATTAATCA
>JAQVLK010000029.1 GCA_028704165.1 Candidatus Altimarinota bacterium | reverse complement strand
CCCTTTCTTGATGAGCTGCAGGCCACTATTGTCGATATCTATGATCTCAATGCCGGCGAGCAAGGCTTGTTTATTAGCTTTTAGTCCAGCTGCTCTTGCACGTAATTTAGCTAGTGGATCCTGAGAAGAGTTCAGGATCTCAAGGACCATGCTAAGACGATTTCTAAGGAGGGCAAGGTCTTCTTTATTTTGAGAGTAAGGATCAAGCTTATCTAGGATTTCGTTCTTGGATCCTTGCGCTAGGCTCTGATTTAAAGCTGAGGTGTTCTCTTTTAGCTCTAGCTCCAAACTTGCTATCTCTGAATCCAATAAGGTCTTTTCAGAAATTAAATATTCACTATTGGCGCTTACTTCTTTTTCCAGTTTAGTAATTGTTCCAAGATAATCCTGATAAGTCTTTGCTTTAGTATTACTTATCTGGAGACTCTCTTGAATGTTATATTGTAGGGCAATTTCAGCATCTCTAAGTGCTAGTAGTTCAGACTCAAGAAATCCTGAGCCTCGTAGGTCAAGATCAAGATTTACAATACTATCCTCAATCAGCAAGAGATACCCTTCTTTTGCAGTATAAGGCATACTTTTTTGCAGAGCTTCTTTGCCTACAGATTCTTGAACTTTGACGGTTACTTCCGGTGATTTGTTTTGGCTCTCTGTGATAGTCTGGGATTCTTCAGAATCTACAACAGAACTAAGAATAGGTGCTAAGAAACTTACGATTAAGAGAAATATAATTACCGTAATAACTCCAAAAAATAGCCAAGGGTGAGATTCCTCAAAATCTAGAGTCATGTTCCAGCTTCTCCTTAGTAACCCTAAACCACGAATCTCTTCGCTTTCTTCCGGTAAACCATTTTGGACTTCTAAGCCCATATCCACTTCTGGTTCAGGTTCATGATTGATAATAAGATCTTTTTCTTCTGGCATTTATCTAAGATAATTCCCTAGTATTTTAACAATAAAATGGCATAAAGTCAATGTTTTGTGGCCACGAAAGTGGCTCTAAACTTGCAAAAACACCCTAGCTTGCTTATATTCTTAGGGCTTACTTGAAATGAAATGCGGGAGTAGCTCAGTTGGCTAGAGCGCGTCCTTGCCAAGGATGAGGTCGCGGGTTCGAATCCCGTTTCCCGCTCCATGTATTGCTTTACATCATTTGCCTAGCTCATGATTTTTAAAGTAAATCGAAATGTATAGTGTACAAAAACAAAAAATAGCAATTATCGGACCTGGTAATATGGGAAAAGCGATCAGGGACGGTCTTTTAATTAGTAAGAAATTTAATAAGGAAAATATTCTTTTTGGTGAAGACAAATTAAAGAATAATGAGATTGCGAAATCGGCAGATCTTATAATTCTGGCAGTCGAACCAAGTATTATTCCTGTGGTATTGCATGAAATTGGGAGCGCTCTCGACAAAAACAAAATTATTATTTCGCTTGCTGCTAGAGTGGATCTAAATATTCTAGCTAAGTATTCTAATCCTAATCAGCCGATTGTTCGTGTTATGCCAAACATTTGTGCCAAGGTGGGGGAGTCTATGTCTTGTTGGACATCTCGGAATCTTACTGTCGAAAAAGAAAGAACGGTTAAAACTTTATTGAGGGCTATTGGCAAAGAAATATTATTGGAAGATGAAAGTATGTTTGATGCGATTACCTCAATTTCGGGGAGTGGTCCAGCTTACGTTTTTCTCTTAGCAAAAATGATTGAGGATTTCGCAGATTCTATTCAACTGGATAAAAAAATATCACAAGAAATTATTACACAGACTTTTTTCGGTAGTGCAAAAATGCTCAAGTTAAGCGGTCTGGATGCTGACAAATTAAGGAAGATGGTGGTTTCGAAAGGTGGTACAACGGAGGCTGCTTTAAATGAGATGCAAGTCAATGGCTGGCGAGACATCTTTATGAATGCTTTGAATAAGGCAAGAAAGAGATCCTCAGACAATGTAACATGATGAAGTTTTGCCAAAAGCCAACTTTCTGCTAGAATAGCCGCGTTCTCTTTTGTATTTTGATAATCTAAAAGAGCCGAGGTAGCTCAGTGGTAGAGCACACGACTGAAAATCGTGGTGTCGGCAGTTCAATCCTGCCCCTCGGCACCATTAGCCCACCATAGGCGGGCTCATGGCAAGCCTGTTTGCATTTGCTGTTATGATCAATATTCCCAAGCGAAAATAATTCTCATAAACTACAAAATTTCATAAATGCATAATCATGATTAAAACTACGAAAACATTGCTGCTGGGAGTGATGCTGATGCTTATTTTGTCTGCTTGTGGTGCAACGTATCTTACATATCAATCCGAAGCCTACAGTTTGGAATATCCTTCTAGTTGGAAGAAATTTGATAATGCTGATGGTAGTCTTCGCGATTTAGATCTGGTTTTGATGTTGCTTGAAAAAGATAATGAAGTGCTTGCTAGTTTCAGTGTTCTAGCTGATACAGATGTTGTACAAACCGATGAGCTAGAGACTTATATTCGAAATGATATTGAGCCTTTTGCCAATACCACAGGATATGAGAAGCTCAAGCTTGAAAAGTTTCAAGTTTCAGGACTTAAGACTTTTCTGCATAGTTTTAAGGCATTTGATAATGACAGTCAGCAAAAACAATTCTTGCAGACCTATATTCCCAGTTCGGACCGCTTATACGTCTTAACTGCTAGTTTGCCAGTAGAGGCTGAAAGTGCTTTATTAGCTGATGTAAAAAGAATTATGAGATCTTTCCAGCTTCAAGAAGAGAGTGTCTAAAAGAATCAATAAAGTATGTACGCTAGGGCAAGCCTTGGAACCGCAAAGGTCGTAAGCCTGCTTTTCCGAAGCTTGGGAGCGAAGGCATGGTGGCGGAGAATTTACCCAAAGGCACTGCTCGTCCTGAGCAAGCGAAGCGCGTCGAAGGATTAATTACAAAAGCACTTCTGACAGAGGATAAGTTAGAAATAATCGAACAGTAGTCTTGTTTTGTGTTGAGTATTTTGCTAATTTGGTCTTGTTTCTGAGGTTTGTTCTGAATGCCCAGGTGGTGGAATGGTAGACACGCGAGACTTAAAATCTCGTAGTTCACAAGACTGTGCGGGTTCAAGTCCCGCCCTGGGCACCATTCGGACCTTCGGTTCTCATGGCAAGCCAGAGTTAAAATGGTATAGGGTGCGGTGGCGGAGTGGCTACGCAGCGGTCTGCAAAACCGTGTACATGGGTTCGAATCCCGTCCGCACCTCCATGAAGAAACAGAAGACCCTTCGCTAGGAAGCAGAAGGGCTTGTTATATTGTTACATTGTTAGCAACTCTACAACAATGTAACAATGCAACAAAGGCTATTTAACCAGTTCAGCTAGTAATAACCAGTATTTTCTTATCTTAATCTTCCCTTAATGTTTCGATGTTAAGCTCTAGGGAGTTCTTCGAAATGAGTCTTCCTTAGCATAGATAAGACCATAAGCCTTGAATTTTAGCCTAAAAAAGAGTATAATACTCTGATATAAGAATTTTTTTATGAAATTGACTGGGAAATTCTGTAAATTATACGCTGCCTTTAGCCTTTTGCTAGCCTTATTCCTAGGAAACACCTTGTTTTCTTATGCTGAAGAAACAGCTGGTGATTGGATTCTCGAGCAAGAAGTGTCTGCTGAAGCAGAAAGTATTGAGCCGGAAGCTGTAGCAGAAGCTGTCTCAAGTAGCTCTTATAGCAATGCCTTAGAATCTGCCAGGAAAAAACTTTTTGAAGCTTATTTTGAAACCAAAGTTGAGTTGAAAACCAGTGAAATGCGTAATGAAGAATTGGGATCTAAATTAGAAACAGTTGATCAGCGTGTAGCCTCTTTGACGAATGCCTTAGATAAATTGGATGAGAATATTAACGAACTTGAAGATAGGATTAATAAACTTGAAAATAATGTTAAGAAGAAAAAAATCCAAGTGACAGCTGCGATGCGCGGTATACGCAAAAAGGAAGATGATATTAAATTTCTAGAGGAGACTTTGGGAGAGATTGTGAAGAAGATCTACTACAAATCAGATCAATCTTCCTTGGAAATCTTGTTGAACAACGAAACTTTCTCAGAGGCTGTGAATGATCTAGATAGCCTGAATATTCTGGAAGAAGAGGGGAGTCTGCTTTATACAGAACTGCAAAACAGCAAGATAGAATTGCAGGATAAAAAAGAAGAACACAAACAGAAGAAAGAATCTCTCGAGAAAGTAAAACAAGATTTACAGGATAAGCAAACAGAGTTGCAAACAATTGAACTTTCAAAGACGGAACTACTAGAAGCTGTTCGGGTTAAGGAAGATGCTTATACCGCCGAACTTGAGATGTTGGAGTTGGAACATAATTTTATCGAAGATAGAGCGAATTATTTGTATCAAAATCTAGTGGAACTCGGCCTAAAAAGTAAACTGGATCGTCTGGAAGCAGAATTTGGCGAGAAGTATTTAGCTTCTGATGCAGAAATGATCTGGCCGGTTGATCCGGCGTACAAAGGAATTAGTGCCTTTTACGAAGATCCAGGATATTTCAAAAGATTTGGTGTAGTTCATAGGGCAATTGATATTCCTGAACCAACTGGTACTCCTATTCGTGCAGCAGCTGATGGGATTGTTTCTCAAGCTAAAGATCCAGAAGATACCAGTTATAATGTGATTTTCTTGATTCACTCGGATAATCTAATGACTGCCTATGGTCATGTTAGCGAGAGTTTAGTAGAGGAAGGAGAACTGGTGCGACAGGGAGATGTTATAGGACTGACTGGGGGAATGCCTGGAACCTTAGGTGCCGGCCGGATGACTACTGGTCCCCATCTCCACTTCGAAGTTCGTCAAGATGGTCAAGCAGTAGATCCTTTAACGTATCTGCCTTAGATGATTAATCTAATATCCACCATAGTTTTGGTAAGTACCATGCTCAATCAGTCTTCAACGACGGTTGACCTGTCTGAAATACTGGTGAGCTATGTGCAAGATGCCAATCAAGAAGTAGAAACGCAAATAGCGAAACAGCAAGCCAAGGTTGAAAGAAAGGTTTTGAAGATTGCAGAAATTCAGAACGAGATCAAAGCTATCAAAGTAGAACCTCTCTTTAATTCAGAAGAAATAATTGCTAGCGATTCGGAAGTTTCTACTCCTAATGAAGAGAAAGAAGTTCCAGCTGAAGCTCCCAAAGAGAGTCTTCCGGCTCAGGCAAACTTTGTCAATACCCCCTCAATTCCCAGTCCACCAGTTGCCAGTCAGAATGTTAATGAAGTACCTATTGGTGTTGAATATCGCTTAATCATACCTAAGATCAGTGTTAACGCACCTATTATCGATACGGATATTTTTGATGAAGCAAGTTGGAAAGAAGATCTCCTAAAAGGGATTGGTCATTATGGTGGTGATCCGGGCAAGGGGAGTAAGATTGTCTTGACAGCTCATTCTTCATGGTGGGTGCCTCATGAATACGGCGAAATATTCCGCTATCTCTACAAATTAGAAGCTGGGGATCAGATTTATATTGACTACGCTGGCGAAAGATATACTTACGAAGTTCTAAATCAGGAAGTTGTCGGGCCCAATACTCCTAGTATTGTTTCAAACTATGGTTATGAAGAATTGGTTTTATTTACTTGTTATCCTTACAATTCCTGGACTAATCGTTTAGTCGTTTATACCAAAAAGATTTAAGAAACAAAAATGTACTGTCCATTTTGTGGCACAGACAACCCGGAAGATCGAAAGTTTTGTTTGGCATGTGGTACGCCATTGGAGCTTGAGAATAAAACTCATACCAACGATCAGGAAAAGCAAAAGGATTTGCATCTCAAGATTGTTAGACAACCGGAATCTTTGGAGACCAAGACAGAGAATCAAAAAGAAGTGGCAAAGAAAATAGAGAGAAAAGAGCAATCCGTTTCGCAAGATTCTTCCAATCCGGTAGACACTACATCTCCGACCAAAACTGCTCATAGCATAGTTAGAGCTGAAGATTCAACAGAGCAAGCAGTGAAAGATCCGGGCAAACCTGTTTCCCCACAGTTGGATAGACAGCCTGCCAAACAAAAAAAACATGTGATTGAGAGAAAAGTGATTGAACAAATTCCAGAAAAACCTGTCTTGAAAGAGCTTCGGGAAGCAAAACCTGCTGATTTGCCAAAAGAAGAGAGTAAGCAGCATGAACATAAAATCACGAGGAAAATTGAGCTTGAGCATGATGTACGAGAACAAGCAGAACAAGAAATGGAAGTAAGTACTCCCAAAAATCTTTATAAAAATGTTTCCGATACTAAACCGAAGATCACTCCTACTATGCCAGTTACTCCTGAAGATCAGGAAGAAAGCCAAGAGACGGGGCATGACTGGGATAAAAGATTGGGGCCTCCGATAACATTACCGAAGCCAGAAGCTGCTCTGGAAAATAAACTTGTTACTCCACCTGTTAAGAAAGAAGAGAATAAGGATCCTTTAAAAAAATCTCTATCCAACAAGGCTGAAGTTAAAAAAAGTCCGGAGAAGATTGAGACTTCTCAGGAAACTAAGAAGGTCAAAGTTGAAAAGGAAGTCCAGTTGATTGGGTCGGAAGAAAAAACTAAAAGAAGCGTTCTTTTGGGAGAAGATGATTCTTTCTCGGATGAGCAAGAATTCGGACTATTTGGTCTACCAAAGAAAAAGCTTAGAATTATCATGATTGCCGCTGCCGCTTGGGTGTTACTGGTCGTATTCGGTTCTATTATCTATTTATCAAGCAATTCAACTCCCCAAACACCTAGTGGTCCAACACAAGAGGTGGTTTTGAATGATGTCAGTGATCTTAAGGTGAAATTGACGTCTGGGGTAATGGAGTTAGCTTGGATTTGGAATACCAATGAAGTTAAAATAGTAGATCAGATTCTTGAAATTTATGATCTGTCAGGTAATCTGGTCAAACAAGTTAACTTGGGACCAGATCTATTTGGCTATGAGTTGAGTGGTTTAGAGAGGGGAGTGGAGTATCGTGTAGTGCTAAAGCTCAAAAGTGAGGATGGAAGGCTTTCTGGAGGTAAAAACATCCTTGTTACCATACCTTTTAATTATGATACGACTAGAAAACAGGATCTGGAAGAGCTAAAATCTGTTATTGAGACTTATTTCGAGGCTAAAGGCTACTATCCAAAGAGTCAAAATTATGCCAGTTTGCTCAATACGCTGATTAAAGAGAAATTGATTAAACGTAGGATCAAAGATCCTGAAGCTCCAGAACATCAATATGAATACAAGTCAATGTGGGAGGGTCAAAGTTATGAATTGAAAATCTATTTATCAAACCCGGAAGATGAGCTATTTGGAAATAGGGCACCGAAAGATCAACTTTATATCTACAATCCGGCTAATGAGAAAAGTGCCCTGGAGGCTCTGAGAGCGGAGGAATAAATGGACTTTTAAGAGGTTTTCCCAACATGAGAGGATAGATTGCTCATCTTGCTTAGGAAATCGCTAAAACAAATTTAAAGAGAAGTGCTGATTTTAACTAGGAAAGTAAAAAGAGAACTCATTAGCAAAAATACAAAATATATCTGAAGTAGTGGATTTTGTGCACAGCTGTGTACAAACCTGTCTCTAAGCACATTACTTTGCACAAGATACATTGTGCAAAGTAAGATAGATTACTCAAGCTATGCACAGTCACCTACTCTTGGTTTGTTAGATTAGAAATTTGTCGATGAGTTTCTTCAAGAAAGCTTCTGTTTCTACTGCAAGTTCCTTTTTTGAAAGTAATTCTTGGATGCGGTTCTGAAGGATTGCTTCCCCTCCTCTTGTTTTAAAGTATTCCATAAGAATGGCGAATGTTGTACTTGTTAATTCCTCGTCCTCGTACATCTCTTCGAAAGCTTTTATTATTAATGGAAAATCCTCATTAAATTTGGAAGATTTACTCTCATAACTCTGCAATAAGTGCAAAACTTTGTAAGCTATAATGTGTCTAGGATCGCAAATATAATAGTCTTTTCCTCTTAAATTAATTTTTACTACGTGGTTTTTGCCATATGAAGCATAGTCACTAACCGGATCACACATAATCAAACTTTGATTTTTCTCTTGTATCAGACATTTCCTTGCTTGGTCAGTTAATTCAGCAAAGCTTGGTCCTCCTCCCCCTTTCTGCAATTTTAGTTTTCTTTGGCGACGATATTCATCTTGATCAGTATGCAGCAACTGCTGAATCCACTTTCTTTCTAATTTATGAGAATCAGTATCATTGAAATCTAAGTCTCCAATTAATCTAGAAAAGCTACCTAGTAGCTCATGTGTTTTCTGCGGAATAGTGCGAGAAAGGGTTTCTTGCGAAGGATCATTTTCTTGGATCTCCGTCAAATAATCTGCCTGAGAGAGAAGCATGACAGCCAATGATCCGGATATGTAGTAATTTAGTTTTGGAAAAGTTTGGATGCTGTCTGGTAGTTCAGGAAACTTAACGACTAAATCACAATCTTTTGCTGGCTCAATATCCAAGAAAATACTACGGCCATTAGAAAGTTGTGGCCATTTATTAGTAAGATAATCTGCAAAATCAGTTGCCGAGTTAGCAATTTCCTGTTTCTTTGGTAAATCTTCTATTATTTTTGTTAAAGTCATTGATTATGTTTATTTTTCAACTCATTCTCCGTCAATTTGGCCACGATCTTGCTATCTTTGACTTCCTGAATCTCTAATTCAATACTGTCCCCTGTTTTGTAAGGGCTTTTTTTCTCTTTACACCACTTCTTATCAGGTAATGCACTCTTGTGTACCAAGCCCTCAACTCCTTGATGTTCAAAGAAAAGACCGAAATTCGTCATGCCGGTGATTTGACCGGTAATAATTTGTCCTTTCTGTAAGCTATTTGGGTCGATTTTGGGAGTTCTTGGCTTATGGACAGTCTTTTTAGCTTCTTTGCTGCCTGTTTTGAAGGATCCTTTCCGCTCTTCTCTTTTACTCCAGCGAGTAATCTTATCTTCTACTTGTTCTTTGATGGTACCGTAATGTTCTCTGGATACTTTGGTGATCTTGGTGATTCTATCTGCGTCCTCGCTGGTCTTGATAGGTGGTAAGGTATTGGCCGAAAATGGTAAGGATGGGATACCATCCACCAAGAGTTGTAAATAAATCGTGAACTTACTAAGACCGGTAATGTCTTTCTCAATGACTGTTTCACCAAATTGTTTAGTAAGGTACTCGGCATCATCATAACCTGTCTGGAAGGCAATCAGGGTTCCTACGTTACCAAAAACGGCTTCACGTACTTCATCTGACATCTGAGCGATGTACTGATTGGCCATGGTGAGATTGAGCTTGTACTTACGTGCTTCAGACAGGATGGTAGCAAAGCTCTCAGTGGCGAAGTTCTGAAATTCATCTACGTAGAGATTGAAGTCAATACGTTGCTCAGCAGGGATATTGGCGCGACTCATGGCATCCAACTGGAATTTGGTAATGATCATACTTCCCAAGAGAGAGCTGTTGTCTTCACCGATCTTACCTTTGGAAAGGTTCACGATCAGAATTTTGCGATTGTCCATCGCTTCGCGGATACTAATAGTGCTCTTGGCTTGGCCTACGATGTTGCGTACGATGCTGCTTGAGAGAAACTGCCCTACCTTGTTCTGAATCGGACTGATGACCATAGGGAGCTCACGGGCCGGGAAATTAGCAAATTCATCCTCCCAGAAACTTTTGACAACCGGATCAGTCACGCTGGCAACGACTTTTTCACGGTAATCCGCATCTGTTAGGATTCTCATAATCCCTAGCATGCTGCTGTTGGGATATTCCAAGAGGGCTAGGATGGTATTACGTAAGACGTGCTCCAAACGAGGTCCCCAACTCTCTCCATAAATGCGCTTAAAGATCGAGACGAGCCCGGAAGCTACGATACTTCTTTGATCTTGGGAAACACCTTCGAGAAGATTGAGGGCGACCGGAAACTCCGTATCACTAGGGTCAAAAATAATAACATCATTGGTTCTGTTGGCAGGAATCGCTTTTAAGATATCTTCAGCAAGTTCTCCGTGAGGATCTACGACAGCTACTCCACTCCCCGCTCGAATATCTGAGATAATCATATTCTGTAACAAGGTGGATTTACCCATACCAGTTTTACCAATAATGTAAATGTGACGACGTCTATCATCCAATTTAATTCCAAATTCCTTGCGTGAGGCCCTAAAGTTAGTTTCCCCTAAGATCGTTAGATCCTCTAATTCACTATTACTAGGTGTTGGCAGACCAGTTGGTGGTTCCAGTTTCTTACTGGTAACCCAGACAATGTTGGGAGTAGCTACCAGAATGTTCGGAAGATGAAAAATACTGGCCAGCTCTTTGGTATTCAAGATCATCCCCTCCTCTGAAAATTCACGTTGCTGAAAGAGTGAATAATACTTCTTACTATCTAGGAAGTTTAATTCAAAACCATTGAAGTTAACGGTATTAAACTGCTTAAAAGAGCCTGCTACCGTACGGAGCTTGTTGCGAATAGTTTCCTTGGAAAGCTTATTTTTATTAGCGTACAGGAAACGGATCTCAACTCGGTATCCCAAGCTACTATTTTTTTCAATAATCGCTTTGATATAGGTTTCATCTATGTCATCAGCTCCCTTGCCTCTTTGTTCATTACTTTCTTCACTGTTACTGGCTAGGTTAAAGATGCCGCTTAATAATTTCCAGATGAAAATGAAAGGCAGAAGCAATGTTTTGTAAATGGGATTTACAACCACCAGAACATAAGCATTCTCTCTAAAAAACACTTTCTTTCCTTCGCGTAACTTTGAAATTACCGCTTCGCAGGTTTTTTGCCACCAGCGATCCTTGACCGGACAAGCTAGAATCTGAATCCAGACTTGTTCTTCGGGGTTATCAAGTTTCCCCATAGCTTCCGTAATAGCTGAGAGTGAATCTAGGGCTTGTTTCTTAATTACTTCTTCAAATTCTTCAAAAAGCTTAATCGGTAAAACGTAGTGTGAATCTTGGGTCACACTTGCTACACCTATGCTCTGTGCTTTGAGGTTTTGCATGTAATCTTCCGCAACTTCCGTAATCTCGATTTCCGGATACTGAGCATAAATCTGGCCGGCCACAAATTTCTTCAAGTGTTCAGGACACCAAACAAAAAAGTAGATATTTTGTTCCAGCGAAACAATCTCAAAACTAAAATGCTCCTGATTACTGGCATGTTGTTGGAAGTAATTACCTTCCTTCAAGATACCATGCAAACTGGCTAGCATTTTATCAGCTGCCAAGGGACCTTTTTCATTGAGTTTGGAGACTTTGATTTGAAGCAGAGTCCCCTTCTCTTTGCTACGCAGGTGTTTCCTGCCAGAAAGCCAGGCTGCTAGCAGGATGAATAATAATCCAGCCACAGCGATAGCTCCCGTATAGAGCCAGTAATTCATAGGAGTTTCCTATTAATGTTTCCTAATTATACAATAAAACATGAATAAAGTAAAGGATTAGTTAAATGTCTGTTCTAACACTCAATATTGAAGCATAAAAGAAAGAAAATCACAAAATAATTACTAAGGACTAATCCGCCTAGGCGGACTAATTACTCTAATCAATATCTAATATAAAATGACTAATAGCTATTTCTGCTTGCCTGTAGATATGAATATTTTATTAAATATTAAGTTTAACTCATGAGCTTCTCTTGCTAGTTCTTCTGAGCTTTTCTTGCTTGGTGGTGACGCAGATGCCATCATGATAAGCCAATGTCTAGCTTCTCGAGATTCTTTTCTGCAAATACTTATTTTATGCCTAAAATCTTTCTTGGAATGAGCATTGTCAGCTTCACAATAATTAGCTCCAATACTGGTGGCCGATCTTAATAATTGGTCAATGATATTTAGGGTAATATGGTTTACTGGCATGTTCTTGCGAAATTCTATAGTATCTTTGCCAAATTTTTCTGTACGTTCCTTCAGATCATATTTTGTCATTAGTATTTATGCTTAGTAATTGATTAGAAATTAGCTTAATTAGAAATTAGGTTAATTAGAAATTAGATATTATTTCACACTACTCCCCGCTGTATATCCTGCTGCAATCGCTTCCTCTTTACTAGCAAAATAAACCTTATTCTCATCCTTAATACGCTTGGCGGTGGAGGAATCTGAAGGATGGAATTTTTTACTCGAACTGCTTTTGGAAGCGACGTAGGGGCCTTGATTTACATCCACATCTAATTCACTGTCCTCGGTCAATTCACCGCCCCCATTCAATTCACCGCCCCCATTCAATTCACCGCCCCCATGAAGGGGGCTACTACTGGGGTTACGTGGGGGGTCAGTAGAGATGGCACAGGGCTCACATTCACAAACAGGACAGGGCTCGGAATGGTCTTTTTTGATGAGTTCCAATAAATCTTCCAAAGTTCCGGGAGCATCCAGATCTTCAATAACTTTAAGCGGTTTATCTTGCTGTTGGATTTCAATCTGCGAGGATAAGCGTCCTGTAAAGAAGCTGAGGAGCAGGAGGAGGACGGCGAGGACGGAGTAAATGATCTTTTGTGTAAGAGGAGTAAGCTTAGGCATAGGTTTCATCTAAGTTTGATAACATTTCAGAAATTATCTGTGCTAGTTCTTTGTTTTATGGTAAGTCGTGTTTTTCGCGATTTGTTTGGACATAATGGATTGCATTGTAAAACTGATCTTCCGTATCAAGTAAACGGCGATTAAACTTCTGTGCCCAGAGTTTAGTTTGCGTCTTTCCACGTATCTTAACACCGAGACAAGGGGGCATGCCCCCTTGTCCAGAAATCGTACAGCGATGATTGATGTTAAAAAGGCGTGAACTTTGTGCTTTAAGCTTGTTAACAATCCTAGTCAATTTATACTCTTCGCACACCAATACTATATGTACATGGTCTCTGCAGATATTATAAGCTAATAATTTTAGTTGATCTTGATGTACTATCTCAGTAATGTACCTTGTTACTTCGATTTCTTCTTTTGTATTCAAGATAAGAGGAGTGCCTTTTCTAATACCAAGCTCTTTCATTCTCTCGTTAGTTCTACTGTTGTGGGTCACCCAAGTTACCAGGAAGGATGATATCATGATAAAATATTATTCTAGCCAAAGATTAGCAAGCAAACATTAAGAAAAGATTAAGATAAAAAATGATTGGATGGTTCCCAAGCATTTTAACCATTCAACAATCTTTCTTTCCTTGCCTTTTTCTCTCAAATAAGCTTAGATCTGTAGTGTTTTAATCTATTTCGTGGAATACGTCTTTTTACTTGGTCGACAAAAAAAGCTTTCAATTGCGGAATTGCTAGCACAAAAGCATTTTGAGATTACAAATCCTGATTTTCAAGTGCAGGATGATTTGGCTTGGCTGGAAGTCTCGCAGGAACTGTTTGATCCACAAGCTGTTTTAGACAAATTGGGTGGGACTATCAAGCTTATGAAAATTGAACAGGAAGTGCATAGTGCCGAGATTAAGAATGCTTTGAAAGCTTATATTAAAGGGATAAATCCAGTGACGAAATTCAACCTGGGAATTAGTTCTTACCTCAATCAAAATTTACCTTTACTCAGAATTGAGATTGATCTTAAGAAAGAATTGAAGGCAGAAGGCTTTAAACTGCGTTTTATTGAAAGTAAAGAACCACAGCTTTCCAGTGTTCAGGTTAGCAAAAATCAACTTACTGATCTTGAAAAAGGAGTAGAATTTAATCTGCTTAGCAAAAACGGTAAGGTGTACTTGGCGACAACATGCGCTGTACAGGACTTTGAAAGTTACTCCGAGCGTGATTATGGTAAGCCTGGTCGTTCCGCCAAGCTTGGCATGTTGCCGCCAAAATTGGCACAGATTATGCTGAATTTAGCTTCTGTAAAACCCGGTGATCTAGTTCTGGATCCTTTTTGTGGTACTGGAACTATCGCTATGGAAGGATTATTAATGGGAGTAAACGCTATAGCTAGTGATTTTGACGCAGGACAAATGCAGCGTACAGAACAGAATTTAGAATGGTTGAACAATAAATTTGATCAAGAAAAAGACTTAGAGATAACAATATTCGAGGCTGATGCTAGGAACATTGTCAAAGAGCTGGAAAGTCGTGAAATCTGTGCAAAAGTAACGGCGATTGTCTCTGAAGGCTATTTGGGACCAGCGCAGGCTAGAGTCCCCTCTTTGCAGGAGATGAAACAGATTTTCAGTGAATTAGCAGGCCTTTACAGGGTAGTTTTTGAAAATTATGCGAATCTCTTACCCAGAGGAGC
Organism: Candidatus Altimarinota bacterium; assembly: GCA_028704165.1. Taxonomy (GTDB): domain Bacteria; phylum Patescibacteriota; class Gracilibacteria; order RBG-16-42-10; family JAQVLK01; genus JAQVLK01. The sequence continues at coordinate 1,363 of JAQVLK010000029.1, read as the reverse complement.
TCGTGTGGTGATGACACTCCCCTATTTTCGTGCCAGACAAGAGCAATTTATGCCTCTTGATAAGATTCTGACTTTCTCTAGAGGATTTACCCTCCAAAATCCCTTAAGTGCCTCAAATAAGCAAGAAAGACCCAGTTTGAAATATGCTAGAGAGGATCAGGTGGTAGGACGGGAAGTATTTGTTTGGGAGAAGCTATAAAATTTTGAATTTTGCCTGCCTGCCAGTAGGCAGGAATTATGAATTATGAATGGGAAGCAGATTAACTCTTTCTTAGGTTTTCTGAAGTTGTTTTAACTATCTTGGTAAGGATATTGATAAGATCATCTATGTCATTTAGATAGGAACTGTAATCCATGATAATTATTTGGCTTTTATCCAATAATCTGAGCCAATACTTTGTTTCTCTTGCTTCTTTCGAGGAAATGCACATCTTGCTCAAGAAGTCCTTTTTGCTTTGTGCTGCGATAGCTTCTTCAACATTAGCTCCGATGCTGGTGGAGCTTTTTAAAAGCTGCTTGGCAATAACAAATTGCTTGTGATCAATCAAAATCTCATGCAGATCAATAATCTTGAGTGAGAAATCAAAGGTTTTTTCTTGGATAAGGTTGCTTCTAGACATAGGATTCTCTTGATTAATTATCACTAATGATACACAGTAAACATTAAGAAAAGATTAAGCTCTCATTTAAAATTCAGCATTCAGCATTCAAAATTTATTTTCGGGCTTGCATTTTCAGATTCTTCTGCTAAAATTCTTCCGCTTACCAAATTCCTGCTAAAAAAATCCGCATATTTGTGGTCTAGTGAATACTCTTTTAGAGTCTAACTAGCTAATAAGTTAACTAGCTAACTATGGCACATAAGAAAGCCGCCGGTACCTCGAAAAATAATCGTGATAGTCAAAGTAAACGTCGTGGCGTGAAGATGTTTGGCGACCAGGTTTGTCTAGCTGGAAACATCATTGTCCGCCAGAAAGGTACAGTTTACCTACCAGGTGACAACACCGCTTTAGGCAAAGATTTCACCATTTATGCTACTGAAGCTGGCAAGGTCAAATTCGGAGAGAAACGTATTAGAAAGTATGATGGTCGTGTTTTCCGCAAGACTATTGTAAATGTAGAAACAGCAAAATAGTTTTTCTTACAAATCAAATAGGAAAGGAGTTCTGTAAAAAGAGCTCTTTTTTGACATTTACTGTTAAGATTGCAGCAATTAGGGTTACCTTTTGGTTGGCGTAGCAAGGTAGAGTGGTTAGCGAAAACTAAGCTAAAACCACCATGTCACGACCGACTAACGCTCTCCTAATCACTATGAAACAAAACATCATAGATGCATGCTTGGCAAAAGAAATGAAATGGAAAG
>JAQVLK010000076.1 GCA_028704165.1 Candidatus Altimarinota bacterium | reverse complement strand
TGTTTTTTTTGTTAAAATCTTAAAAAAAGACTTGCAATATTTGGTTGATGATTGTATAATTGTAATACGTACAGCATTTAATTTTAAAAGATATTGTTTTTGTAATCATAAGGTGTTTTAAATGAAAGTTCCCGAAAAATATTATTACGATACTCCTGAAATACCTATTTATGGACAAATTGCAGATATAATAAGAACGGATATTTTGGAAAGCAAAATACCAGTGGGAAAACAACTATTTTCTGAAGATAAACTTGCAAATAAGTTTGACGTGAGTCTTGTTACTATCCGGAGAGCGCTTAATTTGCTTTCAGAGGAAAAATTAATAAGCAGAAATAGGAAAAAAGGTACTTTTGTTTCAAAGGATGCTTTAAAACATCTAAAGCACAAAAATATTGGGCTTATTATGCCTGCGCTGGGCGCAGAACTTACCTTGAGCCAAAGTCCTACAAATTATCTTATTTTTGATGGCATTCAGAAGTTTTGTTTTGAACATTTATGGGATATACAGATAATGCAAAGCAAGCTTCAAACTTTTTCGTGGCAGCGATTTGAACAGTCTAATATTGCTGGCGTTATTATTGCTTTGCCTAAGCGTTCAACTTATGAGTTAATTTATGAACTAAAAAAACGGCAAATCCCTTTTTTATGTATAAATCTGCATTCGGAAGCAATAAATAAAGATGTAAATTACCTGAATCTTGATTTTTATAACACCACAATTGATGCTGTTCAATATCTTTATAATCAGGGGAAGAAAAGCATTGCCCTGATCAACGCTCGCAAACTGGATGAAGATGGCCGCTCTCTTCATATTATTAATGGTTATAAAAACGCAACTGAGATGTTGCAACTAGAAGAAAATATTATAAATATTCCAAGTGACGACAATACTTCTGACCGGGTAAGAGATTTTTTAAGAGACAATTTCCAAGCGGTGAAACAATATGATGCTTTTATAGCAACAGCGCCAGACACCGCGTTTGAGCTATTTAAAGGATTGGAAGAATGCAACATATCGCTCCCTCCGACATCACTTATTACCCTTTTTGAGAATGTTAATACTCGGGCGAGCGGTATCACTTCTTATACTCCAGATATTAGAGATGTTGGCTATAAAAGTATTCAGTTATTGAATGAACTGTTCAATGATAAAGATAAAACACTCAAACAAAAAGAAATCAAATTGCAATTACGCGATTCTACAATTTAGATATCGTGAACTTAAAAAAACCGTATATAACAAGTATTAAAATTAATTTAAATAAAACCGGAATTATTGTGGCCCAGAAGCTTATAAATATTTTAAATAGGATTTGTGAAACCAACGAAACATATCTCTCCACCGAGTTTGTGATCAAGGAATTTGCTTAATTATGTATTATTTTGAAAGAGAAAAAGAATCAACAGTTGCACCACTTGAGTTCATGCATTTCCCAACGCGTATGCAGGCTGTAATTTGGCGTAATTGGAACATTGTCTCATTGAAAAGCTTAGCTTTTACTCTTAAAGCCACAGAAAAACAAATTATTGATATTGCTAGTAAGATGGGCCTTGTTTTTGAAAATGATGCCCCTCACGAGCTTTGGAAACAGCGAGGCTATATTACAATAATCAGGATGAATTGGCACCTGTTACCGCTGTCCCAGATAATAGAACTCTTGGGGTGGACGGCTATGAAAATGGAAAATCATCTAAGGGAAGATGATTTCCTTTGGGCAAAACTGGGAGGGTTCAAACCTCAAACTACTCCTGTTTATTATCGGGAATTGAATAAGGCTGAGTTACGTAAAACAATGGAACTCAAAGATATAATCAGAAAACATTTCAGTAACAATAAAAATATGGTCAAAGGTTACAAGCCTTTCGATTTCTTGAACGATTTTATTGGTAGTAGCGATGTTCCAAAAGTCGCAAAAAAAGACCGTTTCGGTTTCAGCTTTAATATGGCCTATTCTTATTGTGCAGTCTACGGTGATCCGTTACTTTCACCCGAATCTATCCCCTATTCTGAAAAAACGCTAGCGGCATACATGGAGCGAGGTGTGAATGCTGTATGGTTGCCTGGAATACTGTATTCTCTTGTTCCATGGCTTGGCGAAAATAGATATTCAAATGGTTATGAAAAACGTCAACAAGCATTGCGTGAATTGACTGAACGAGCTACTAAATACGGCATTAAAGTATATCTCTATTTTAATGAACCACGAGCAATGCCTCTTGATTTTTTTAAAGGTAGAGAGGGTTGGCTTGGTTATCAGGACTTGTTAAATAATATGGGGAGCTTATGCGTTTCAAATCAGGATATAAAGAATCGGCTAAAAAATGGTTGTACTGAATTATTCAAAGCCGTTCCTGGGCTTGGAGGAGTATTTACTATTACCATGTCTGAAAATTTGACTAATTGCCTTTCAAAGCCCCGTATAAAGCATATAAAATGTAAACACTGCGAACAACGTGGTATTCCTGAAGTCGTAGCAGAAGTCAATAACATTATTGAAGCAGGAATCCATCTCGCAAGCCCTGAAGCTGATGTTATTGTTCATACTTGGGCTTGGGATTCGGAATGGCTTGGAAAGGCGATTGAACGGCTTAATCAGAATGTCAAGATTATGAGCGTTAGCGAGACTGCTTTACCGACTGAAGCGAATGGGATAAAGGGAAGAGTATCTGATTACTCAATGTCAAAGATTGGCCCTGGACCGTTTGCCTGTGAAGTATGGAAAAAGGCTAGTGCGCATGGCCTAGAGGTACTTGCCAAAGTGCAGATCAATAATACTTGGGAGTGCTCAGCGGTACCCTATATCCCAGTGCCAGGATTAGTTGAAGAGCATCTGAAAAACTTAAAAGACCATAATATTTCGGGTTTAATGACTGCTTGGACGCTTGGGGGCTATCCTGGAGGTAATTATGACCTTTTGTATTGCCCAAAAGAAGAAATAGCTATTTCCAAGTTTGGCAAAAAAGCGGCACATCATATTTTGAATGCTTGGGAATGTTTTGATAAAGCCTTTGTGGAGTTTCCTTTAAATGGATGTAATCAACTTTATAAGGCTCCTCAGAATTTTGGGCCAATGAACCTGCTTCATTTAAAACCATCCAATTACAAAGCTACAATGATGGGCTATCCATATGATGACCTTTATGGCTGGTGTGGGTGCGGACATTTTCCGGAAGAAATATTCGAAAAACAGTTCAAAAAATTGAGTGAAGGCTGGAAAGACGGGCTTGATATTCTTGAAAAAGCAAAAGATTTTGTCTGTGTCAAGAATTATAAAAATTTCAAGGATCTTGAAAATATTTCTAAGGCTGTTTATTGCCATTTTCGTAGCGTTTATTTACAGACACGATTTATAAGGCTGAGACGATACCCATTAAATAATTATGAGAAAATTATAAAAATTCTTGAGGAGGAAATCAGATTAGCCAAGATATTATACGGAATAGTAAAAGAGGATTCACGAATCGGCTATGAAGCGAGTAATCATTATTATTATTCGGCTAACGACTTGAAAGAAAAAGTGTTAAATTGCGAAAACATTAAGAGACATTTACGTATTCAGTTTGCAACACGACAAAAAGTTACAGACGTCTCATGATTAACGAAAAACAATATACAGTAACCAAAAATATAAATATGGATCATTTTAAAAAGAGTATTAAGCAATAAGGACAAAAATTTAGGATCAAAAGGTTGAACAGGAAGTCGCTAAAAAAAATAAATATCTTCGACAGACACAATAATTTAGCCATGGAGGCATAATAACATAAAAAAAACAAGAATATCAGTCTGGGTAAAATTTTTTTCAGAGAAATAAATGACTCATGCGAAATAGGAGATAATCAGAGATTCGGCAACAAGTCATAGCCGGGTTTTCGTCATAAATGTCGAAAAAGTTTTATCTGGCGGTAAAATCGCTCAGGTAAGCCGGATTTTGTAGT